>JBGAKX010000021.1:0-44552 GCA_044224215.1 Blastocatellia bacterium
GGCGCGGTGATGGGCACGGCGTCGTACATGTCGCCGGAGCAGGCGCTGGGCGAGGCGGTCGATCACCGGTCGGACATCTTCAGCCTGGGGGTGATCCTGTACGAGCTGGTGACGGGACAGCGCGCGTTCGATCGGCGGTCGCGGGCCGAGACGATGAACGTGATCATCAACGAGGAGCCGGCACCGCCTTCGGAGATCAACCCGGCTGTGGGCGCGAGTCTCGAGCGGGCGATGCTGCATTGTCTGGAGAAGAACCCGGACGAGAGGTTCCAGACGGCGCGGGATCTGTGTTTTGCGCTTGGGGAGCTGTCGACACTTTCAGGCGCAAAGGTTGCAGTTGCGGCCACACCTCACCGACAGTGGCGATGGCCTCGATATGCGCTTTGGGGAACTGCGGTCGTCGTGATTGTCGCGGCTGGTCTTGGCGCATATCGCATCTTCCGGACGGGGAGTGAATCCCACTTCGAGCCGACAATACGGCAGATCACTTTTCGACGGGGGTCGATTCCATTCCAAAGTGCGCGATTCACTCCGGACGGCCAGACCATCGTCTACAGCGCAGCGTGGGACGGCGGCCCGACCGAACTCTATCTTGGTCGCACGGACAGCGTCGAGTCGCGATCACTTGGCTTTCCGCCAGGTCGACTCTGCTCGGTCTCGGGCTCTGGCGAAATCGCCTATGTGACGGCAGGCGAGAATGGATTTGGGACGCTTGCCCGCGTGTCGATCACCGGCAATACCCCGCGCGAACTTGCCAAGGACACCTATCAGGCTGACTGGACTGTCGACGGGAAGAACCTCGCCGGCGTATTTGTTACCGATGGACGGGCGCGAGTCGAGTGCCCGATTGGTACCGTTCTTTACACGCTTCCCAAGGAGTTGCGCGCCGTGGGTGATTTTCGTGTTTCACCCACAGGAGACCACATAGCGCTTATCGAAGAGTTCGAGTCAAACACACTATCGGTTCTGGACCTGGGCGGACACAGGACGGTACTAACCTCCGATGGAGTGGATTTTTGGGGTCTTGCGTGGTCAAAGGACGGTCGCGAGGTCTACTTCATGCGTCGCGAGGCCAGCAGTACCGTCCTGTGGGCAGTGACACTGTCGGGGGTCGAACGACGCGTCGCGACATTTCTCGGCGACCTGAGGCTTGCAGATGTCTCGCCAGATGGGAAACGTCTGCTGATGATTCGAACAACCGAGCAGCTGGACATTGCGTGCAATTCCGGTGTGGGCGGCGAGCGGCTGCTTACGTGGCTCGGCACATCCTGGCTGGCTGGCGTGTCGGACGACGGCGCGAGCGTTCTCTTCGGCGAGATCGGGGATGGCGGGGGACCCGGTGGTTCCGTCTATTTCCGAAAGGTTGGCGAGCCCGCGATACGGCTTGGAGACGGACGCGCCCTCGCGCTCTCCCCTGATGGCAAGTGGGCACTTTGCTACCTTCCGACCGACGACAAGCTGGTCCTCTTGCCGACGGGCGCGGGGGAAATGCGGGAGCTCGATCGGGGTCCCATCGAAAAGTATGCTTTCAACCTGGCAGAACGGTGGTTTCCGGATGGCACTCGTGTGATGTTTTCGGCGACCGAGTCGGGTCACGAGTTGCGGACGTATGTACAGAACATCAGTGGTGGTCCGCCGGTACCAATGACTCCAGAAGGCACCGAGGCATTCCTCGTCGCTCCTGATTGCCAGTCCGTCATTCTCGGCGACAGACGGCCAGACACCAAGGGGTACTACATTGCTCCCGTCGCAGGTGGGTCGCTTCGCCAGGTTCCTGGCATTGGTTACGATGCCAATTCGAACATGCCTCTGTATTGGGGGGCGGATGGCAGGTACATCTATGTAGTCGAGGACTTTATCGAAGCGCCACAGCGAATCTTTCGAGTCGAACTGGCAACGGGTACGCGTACGCTTTGGCGCGAGCTCATGCCCAACGACCGCGTAGGTGTCGACCGAATCGCCCCGGTCCGGTTCGCGACTGACGGCAAGTCATATGCCTATTCGTACCGTCGCACGCTCTCGGACATCCTGGTTGTCGAGGGATTTGAGTAGCCAGTGTCGTGACGACACCTGGGCGTGCCAAAGCGCCGTCGCGCTTTGCTTGCCGGCGCACTCCAAAGTCACGCACGACTCCTTGGAGTGCGCCGGCAAGCCCGAAGGGCGCGACGGCGCTGTGCCCCTACCACTCCCAGCGGACGCCTACCGTCGTGTGGTTCGCCGTGAAGTCCGTGACGCGCACTGTGTCATTTACGTAGTCGTAGAGCCGCCACTCCACCACACCCGACACGCCGCGGCCGATCCGGTACGCCGCACGCAGATCCGCCTGGTGGTAGTGCTGCCCCAGGCTGCCCGACGTGCCGACCAAACTGTAGAACCCCGTGACCGTCATCCGGTCCACAGGTTCGACCGAAAAGTCCGCCGTCAGCAGCGACTCGCGATCCACGTACGAAATGAAGCGATACTCGGGAACGAGTCGCGTCTCACCGTTCTGGTCCGGCGGCGTCTCCACCGCCAGCAGGTACGTGATCGACGCGGTATTCAACACGCCGTCGTACGTCACGCCAAAGCTCGCGCGCGGGTTCGGAGCAAGGCGCACCGTCAGGCTGGCGCCGCGCGATCTCGACGTCTCCAGTGGAGGCCCTCCGTCGAACAGCCGCGTAAACACGGGATTGAACGGATCGTCGACGCCGACAAGGCGGCCCGGTATCACGCCGCTCAAGAATGACTGGTTCGTCGTGCGTACCGACCCGGAAAGCTGCAGCCACTCGTACGGCGCGTACGAACCGCGCACCCGCAGCAACTGGTAGTCGCCCGGTGCGCTGCCAAGCACCGCGCCCTCGTCGAACACGTAGTTCGGGTTCGGCTCGCGGCCGTTCTCGTACTCGAGGAAGAACCGTGCGTCGTGCCGCAAGCGATAACTGATACTCGCCAGGAACGCGTTGTAGTTCTGATGATCCAGGCGTTCAAGCGTTCGTACCGACGAGAACTCCGCGATCGGCGGCGGTAATACGATTGAATCGGTCCTGCTGAAGTCAGTATTCAGGTGTGCAAAACGGTAGCCGGCGCGGACGAGGACATCGCGAAACACGTCGACCTGCACGGCGACCTCATCTGCGAACCGCGCATCGCGGTAGCCGCGCTCGTCGTTCTCCTGCACCGCACTCGCAAAATCGCCATTCGTCGTGTAGAGCCCCGCCGACCGGCCAACCGTCGTGTAGCGTCGATACCGGATGTTGTTCGTCAGCCGCACACGGTCAAGGACGCGCCAGTCCTGCGACGAATCGAAGAGAAACGCACTGCCGCCATCGACGCCCGCGATGTTGCTCGTCGCGACGTCCGAACCGACCGCGTCGAGCGTCTCGAACAGGCCTCCCGTGACGTCGTAGTCGATATACACCGCACGCGCCGTCAGGTTCACAGTCTTGTACGGATTCGCGGTGAGCGTCACGCGGCTCGAGGGCGTCGTCGTCCGGGCGGTCCGGCGCCTCGAGAAGTTCGCGAGCGTATCGGGATCCGTGACAACAGTCGGATCGGCCGAATCGGTCTCGAGATCGTCAAAGACGCCGATCCGCTGTTCAACCGTCACGAGCCACGTCGGCCATCGCAGCGTGACACCACCGCGATAGTCCTGGCCCCCGTTGTCGAGGTTGCGATCGAACACGAGCGTGTCGCTGCTGACGTCCGTCCCGAGCGCAAGACCCGACTGGGCAGTGCGGAAGAACCCGAAGTGGCCTTCGACGTGATGCTCCTGGAAGACGGTCACATCGAGGGAATCGAGCTGCCGCTCGCGGTCCCAGCCGTGGGGCGCGACGAGCGATCCGTCGAAAAACAGCGGATTGGCGAAGTCCGGGACAAAGTTGTACGTCTGAAACCGCGAGTGGCGGTAGTCGACAACGTAGATGCCGCGCTTTGCGACGCGTGTGCGGAACGACGATGTCGGCTCGCCGCCGATGCCCGTTCCCTCGACGAGCAGGTCGTCAAAGACGCGGCCGGTGTTCTCGGGCGATCTGAGCTCGATCCGCGAAAAGCCGAGCGTCGGCCCCGACGGAATGTCGACGATCGACCGGTACCCGATCTCGCTGCCGCTGAGCGCCGTGAACCGCCAGCCAAAATCGATCGAGCCCGTGGCGACGTAGTCGCCGACCATCGTGGGCTTTGGGGCTTCATAGGGCAGCGGAAACTTCTCGTCCTGTGCCCGCGAAGCAGAAGACAGGCCGCAGATCACGCAAATAGCGCAAATCAGATTGGCGAAATTTTGCGTAAATCTGCGGCTCATCGTCTTAGTTCAAAAACACCCGGCTCGTATTCGAGCCGTGGATCTGTGTATGGCACACCGTGCAGTTCTGGAATCGCGGGCTCCCCAGGTCGTGCGAGAACACGCCCTTTGTCGCGTCACCCGAGAGGCCGATTTCCGTGTGGCACTGAATGCAGATCTGGAAGACCGTGTTGCGTTTGAGCATCCGGTTGTTTCCCGACCCGTGCGGATTGTGGCACGTCACGCACCCCTCCTCGGTTCGCGTGATCGCCTGATGCTCGAACACGAACGGCCCGTGCTTGTCCGCATGACAACGAACGCACAGCGTCGTCAGCCCTTCCGCCGAACGACGCGCCTCGGCCGTGTTCTGCGGGCCGTGGCCGGAATGGCAGTCGCGACACGAGATGCCGCCCTCGAGCACCTTGTGATGGAAGGGCTTCCGGAAATCCGACTCGACCTCCTTGTGGCACCTGAAGCACAGCGCCGGCGGATCGTTGATCAGAAGGAACGGATTCGTCGCGTCCTGGTGCGGCGAGTGGCAGTCGTTGCAGCTCACCGTGTCCGGGTCGTGCTCGACATGGTTCGGGCGTCTGCGGATCGCCTGCGCGTCGTGGCAGACCGTGCACCGCGCCGCGACCTCGGCAGCCGTCGCCTTGCGCGGATTGAAGATCGTGCCCGGAGCGCCTGCCGAATGCGTGTGGTTGCCGCCGGGGCCGTGGCATGCTTCGCAACCCTGGTCGGCGGGCTTCCACCGCGGATCGGTGACAAGCGAGTAGTGCGGAGTCGCCGAGAACTGGTGCATCTTGTCGGCGTGGCACGCACCGCAGACCTGCGATCCGACGAGGTAGTTCGCCGGCGCGTCGTTCGCTGCCTGGTCCGCCGCCCGTGCGCGAAGCCCCGCCGCAAGTCCAACTGCGGCGATCCCGCACAGCGCAACGGCGGCGACCATCAATCCTCTGCCAGTTGACATCGATCCTCTTTATCGGAGTCGACAGCGTCGCGGGGGGAACGAGCCGCTAGGATGCCACAACACGCGGCCATTCCGAACCCGTCACCGCGACCGGTACTTGCCCAATGCAGCAAGGAGTTCCGGCATGTGATTTTCGATACGTGAAAAAAGCTCGCGGCCGTTGGTCATTTCCGAGGCCATGGCTGCCGCCTCGAGGTCCGAACACAGCTCCGCCATGCGATCCGCGCCGATATTGCCGCTACTGCCCTTGATGCGATGAGCCGTAGATCCGACCACCTTCTGATCTCCGGTGTCGAGCGCCGTCCGAATCGCGGCCCGCGCGACCTCGAACTCCTCGAGGTACATCTCGACCAGATCGGCAAAAAAGTCCGAACCGTCGTCGTCCAATTCCATGAGCGCCGCGATCCTGTCCGAATTGAGCACGCTGCTTAACGCCACGTGTGCACTCCTTGAACCCCCATGCTATGTCGCCGCGCGCCGGCTGAGGACGATGCCGTGCTTCTTGATCTTCAGATACAGCGAGTTGCGCGACAAGCCAAGCCGCCGCGCGGCCGTCTCGACGCGCCCGTTCTCCTCGGCGAGGACCGTCTCGACGTACCTTCGTTCATTCTCGGCAAGCGACAGACTCGTGTCGAGCGTCGCGAATCCGTGCGCCGGCTGACTCTCAAATCGAAGATCCGACGGCACCAGCATGTTCCTCTCGCTCAGGATCGCACCGCGCTCGAGCACGTTGCGCAGCTCGCGGATGTTGCCGGGCCACGAATACTCGCGCAGCGCCTTCTCGGCACCCTGCGACAGCGTCAATTCGGACCGCCCGATGTCGGCCGCAAGCCGGTCGAGCAGGATTCGCGCGATCACTGGGATGTCGTCGACGCGTTCGCGCAACGGAGGAACCGTGAGCGGAATCGTGCTGATCCTGAAGTACAGGTCACCGCGAAACGCTTTATTTCGAACGAGTTCCGTCAGGTCCTGGTGCGACGCGGCGATCAGCCGGATGTCGGTGAAGCGGTCGGCGACCGCACCCAGTCGGCGGTACCGCTTCTCCTCGAGCACCTTGAGCAGTTTTGGCTGCACATGCACGTCGATGTCGCCGATCTCGTCGAGAAACGCGGTTCCGCGGTGCGCTACCTCGAGAAGGCCGGGCTTTGAGCCGATCGCGCCCGTGAACGATCCCTTCTCGTGGCCAAACAGCTCGGTTTCGAGAAACTCCTTTGACAGGGTGCTGCAGTTCAGGTCGACGAACGATTCCTCCGCACGCGGGCCGTTCTCGTGGAGCCACCGCGCGAGAATCGTCTTGCCCGTCCCCGTTTCTCCGTGAATCAGCACCGGACTGTCGGACGCGGCGACGCGCCGCGCATCCGCTTCGAGCGTCCGGATGAGCGGGATTGCGCCCGGAAACGGGTCGAACCGCTCGCGCGCCTGGCGCGTGCGCGAGGCCTGAAGTTTCTGGCGGTCGCGGTAGGACTCGAGCAATCGCTGCACGATGACGAGCAGCGTGGGGAACTCGACCGGTTTGGTCAGGAACTGGTCGGCGCCCTCCTTGATGGCGCGGACCGCAAGGTCGATCGATCCATGCGCCGTCAGGATCACGACGGGAAGCTCCGCAACCATCTCCCGGAGCCTTGGCAGCAGGTCGAGCGCCGTGCCGTCCGGAAGCAGGTAGTCGACGACGGCGAGGTCCGGTCGCGACGCCCGTGCCTCGTCGAGCGCGCCCGCGCACGAAGGCGCCTGGTCGACCTGGTACCCGTGGCTCTCGAGGAGCTTCGAGATGGTCAGGCGCTGACCGGGCTCGTCGTCTACGACCAGGATCCTGATTCTGGACACGGTTGTCGTGCTCCAAATCATTCCCAGATCGCGCGAAGGTGTTGCACGAAAAGCCGGAAGCCGCGAATCCGGGAAGCGTACGTCGGAATTTGCGAGATACTACCGCACGGCGAGCATGCGCGTCCAATCGCGAAAATGCGGCAGAATTGGTCGCATCGCGCCCTCGTTGCATGGCTCATCACCATTGGTTAGAATCGCCGAACCTTCTCGACAACCACCGATTCCAAGGAGCCATCCGCGTATGAAGATCGGATTACTCGTCGGCCGCGAAGCGACATTTCCGCCCGCGCTGATCGCCGAAATCAACTCGCGCAACGCCGGCGTGACGGCCGAGTACATCAAGCTGTCCGGCGTCAAGATGGCCGAACCGTGCGAATACCGGGTGATCGTCGACCGCATCTCCCACGAGATTCCGTTCTACCGGGCCTACCTCAAGAATTGCGTGCTCTCGGGGACGATCGTCATCAACAACCCGTTCTGGTGGACGGCGGACGACAAGTTCTTCAACTACGCGCTGGCGGACCTGATGGGGATCGCGGTGCCAAAGACGGTGCTGCTGCCGCAGAAGGACTACAAGGAAGGCGTCGTCTCGGAGTCGCTCAGAAACCTCCAGTACCCGATCGACTGGGAGGGCATCGTCAACTATCTGGGCCTCCCGTGCTTCATGAAGCCGTTTGACGGCGGCGGCTGGCGCGGCGTGTCCAAGATCAATTCGATGGACGAGTTCTTCGAGAAGTACAACGAGAGCGGCACCGACTGCATGGTGCTGCAGGAGTACATCGCGTTCGACCATTACGTGCGCTGCTACACGATCGGCAAGCGGGACGTCTTCCCGATGCCGTACGACCCGATCTTCCAGCGGTACCTCGTCGTGCCGAACTACCTCGACGCGGAGACGGACGCGCGCTGCCGCCGCGACGCGATCGCGATCTGCGAAGCGCTCGGATACGACCTGAACACCGTCGAGTTCGCGATCAAGGACGGCGTGCCGTACGCGATCGACTACATGAATCCCGCGCCGGACGCGGACTGGTGGTCGGTTGGATCCGTCTACTTCAAGTGGCTCGTCGAAAAGGTCGCGGACCTTGCGATCGACCAGGCGCTCTACGGCGATTCGACCGTCAAGTCGCTGAAGTGGAACGAGTTCATCAACGAGCGAATCCTCATCGACCGGAAGCGCGCCGCGGGAGAGGACTGATCCATGCCGGGAGATGCCAGCCATTCAGCAGGTGCGGCCGAGGCCTCGGGCGATCTGCTGCAGCGCGCCGTCGAGCGGTACCACGAACTGCTTGGCGAGGGCGACCTCGGCGTCGCGAGCGCCGCGTACATGCGCGAGCAGTTCGAGCGGGCGAACCTGATCTTTGGCGGCAGGCCGCTGTCGCCGTACCTGCGTCCCCATTTCGTGACGATGGCCGACTGGGAGCGGATAAAGGTCCTGTGCGAGACGATCTGGTCGTGCGTGCAGAAGGTCGGCGCTGCCGCGGCCGAGGACGAGTCGCTCGTCGACGAGCTCGGGTTGACCGACGCCGAGCGCACACTGCTCGCGATCGATCCGGGCTACGGTTACATCTCGCCAAGCGCGCGTCTCGATTCGTTTCTCACTGCGGACAGGTACTCGTTCGTCGAACTGAACGCCGAGTGCCCGGCAGGCATCGCCTATTCGGACGTCGCGACGGCGATCTTTCTCGAGCAGCCCGCGATGCAGGCGTTTCTGAAGGATTTCGAGGTCGTTCCGCTGCACGCTCGCGACCTGATGCTCGAGACGCTGCTGGAATGCTGGCGGCGATTCCGACCGGGCGCGGAGCGCCCAACCATCGCGATCGTCGACTGGGACGGGTTGCCGACGGCGGCCGAATTCCAGCTGTTCAAGGAGTACTTCGAGTCGCACGGATATCCGACGACGGTGGCCGATCCTCGCGCGCTCACCTACGAAGGTGGCCGTCTTCGGCACGGCGATTTCGAGATCGACGTCGTCTACAAGCGCCTGCTGACGAACGACTTCCTCGAGAACATCGATAGCCTCGGCGCGCTTCACACGGCGTATGCGGACAGGGCGATCTGCCTCGTGAACAGCTTCCGCGGCAAGTACGTCCATAAGAAGATGTTCTTTGGCGTGCTGACGAACGAGCGTTACGCGCACCTGTTCACGGACGCCGAGCGTGACGTCATCACGCAGACGGTTCCGTGGACACGGCGTGTCCGCGACATGCGGACGATGCACGATGGCGTCGAGATCGACCTGATCCCGTTCATTCGCGAGCACCGTGACATGCTCGTGCTCAAGCCGAACGACGACTTTGGAGGTCACGGGATCTTCATCGGCTGGGAATCGGACGAGCCGGTCTGGGAGGGCGCCATTGGCGAGGCGCTCGCGGGCGACTACCTCGTGCAGCAGCGCGTACCGACGGCGCGCGAGGTTTTCCCGGCGCTCGAAGACGACGGCAGCTTCACGTTTGCCGAGCAGCTTGTCGATCTCGATCCTCTGTTGTTCTTCGGAAAAGTCGGCAGCGCGTTTACGCGACTGTCCACCTCATCTCTTTGCAATGTCACATCCGGCGGCGGAATGGTGCCCACGTTTCTTTTGAAAGGGTAGGGAATCGCGCTTCCCACTCCGGAGGTTTCGATGGCCGACTTCACGTTGGGTATTGAGGAAGAGTTCCAGATCATCGATCCGGTCACACGGGATCTGAAGGCGCACATCACCGAGATGATCGAGGAGGGCGAGATGCTCCTCGGCGAACAGGTGAAGCCCGAGATGCACCAGTCGATGATCGAGGTGGGTACCGGCATCTGCGCGGACGTGCACGAGGCGCGCACCGACGTCATCCGCCTGCGCCGCACCGTGTCCGAGCTCGCCGCGCGCAAGGGACTGCGGATCGCGGCGGCGTCGACGCACCCGTTCTCGGACTGGGAGTCGTCGCAGATCACCCCCAACGAGCGGTACTACCTGTTGATCGAAGAGATGCAGCACGTCGCGCGGTCGCTGCTGATCTTTGGACTGCACGTGCACGTCGGTGTCGACGATCGCGAGGCGTCGATCCACCTCATGAATGCGGCGAGGTACTTCCTGCCGCACGTGATGGCGCTGTCGACGAGCTCTCCGTTCTGGATGGGTCGGAATACCGGCCTGAAGAGCTACCGCGCCGAAGTCTTCAAGAAGTTTCCGCGCACCGACATCCCAGACTACTTCAGCTCGTACGGCGAGTTCGACAGCTACGTGAACCTGCTCATCAAGACTGGCTGCATCGACAACGCAAAGAAGATCTGGTGGGACGTCCGTCCGCACCCGTTCTTCCCGACGCTCGAGTTCCGCATCTGCGACCTTCCGTCCAAGGTCGACGACGTCATCACGATCGCGGCGCTGTTCCAGGCGATCATCGCAAAGCTCTACAAGCTCTACCGCCAGAACATGGGGTTCCGGCTCTATCGGCGCGCGCTCATCCAGGAGAACAAGTGGCGCGCGGTCCGCTACGGGCTCGAGGGAAAGCTGATCGACTTTGGAAAGCAGAAGGAGGTTCCGGTCCGCGACCTGATCCTCGAGCTGCTCGAGTTCATCGACGACGTCGTCGACGAGCTCGGGTCGCGCAAGGACATCGAGAACGTGCACGCGATCCTCGAGCGCGGCACGAGCGCGGACCGGCAGCTGAAGGTCTACGAAGAGACCGGCGATCTGAAGAAGGTCGTTGACAACGTGCTGGCCGAGACCGTCGAAGGCGTGCTCGATCCGGCGACGTTGCCCGGCCCGACGCCGGCCGTGTGACCGAGATCGGTCCGTTTGCGTTCGCGTGCGACACGTGCGGCTCGGTCTATTCGGACCGGGACCGCGCGGTCGTGTGCGAGTCGATTCCGGCCGAACCCGAGACGATCGCGGCCGGGTCCATGGTGCGGGCGCGTGAAGGCGGGGCCGGCACGGGGCTCGGGCGGACGACCGGATCGTTCCTGCTCGGGCTGGACGATTCGCGGGGCGAGGCGCATATCCGGCTGTACCGTGCGAGTTTCTTGTGGGGACGGGCGGACTTCCGTGCATCGGAGCTGGAGTCGCTGGGGCCGGCGACCGAGGCCGAGTGGCGTGCGGCGGTGGAGAGAGGAGACGGCTGATCGCTGAACCGCACCACGCAGAGCCGATCCCGTCAGGGATCGGGGTAACTTGTCGGCGCGCCCATCGTCAGGCTCCCCCGATCGCTGACGCGATCGGCTCTGCGGCGAGATCGGACGTACCCGCCACCTACTGGTGGCGGTACTCGGGCTCAGCACCTCTGTATGTGCTCAGCGGATCGTGATCAACCTGACGAGGATGCGGGATAGCAGCGCCACAGTACCGCCACCGGTAGGTGGCGGGTAGCGCCCGATGACCGATTGGCGGGGTTCGTTATCGCCCCGCAGCGCGTGCCCGCGGGGTGTCCTTTGTCATACGTCTCGCCACGAGCCGTTCGGCGTACGACTGGTGACCGGTGTTTGCCTCGGGCGCCGTCCGCGCGGGAGGGACGGGCTGTTTTGTCGCCGTTCCGGCTGCGGCCGGAACGCGCTGCGGGGTGGCCTTGCTTCGGGGAGTGCTCACCAGGCACCTCCAGGGACGATATCTCGAGTCCCGTATCCCCGAACGCTGTGGCCCAACGTGGGCTTCTTATGACACCAAGGCCAATGATGTCAACAATTATTCTTTCGGCCCGTCCGTCGGTTCCGAATCGGCGGCTGCAGTTCCCTCGCTCGAAGGCCCGCCGGCAGGCGTCGGTTGAGCGTCTTCCACCTGCCCAGGCGACGCAAGCGTGTGCGTGGAATCGAATTCGGACGTCGCACGCGACCCGGCCGGAACAACCAGCGGGTTGGTTTCGCCGTTGTCCTCTGCTCCCAGCGTGACCGTCGGCTTTCCGTGCGGCGTGATCGGCGCATACCCGCCGCCCGTGCGGAAGTTGAACTCGGTGATCGACTGCAGCGTGCGAGTCATCCGCTCGTTCAGCGTCGTCTCGTTGAGGCCGGGGCCGTCCACCTCGGCCACGACGACCGTGATGTTGTCCTCGCCGCCGCGCTGCTTGGCCAGCTGGATCATCCGGTGGCACCCCTCGGGCAGCGCCGCCGTCGTCAGCACGCAGTCGCGCATTTCGTCGCCGGTGATCTTGCCCGACAGTCCGTCGGAGCACAGCAGCAGGAAATCCCCCTTGCGCAACTCGAGCCGCTCGATCGCGACGACGACCTCGGGGCGCGAGCCCATCGCCTGCAGGATGACGTTGCGCTGCGGATGCTGTTCGGCCTCGTTGCGGTTCAGCATCCCGACCTCGACCAGCGATTCGACCATCGACTGATCGCGCGTGATCTGCTTCATCTTTCCGGCCCTGAGCAGGTAGACGCGCGAGTCGCCGACGCCCGTGATCAGGACTTCCGGGCCGCGGATCCAGGCCGCGGCGAGCGTCGCTCCCATCCCGTGATACTGCTGGTACTGCTGGGCGACGTTCCACACCTCGTAGTTGACCCGCTCCACCGCCTGCCGGACGATCTCCTCGCCCGTCTGATCGGCCGGCGCCGTTCGCAGCAGCGTCTCGAGCTGCTCGACGACGATCCTGCTCGCGACCTCTCCCGCCTCGGCGCCGCCCATGCCGTCCGATACGACCAGCAGCGTGCCGCGCTCGCTCACCTTGTGCCGCAGCACCTCCGGAACGAGCCCCGACTTGCCGCTTCCGAGTTCCGCAACGAGGAACGAATCCTCGTTGTTCGTTCGGACGACGCCAACGTCGGACAGGCCATAGGCTGTGACGGTGACATCTGGAAGGGAAACCTTCTCGGGCACGAAACGCACTCCTTGGAAGCGGGAGCTCGGATGATTGCAGCCGCAATGCGGGATAGAACTCAGGACATTATAGGCGAGGCAGGGAGATTGGCAAACAAATCGGCGCCAACACTTACGGGGACAGCCACCGTGCGACCCGGCGTCGTGACGCCCTCACGCCGGGCTGTCGATCACGATCGTCACCGGGCCGTCGTTGACGAGCTCGACCTCCATCATGGCGGCGAACACGCCGGTCTCGACAACCACGTTTCGGGCGCGCGCGAGCTCCAGAAACCGCTCGTACAGCGGAATCGCCTCGTCGGGCGGCGCTGCGTCGAGAAACGACGGCCTGCGACCCTTCTTCGTGTCCGCGTACAGCGTGAACTGGGACACGACAAGGAGTGCGCCCCCCGCCTGGTCGAGGTTCAGGTTCATCTTGCCCTCCGGATCGGCAAAGATCCGGAGCCCGACGACCCGATCCACCAGAAACTCGACGTCCGCCAGCGTGTCGCCCCGCCCGATGCCGAGGAGCACGACGAGACCGGTGCCGATTTCGCCGGTGACCGCGCCGTCGACGCGCACGGCGGCCCGGGACACGCGCTGAAGCACGGCTCTCACGTCGAATGTTCCTCGTCGGATTCGACAAGCGCGGCATCAACGGTTTCACCCGGGATGGCGGCAAGCAACCGCGCGCGCTCGCGTTGCGAGAGGCGATCCGCACTCGCAAGCAGATCGTAGAGACGATCTGCGTCCGGATCGCGAGGCGGCGACGCCAGCCACAGGCCACACAGGTAGAGCGCAAAGCCGAGGAATGCCGTGTAGCCGGTCGCCGGCGCATATGCGACACCCTGCACGGTGCCGAGCGTCACCCCCCGAACAAGTGACTGCAGCACCGAGCGAGTGATCGAATCGCCCGGCGCAAAAAGCGACGCAAGGAACACGTACTTGGCGACGAACGCCGCAAGAAGCAAACCGGCAAGGCTCTTGACGAGCCTGTCGGGCCTGACGGGCACGAACAGGTTGTTCCAGAAGACCAACCCGAATCCCACTGCGAAAAGGCTGAAGAACAGCGTGTCCTCGGGCAGCACCGCGTTGAAGATCTGAATCGTCGCGATGAAAAGAGCCGCGAGCGTCAGTCCGTTCGACGCGTTTTCGAGTGTCGTCCGCTCGACACCGAGCCAGTCGCGCGAAATGTTCAGCAGCCCGGACCGCGCGTAGAGCACGACGAGGAGCGAACCGAGCAGCAACGTCGTCAACGGGGGAGCCACGAAGCGCATTTCGAGGTCCGGCAGCGCAAACCGCAACCCGCCGAGCAGTGCTGCTGTCAGCAGGATCAGCGGAAGTACCACGTGTTGACGCAGCGCCACGTTCACGGTGCCGCTCCCGTACCCGATGCAAACGGATTGAAATCGCCGGGTGTGACCTCGAGACCCTGTCTGAGGCGCTCGCGCAACGCCTCGGCCGACGTGTACTCGAGACCGAGCGACGCGTCGTCGATCGTGTAGCTGCCGTTCGGGGTCGCCTGCAGGCATCGGTCGACCGCGACGAGCGCGGCCGCAAACTCGTCGTCGTCGTCGTAGACGCGCCCCTTCCCGAGAGCGTAGTGCGACGACGCGATCAGAAACTGCGTCTTCGGGTCGCGATTGGCCGGATCGGCGGCCGCGAACTGGTTGATGGCGATCCGGTACTGCCGGTCCCGAAACGCCTTCAGGCCGAGCGCGAATCGGGCGTCGTCGACCGTGTAGACGTTTGCCTGCACCGCAGCGGCATTCTTGAGCTCTGCAAGCGTCCGCGGCTGCGTCACATAGACCCACGCGATCGCCACGCCGTAGACGAGCGTCGCCGCAATCCCGATGGCCTGGATAACGGCAACCGAACGCGGGGCTACGGCTTCCATATCAACGGAACCATTGCAAGGACAACGATATACACGATGACCGTCAGCCCGGCGCCGGCAACGACGAAGTCGCGGAAGCGATACCGGCCCGGTCCGTAGACCATGATGCACGACGGCTCGAGCGGCGTCAGGAACGAGCACGACGCAGCAAACACCACGACCATCACGAGCGTCCGCGGGTTCATCCCGATCGACGTTGCCGCGCAAACGGCGATCGGCAGCACGACCAGCGCCGACGCCTGGTTCGACATCGGCTGCGTCAGAAAGACGGTCAGCAGAAAGAACGCGGACATCACGGCGAACACGCCGTACGGGCTGACGTACACGACGACCAGATCCGCGAGGTAGCGCGCCGACCCGGTCTTCTCCATGGCATCGCCGAACGCGATCATGCACGCGATCAGCACCATCATCTCCCAGTTCACGCCGCGATACGCCTCTTCAGGGGTCAGACATCCGGTCAGAAACATCAGCACCACGCCGAGGATGAACGCGATCGAAAACGGCAGCAGCCCCACCGATCCGACGACCACCGAAAGAACGAAGATCACGAGCGCGATCTTCGCCCGGTTGGATCGCACGAGCTGCGAGCTGGGGACTTCGCCGAGCACCATGAAGTTGTTGCGATCGAACCCGATCCGCTCGATGGCGACGCGCGCTCCCTGCACGAGCAGCACGTCGCCCGGTCGCAGCCGCGTATGGCTCAGCTTGTTGCGGCGCACGCCGCCGTGATGGTTGATGGCCAGAACCGTCAGGCTCTGGCGTTCGCGGAAGCGCGACTCCTTGAGCGTCCGGTTCGCCTGCCACGAACCGGGCATGATCGTGAGCTCTGCGAGCTCGACGTCCTTTGACGTCAGATCCGGATCGCGGAGCTTGACGTCCGCCAGGATCTCGATTCCCGCGATGTCCTTTATCCGCATGATGTTGGCGACCTTGCCCTCGACGAGCAGCAGATCGCCAGCCTCGATCACGAGGTCGGGACTCGGCGACAGCGTCTGCGTCTTGCCGCGGATCAGGCCGAGGATGTTCAGATCGAGCCTCTCGCCGATCTGCGCGTTGCGGACCTCGCGGCCGACGAGGCTCGAGCCGGGCAGAACGAGGAGCTCGGCGAGGTAATCGCGCATCTTGTAGTCGGTCGTCAGCTCGCCGCCCTTGTGGCGTTCGGGGATCAGCTTCTGGCCCACAAAGAAAATGTAGAGCATGCCGACGACGGTGAGCGTCAGCCCGACGGGTGTCAGCTCGAACAGCGAGATGCCCTTCATTCCGTAGTCCGGCAGCCTGCCGCTGATCACGAGGTTCGTCGACGTGCCGATCAGCGTGACCGTTCCGCCGAGGATGATCGAGAACGCGAGCGGCATCAGCACCTTTGAGGGGCTGATCCCCATACGCTGCGTCAGCCCGATCGCGATGGGCAGAAACACCGCAGTGGTCACCGTGTTCGACATCCAGAACGAGACGCAGGCCGCGACGATGAGCAGCATCGGCACGACGGTCCACGGCCGCTTGGAACCCATCGTGAAGAGGCGACGCCCGATCTCGGCCGTGACTCCGGTTCGAACGAGACCGATCGTCAGCATGAAGTCGCCGATCAGCAGCAGGACGGTTTCGTCGCCGAATGCCGAGAACGCCTCGGTGGGCGTCAGGATCTGCATGCCGAAGTATTTGGGGATCGTGAGCGCCAGCAGGACGAACAGCGCAACGATGTCGACGGCGAAGATCTCGAACGCAAACAGCGCGAGCGCTACCAGGAAGAGTCCAAGCACAAAGGCGATCTGTGGAGTCATAGGAGCCTCGCTGGCGAAACAGGCCCGTAGGATACGACATGGCCCGACGGCGCGAAAGCGTGCGGTCGCCGCCGCGTGCGCGACTGTATACTGTCGCCTATGCGCATTCTGCTGCTGATCGCGGTCACGTTGTCGGTCGTCGCGGTCGCTCCCGCGGGCGACCGCGGAGCCGGCCGGTCGCACACGTGCGGAACAACCGATGCGGGTGCGGCAAAGCTCTCGGACGTCGAGTTCGCCGGTATCGTTCCGGGACGCGGATTGTCGGCCGAGGATTTCGCCGACGGCGGATTGCTGATCGAAGCGGATCCCTCGCTCGCACTCGTGACCGACGATCCGATCGGCGTGTTGACGCGCGCGGCGCGAAACTGGGAGATCCCTGGAACGATGATCAAGTTCCGCATCGCGGGGCCCGGCTCGGGCGGCAATGTCGTTCGCGCCGAGAACATCAAGCAGGCGGCGCGCGCGACGGTTGGCCGGCCGGGGTGGGGGCGAAACCACAACCTTGTGATGACGCTCGACGAGCCGTTTAGCCGCGGCGACGACTCGCTCGTTGCGGTCGTGACGCACGAGATGGGCCACTGGCTCGGGTTCGACCATTCGTTTCTCGGGTCGACCGTGATGTTTCCGGTTCTGACGGACCGGATCAACTGGGTCGACCCGGACCAGGTGGCCAAGGCGGTGGCACGCTATGGAACGGCGCCAAACTCACTCGCCGAGATCCGCGGCAGCGTCACGCGCGGCGGGGTGGCGCTCGTGGGTGCGCGCGTGAACATCCTTGGGGTCGAGGGACGGACGGCGTTCGCCACGTTCGCCGGAACCGACGGAGCGTTCCACGTTCCGGTATACGCGGGGACCTACCGAATCGTCGTCGATCCAAACGACGGGCCGGCGGTGAAGGGCAACTTCATCGGAACGTATCCAGGCGGACCGCTCGACTACGCGACATACGAGGTTCCCGGCGAGGTGGTCGTTTCGGAAGGCCAGACGAGCGTGCTCGATCTGCAGGTGCCTGCCGGCGGCGACATCGGGTTTCGCATCGTGACGGACGAACCGACAACGTGCGGGCCAGGCGCCCAGGTTCAGGCCGTGGCGATCTACTATGAGGGCGCGAATCCGGACGAGATCGCGGGCGTCGATTCGCTGTCGGACGACATTACGATCACGCAGGTGACCGACGTCGGATCGAGAATGGCCGTCTTCTTTGACGTGCGACCGCTAGCGCTGCCGGGACCGCGCGCGATGCGGCTGCGCAAGACGAACGGCGCGGTGGCGCTGCTTCCGGGCGCGGTGCTGATCGTTGCGCCGCTCGCGCTCGACGACGCGGCCTATAACACGCGAACGGAGGCCGGCGCGCCGGTGAACGTGGCCTGGGTCGACAATGTTCCGCGCGACGACACGGAGCAGATCGTGGTCAGCGCGTCGATCGACGCCGGCGCGACGTGGGACGAGGTCGGGCGCGTCGAGCCGACCGAGACGACATTCGCGTGGCAGCCGGACGACGAACTGACGACGCCGGCGCTGAGGATCCGGATCGAGGCGGTGGACTCGCTCGGAACGAGACTCGCGCGCGACGAGAGCATCTTCAACACGGGACTCGGCGAGCCTGCGCGCGGTGCGGCGCCGGGCTCCGCGGATTCCGAATCGCCGACGGTGACGGTCGTGTCCCCGGCCGGAGGCGAGACGCTCGCGCTCGACGAGACGACACGCATCGCGTGGCGGGCCGGCGACGACACCGGCGTGACCACGCAGGTCGTCGAGTTCTCGACCGACGGGGGAGCGCGGTGGAAGACGCTCGGCACGTTCGGATCGGTGATACGCGAAGCGGCGTGGGTCCCGGACGGCAAGTCGTCTGATGCGGTGCTCGTGAGGGTGACGGTCCGCGACGCGGCGGGCAACACGGTGTCGGATACGGGCGACACGCCATCGCGCCTCCGGATGCGCCCGGCCGTCGAACGCGTGACCGCAAAGACAAAGGGTACGACGATCACGCTAAAGATCCGGGGCGCCGGGTTCGAGCAAGGGGCGTCGGTCCGTGTGAACGGCGTGACGGTGTTGCCGCGTGTCGCCTATTCGGCTTCCACGGCGACGCTGAAGGTCAAGGGAACGGCCACCGACCTCAACCTGCTGCCTTCCGGTCAGTCGAACACGGTGACGATCGCCATCGGCGGCCTCGAGTCCGCCGCGGCGACGTTCGTGTACTGATCGGATCTGCGCAGATTCGCGTCAATCTGCGGCCTGTCTTCCTCGGATCGACGCCAGCACCAGACCGCCGAGGATCAGCGGCGCGCCAGCAATTGTCCACATCGAAGGGACTTCGCCAAAGATCAGGAACGCCAGCACCGCCGCCCCGACGGGCTCCGCCAGGATCGCCACCGACACCGTATCCGCCCGCAGGTATCCGAGCAGCCAGTTGAACACGGTGTGACCAAAGATCGTCGGGATGATCGCAAGCAGCAGAAATCCGATCCAGATACGCGGCGGAAACCCCGTCAGCGCCGCGCCCGACCCGACGCACAGCAGCAGCAGCCCAAGCGTCGCGATCGTGTAGACCGGTACGACGTAGCCGAGCAATCCAAGCCGCGCCCGCGAATAGCGGCCGGACAGAAAGTACCCGACGACCGTCACCGCGCCGCCGAGCGCAAGCAGGTCCCCTTTCCAGCTGTCGCCGCCGCCGCCTGCAAACCCCTGTGCAGAAATGATCGCCACGCCGGCCATCGCAAGCACCACGCCGATGAGGACGCGCCGCGTCGGCCGTTCACCCAGAAAGATCGCCGAGAAGATGACCACAAAGACCGTCTGGCTCGACACGATCAGGACCGACCGCGCGACGGGAACGTAGCCGAACGACATCGTCCACAGCGCGAAGTGCGCCGCGAGGCAAACTCCTGAAAAGAGGAGGATTCGGCGATGTCCCTCGCCCGTGATCCGAGTGCGCCGTCCGGCGGCCATCGCGCCGAGAATCGCCGTCGCGAACGCCATTCGGTAGAAGGCGACCGTCAGCAGCGCGACGCCGCTCAGCGCGAGCCCACGGATCAGCACGCTCGCGAATGAAATCGCCACGATGCCGAGCATCAGAGCCAGCGTGAGCCTGGTCTGACTCGGCGGATTCGCGGCGTCGGGCATCGGAGGAGTGTAGGCTCGGCGTCCAAATCATGCAATTTTCTAACGATTGGAGCCGCAAGCCCTGCTGCGAGTCATAATTACGAACTTGTCTGGTAGAATGGGCGTTCAGGCTGAGGGCCCCGATCCGGGTCCGGCCGAGTTGATCATGCGGATTCGCACAACACTCTTCATTGCACTTGTCTGGCTGGGCGTCTCGCTCGGTTCGGCCGCGAGCGCGCGCGCCCAGGAGCGGGGCATCGGCGTGCCGCCGCCGACCGATGAACAGGCGCGCCTGATCACGATCGCACAGAAGCGCGTGAAGGACGGTGAGGAGAGTTTTGCGCGTGGAGATTTCGAGCACGCGCGGACTGCGTTCGACGACGCGATCGACGCGTTTCTCGACAGCGGCTATGACCTGCGCTCGGATCCGGAGCTTCAGGCTGCGTACCGCGAGGCGGTCGAGAAGGTGAATCGGTACCAGTCGCTCGCGCTCAACGCGGACGGCGACGAGACGTGGCCGCTTCAGGCATACGAGGCGACGGCGGATGACTTGCGCGAGATCGATCCTGTGAGCGCCGACGAACTGGCCGCCGCCGGCTCGGACCTGCTGAACGCGAGTTTTGGCGTGCGCGTGGCCGAAGTCGAACGGCGCTTTGCCGAGAAGTTCGGCCGCAACTTTACGCTCACGGGCCGCGACACGTCGGTGCACGCCAGGCTCTACGGCTACGGCCGAGCGGCCGATGTGCGCGTGAGCGATCTGTCGCAGGCGCACATCGACTTCATCGTGCAGAACTGCCGTGCGCTGAACATGCGCGTCCTCGACTTCTCGACCCCCGATCGCGTGTACCAGCACAACATCCGTGTAATCGCGCTCGGGCGCCCGCTCGATACGCTCGCCACCGGAACGCACATCCACCTGAACGATCAACCGCGAGTTGCGGTGTACCGCGAGCAGCCGGCAGCAAAGAAGACAGTGTCCGGCCGTCAGTAATCCACCGTCCCTGAAATCTCATTGTCCGACGCGATCACCGAGCACGAGTTGTTCGACCGGTGCCTGAGCGGAGACGAAGCCGCGTGGGCGGAGCTCATCACGCGGTACCGTGGTCTGATCTACGCGGTGCCGCGCCGCGTCGGTCTCTCGCCAGAGGATTCCGGCGACGTCTTTCAGCGCGTGTGTCTGCTGCTGTATCAGCGGCTCGGGTCGATCCGCGATCCGAATCGCCTCGGAGGGTGGTTGCTGACGACGGCGACTCGCGAATCGATCCGCGTATCGCGCCGCTCGCGCCGCGATGTGCAGATCGACTCCGGCCGCGACGACGCTCCGACGGGAGGCGACGACGCCATACCCGACATCCGGCCGCTCCCCGACGACGAGCGCGAGCGGATCGAGCGCGCGCAGATGCTGCGATCGGCACTGGCTGAGCTGTCGGAGCGATGCCGGTTGTTGCTCGAGGAGTTTCTGCGAGACGACAGCGCCAACTATCGCGACGTCGCGCGGAGGCTCGGGATCCCGATCGGGAGTATCGGTCCGACACGTGCCCGGTGTTTTGCTCGTCTCCGCGAAGTGCTTGCCGAACGTGGTTTTACGCGAATCTAACGCAGATCTGCGGCTGCTCCTACTTCCACGCGTCGACCACGTTCAGCAGCATCGGATTCTGCGGATCGATCCGCGTCGCACGGTCGACGACCTTCTGAGCGCTCTCGACGCGGCCCTCCGTGTAGTAGAGCCCCGCAAGCTGCGCAAGCGCCGGCACGCTCAACGGATCCTGGTCGAGCAGCTGGTTGAGTATCTTCTCGGATTCGCCAAGCCGGCCGGTCGCCGCAAACCCTTGGGCCAGCAGAAGCCGTGGAACGAACGCCGAATCGCCCGACTTCGACACGACCTCCTGCAAGGTCGGAAGCGCGAGCTCGTACTGGTCGGACGCGGCGTCGTCGAGATACGAGAACACCAGCTCGACGACCGGATCCGGATCGTCCTTTGCCTGTTCGGTCTGCGTCTTGAGTGCGCTGGTCATCGAAGCGACGCGCGCTGCCTGTGGCGTGTCGGGGCGCACGAGCATCTGCGCGTAGAGCAACTCGAACAGTCCGTCCGATGCGCGGCCGGATGCGATCAGCACGCCTCCGAGATCGATCCTGAGGTCCACATCCGCCGGGTACCTGCGGATCGCGGTCTTGAGTGCGTCCGCGGCACCCGAAGCGTTTCCAGACGCCATGAGCGACTTCGCAAGCAAACGATAGTCGGCCGCGCGCGCATCCGCAGGATCGACATCGAACGCGGCGCGAATCTCGCGGCTGCTGCGGTCCGCGTCGCCCGACGCGGCGAACGCCGCCGCAAGCAGGTATCGCGCACGCGCGGTCGTCGGCGCGACGTCGAGCGCGTGCTGCAGGTTCGCGATTGCGTTGGCCGGCTGTCCGTTGTCGAGCGCCTTCTGACCGATGATCGTGTAGAGCTCGCCGGCGCGCGCGCGGTCGCCATTGTCGAGCGCGTCCGCGAGCTGCTCCTCGAGCGTCTTCGGTGGGAGCGGCTCCTCGCTGGCTGGCGGCGCGACGGGCGAAATCGGCTTGGTGTTCGGCGTCTGCACGGGTCGCGCGGTCACGCTGACGCCCGACCCCACGACAAGGGCGGCACAGAAGACTGCATGGAGTGCACGACGCATATAGTTGAACCGCTTCGATTGTCCGAGTTCGCGTGGTGGGGGTCGTCCAACTTTACACGAAGACGCACTGCGGCTGAAAGAACGGTTTCCACGACGCTGCCCGATCTGCGCCCGCTTGACCGCAACTGCTGAGTTACCTAGACTTCCGGCCGTGATTGCCCACCTTGCCGGAACCGTGCTGCTCAAGCAGCCGAACGTCGTCGTGATCGACGTCAACGGCGTCGGCTACGAGGTCACGATCCCCGTGTCGACGTTCTACGACATCGGCGAGGTGGGCTCGGCGTTGTCGCTGCGCGTGCACACGTACGTGCGCGAGGACGTCATCCAGCTGTTCGGGTTTCGGACCGGCCGCGAAAAGGACCTGTTTCTGAAGCTGACGAGCGTGACCGGCATAGGCCCGAAGCTCGCGATCACGATCCTTTCGGGAATGAGCCCCGACGAGCTTATTCCGGCGATCCGGGCGAACGACCTCGCAAGACTGACATCGATTCCGGGGGTCGGGAAGAAGACCGCGGAACGCGTGGTGATGGAGTTGCGCGACAAGATGGCTGCGATGATGGGTCCCGAAGCCGAAGCTGCGTATTCCGCGCCAGGCGGCGCGGGCAGCGGCGACGCTGTGCGCGACGATACCGTCGCTGCGCTCCTGTCGCTCGGCTATCAGCGCGCGCTGGCCGAGAAGGCCGTCGCGCGAGTGCTCGACCAGGATCCCGATCAATCGATCGAGCAGGTCCTGCGCGCGTCGCTCAAGCTGCTGTCGCGATAGCGACCGGCACGTGTTTTGCCGCAGATTCACGCAGATACACGCGGATCAGATTCGTGTTCATCTGCGTAAATCTGCGGCAAAAAACATAGAGCAAAAGCGCCGTCGCGCCCTCTTGGCTTGCCGGCGCACTCCAAAGCCTACGCCGATCCGGTTGCCGCCTGTTCGATGGCCGCGTACGCCGCCTCGAGCGCTTCGTCGAGCCGTTCCGGATCCTTGCCGCCCGCCATCGCCATGTCGGGCTTTCCACCGCCCTTGCCGCCGACCACCGACGCGATCTCGTTGACGAGCTTCCCGGCCTGCAGTCGCTTTGTCAGGTCGTCGGTCACGCGCACCACGAGCGACGCCTTTCCGTCCTCGGCCTTGCCGAGCACGATGACGCCCGAGCGGATCTTCTGCGACAGCTGGTCCGCCATCTGCCGCATTCCGTTCGCGTCGAGATCGTCGACACGACGCGAGATGACCTTGATTCCGGCAACTTCGCGCGCACTGTCCGCGGCCGATCCGGCCTGCTGCGACGCGAGCTTCATCCGAAGCGATTCGAGCTCGCGCTCCGCCTTCTTCAACTTCTCTGAGAGCTGCTCGACCTGCGCCGGGACTTCGTGCGGCGACGTGCGGAACCGCGTCGCAAGCGTGCCGAGAACAGCCTCGTCCTGCTGGTAGCGTTCAAGCGCTCCGTCGGCCGTGAGCGCCTCGATCCGGCGCACGCCCGACGCGATCGATGCGTCACCGATGATCTTGAACATGCCGATATCGCCGGTCGCGCGAACGTGCGTGCCGCCGCACAGCTCCGTCGAGAATCCCGGCACCGACACGACGCGCACGCGGTCGCCGTACTTTTCGCCGAACAGCGCGACCGCGCCGGACGCGAGCGCCTCCTCGATGCCGCGCTCCTCGAC
This sequence comes from Blastocatellia bacterium, assembly GCA_044224215.1. Classification (GTDB taxonomy): domain Bacteria; phylum Acidobacteriota; class Blastocatellia; order UBA7656; family JADIYM01; genus DAOMFM01. The sequence continues at coordinate 23,910 of JBGAKX010000021.1, forward strand.
CGAAAGCGCCGTGTTCACGAGAATCTCGCGGTTCACGAGACGCTCGATCTCGGCGGTCTCCTCGTCGGTGAGCGGCGCGAAATGCGTAAAGTCGAAGCGCAGACGGTCGGGCGCGACGAGCGAGCCCGCCTGCTTGACGTGCGGACCGAGCACTTCTTTCAGCGCTGCATGCATCAGGTGCGTCGCCGTGTGGTTTGCCCGCGTGCGGCGCCGCTTCTCGGCGTCCACGCGCGCAACGACCGCATCGCCGACACGCAGCGTGCCCTTCTCGACGCTGACAAAGTGAGCAGTCACTCCTGGAGCCGCCGACTTCGCGTCATAGACGATCACGTGCGCCGAGTCGCCCTCGAGCCAACCCGTGTCGCCGACCTGGCCGCCGGACTCGGCATAGAACGGCGTGTGGTCCAGCACGACCTCGCCCTGCTCGCCGGCCGCGAGCTCGTCCACCCGCTCGTCGCCGCGGATCAGCGCGACGACCCTGCAGTCGCCGGTCGTTGTTTCGACATAACCGCGGAACTCCGTCGCAAGCCCCTCGGCGGCGAGCGCAGCGTGCGCAGGCCGTGACTGTTTGGAAACCGCCTTGAACGCGTCGTTCTGCGACTGCTGCAGTTTGCGAAGGGCCTCCCAGAAGCGCTCCTCCTCGAACCCGAGCCCTCGCGTGAACAGGACGTACTCGATGAGATCGGGCCTGAGGCCGAACGTGTCATAAAGCCGCGCGAGCTCGCTGTATTCGGGCATCGCGCGATTCGTCTCCTGGAGCAGGTCGTCGAGCCGCTTGAGGCCGTTCGACAGCGTCGATGCGAACAACCGCTCCTCGGTCGACACGACGCGTTCGATCGTGGGCCGCGCCGCGTCGAGCTCGGGATAGGCGCCCTTCATCAGGTCGATGACAAACCCGCACACCGACGCGAAGAACGGCGGCTCGAGCTTCAGCAGTCGGCCGTGCCACAGCGCGCGACGCATGATCTTGCGCAGCACGTACGAGCGGCCCTCGTTGCCGGGGAACACGCCGTCCGCAATCAGGAACGACGCTGACCGGGCGTGATCCGCGATGACGCGCATGGACATTCCCTCGTTCGAGTCATAGACGTACTCGATGCGAGAGAGCGCCGAGGCAAAATCGATGATCGGTCGGATGAGGTCCGTTTCGTAGTTGGATTTGACGTCCTGCATCACGCACGCGATACGCTCGAGCCCCATGCCCGTATCAACCGATGGCGCGGGTAGCGGCGTGAGCGTGCCGTCGGCAAAGCGCTCGTACTGCATGAAGACCAGGTTCCAGATCTCCATGATCGTGTCGCCTGGACCGTTGACGAACTCGGCGCGGTTGTCGGCCGGGTCGTCTCCCATGAAGTAGTGGATCTCGGAGCACGGCCCGCACGGGCCCGTCTCGCCCATCTGCCAGAAATTGTCCTTCGCGCCGAACCTCAGGATCCTGTCCGGATTCGCGCCGACCGCCTCCCACAACTCGGCGGCCTCGTCGTCCGCGCCGACCGTATCGGAGCCCTCGAACACGGTGAACCACAGCTTGTCCGGGTCGAGCTTCATCTCGTTGACCAGCAGGTCCCACGCGTACTCGACCGCGTCCTTCTTGAAGTAGTCGCCGAACGAGAAGTTCCCGAGCATCTCGAAGAAGGTGTGGTGGCGCGCCGTCTTGCCGACTTCGTCGAGGTCGTTGTGCTTCCCGCCCGCGCGCACGCACTTCTGCGAGGTCGCCGCGCGCGAGTAGTCGCGCTTGTCGGCGCCCGTGAAGACGTCCTTGAACTGGTTCATGCCGGCGTTGGCGAACAGCAGCGTCGGGTCGTTTGCAGGCAGCAGCGGCGAGCTCTTCACGACGCGGTGGCCGCGCCGTTCAAAGAAGTCGAGAAACATTGTGCGAATTTCGTGTCCCGTCATAAGCCGTCAATTATAGCAGGGGCGCGGAATGTCCCAAATCTTCAACAAATCCCGGCGACCTGTTATTGTTCGGCGCATGGATGACGTCGAGGTCGAGCTGCCCATCTTTCCGCTCGCGGTGGTGCTCGTTCCGGGCGAACTCCTTCCGTTGCACATCTTTGAAGAGCGGTACAAGCAGATGATGCGACACGTGCTCGACGACGAGCGCCACTTTGGATTGTCATTCGTCGATCACGCGGAGGTCGGCTCCGAGACGCCGCCGGCGATCGGCAGCGTCGGATGCGAGGCGCAGGTTTCGGCGGTCGTTCCGCTTGCGGAAGGCCGGATGAACCTCCTCACGATCGGTTCGGGCAGATTCGTGATCAAGAGTTTCTCGCAGCTGTCGCCGTTCCTGATCGCGCGCGTCGAGCGCTTCTCGGACATGCCCGACGAGAGCCCCGAGGTCGAGTCGCTCGCCGACAAGGTTCGAATGTTGTTCGACCGGCTTGCGGCTGCGGCGCGCACGCTCAGCAACGACGCGAGCGAGCAGGGCGAGCTCGAGCACGGCGTCACGCCCGAGGCGCTCTCGTTTCTCGTCGCCGCGAACATCGCGCTCGACAACCCGCTCAAGCAGGAGATGCTCGAGATGACGAACACGATGCGGAGGCTCGCGATGCTCGACGAAAAGCTTGGGTCGATGGTCGAAACGTACGAGTACCGCGCGACGATGCACGGCCGTTCCAAGGGGAACGGACACGGCAAGAAACCGCCCGTCGTCGACGAGGACTAGCCGCGCGGCTCTTCGAGGCCCGGGATGCCGGTACCGCGGTCTGAAACGCCCGAACCGCGGCCGCCGACGTCCGACTCGCGTCCGCCGATTCCCGAGTCGCGGATGCCGAACGGTCGCCGCTCGATCCAGTGCTCGTACCAGAGGCTCAGGTTCAGCAGGCTCCAGATGTTGAAGCTGTAGTTGACCTTGCCGGCGAGGTGCTGCTTCCACAGCGACTGGATCAGGTCATAGTCGAACAGTCCGCGCCGCCGGATCGGCGACGAGAAGAGCGCGTGTTCGACGAACGGCGCCATGCCGGTAATGAACCACTCGTTGATCGGGAGCCCGAATCCCATCTTTGGCCGGTAGAGCAGGTCGTTCGGGATGATGCCCTCGAGCGACTTCTTCAGGATCCACTTGTTCTGGCCGTCGCGCACCTTCATCGATCGCGGGATCGTCATCGCGAACTCGACCAGCTTGTGATCGAGGAACGGAACGCGCGTCTCGACCGACGTCGCCATGGTGATCTTGTCGACGCGCATCAGCAGCAGCTCCGCGAGCCGCAGCTTCAACTCGACGTAGATCATCCGCTCGAGGAAGTCGGACGACGGTTTCTCGGTGGCGATGCGATCGAGGTGCTCGCTCACGACCGAATAGCTCGACAACCCGTCGAGCCTGGCCTGATACCCCGTGGACAGCAGGCTTCGCTTTGTCGTTTCGTCCCACACCTCGGCGGCGTTCCAGAACAGCGATTCGCCCGCGCCGAGCCGCCGCGAGAGCTCGGGGATCAGCTTCTTGCCCTTTGGCATGTGCGAGACGACCGCGCGACCGAACGCAGACTGGACTGCGGCGGCGATCGTGCGTCGGACCCCGGCCGGGAGCCGCTCGGCGTGACGCCACAGCTTCTCGTAGATCTTCAGGTACGACGCATACGTCGTGTAGCCCGAGAAGATCTCGTCGGCGCCTTCGCCGGCCTGGACGACGACCGTTCCGGTCTCTCTCGCGAGCTTGGAGACGTAGTAGAGCGAGACGCAGACGGGGTCCGCGATCGGTTCGTCCTGGTGATAGATCATGTCGGGCAGGAACGAGATCGCGTCCTCGTGCCCGATGATCACCTCGTGATAGTCGGCGCCGAACTCGCGCGCGACGCGCCGCGCGTGGTGGAGCTCGTTGTACTGCGGCGCGCCTTCGAACCCGACCGTGAAGGTCCGTACGGGTTGCGTCACAAGTCTGGACATCAGCGCGACGTTCGCCGACGAATCGACGCCGCCCGACAGGAACACGCCGAACGGGACGTCGCTCATCATCCGCTTGTCGATGGCCTCGGTGAGCAGCTCGCGCACGCGGTCGATCGTGTCCAGCTCCGAGAGCGGCGACTCGGGCGCGTCGACGATCGCATCCCAGTAGCGCCGGACGACGACGTTGCCGTGCTCGTCGCACGTGAGCATGTGGCCCGGCTGGAGCTTCGAGATTCCGGCAAAGAGCGTGTTCGGCGCCGGAGTCGTCAGGAACGTGAGGTAGTGGTAGAGCGACTCTTCGTCGATGTCGCGCGAGACGTCGGGATGCTCGAGCAGCGCCTTGATCTCGGACGCAAACAGCAGCCGGCCGTTCGCGTTCATGTAGTAGAGCGGCTTGATGCCCAGGCGGTCGCGCGCGAGGAACAGCCGCTTGCGCGATTCGTCCCAGATCGCGATCGCGAACATGCCTTCGAGCCGGTGGACGAGGTCCGGACCTTCCTCTTCGTACAGGTGGACGATCGTCTCGGTGTCGGTCCGCGAGCGGTACGTATGGCCCTTCTCGACGAGCGCAGGGCGGAGCTTCTCGTGGTTGTAGATTTCGCCGTTGAAGACGATCCAGACGTCGCGCGTCTCGTTCGTCATCGGGTTGTGGCCCGCGGCGGAAAGGTCCACGATCGACAGCCGCCGATGGCCGAGCCCGACGCGGCGGTCCGCGCTGACCCACGTCCCGGCGTCGTCCGGGCCGCGGTGGACCATCGTGTCGCGCATGCCCGACACGAGCTCCCACGTCACGCCACCCTGGGCGCGCCCGTACTCGTAGACTCCACAGATACCGCACATATTCGATGGTCCGCCGACGGCAACGAAGGATTATGGCAGATTTCGGACGTCGCCGCGACCGGAGCCGTCACGGGGCATCGGGAGGGAGCGACGGCGCAACATTCGTCGCCGAGAGGCTCAATTCGCGCGAGCGGCTCGCGGTGATCAGGCCGATCCCGGCAATGATGGTCGCTCCGCCGAGGAAGAGGCGCCACGTGAGCTGCTCGTGCAGCACGACGACGCCCAGCGTCACCGCAAGGATTGGCGTCACGAGCGCGATCAGCATCGTCTTTGTGACGTCCATCTTGCCGATCAGCCAGTAGAAGAGCGAAAACGCCAGCGACGAGCCGACGATCGCGAGATAGAACAGGCACACCACGGCCTTTGGGGTCCAGTGGAACGACAGCGGGTTTCCCTCGAACACGAGACCGGCGGCGAGCAGCGGGACGAGGCCGCACACCATCTGCCCGCCGGCGAGCACGGCCGGGTCGAGCTGGCTCTTGCGGCGTTTGATGAGCACGCTCGAGAGCGCCGCCGCCGCGGCGCCGACGACGATCGCCGCGCTTCCCCAGAGGGCCAGCGTTCCCTCGGCGTGGAGCTGGTTCGAGAAGACGACCGCGACGCCGGCGATCCCGAGGGCGACGCCGGCGAGCTTGGCGGGGGTCATGCGTTCGTCGGAGAGCAGCAGGTGTGCAAAGACGAGGCCGAATGCCGGAATGGTCGCCTGCAGCACCGCCGCGAGACCCGACGAGATGTGCTGCTCGCCCCAGAACAGGAGGCCGTAGTTGACGGTGAACGCGAGCACGCCCGTGACGGCGATATGCAGCCAGTCGGAGCCGGTGCGCGGGATGCGCGCGCCGCGGAGGCGGGCGACGACGATCAGGATGATCGTAGCGATGACGAAGCGGATGCCGGCAAAGCTCAGCGGCGGAAGGTCTTCGAGGCCGACCTTGATGAAGAGCCAGGTCGAGCCCCAGATGCCGCACAGGATGAGCCACACGACGCGGGCCTTCATAGGCGGCGTATTGAATCACGTCGAAGGCGAGTGGCGACCCCTTCAGGGTCGCAGCGGTCTGGGCTGGCACCAGGGGTCGTCGTCGCGCTTCGCGCTCCTCGACCCCTGGCTATTTCCCCGCACCCCGGGGTGCCCGGAGTGCGCCGCGAACCGCCCGAGGCACCCCGGGAAGGTGGCCGGACAATACCGCACCGCTTCGGGTGCCCGGAGTGTGCCGCGAACCGCCCGAAGCACTCGGAAGGGGTGGCTGACAATACCGCACCGCTTCGGGGTGCCCGGAGCGTGCCCCGAACCGCCCGAAGCACCCCGAAGGGGTGGCCGACAATACCGTACTCCCCTTCGGGGTGCCCTGGCGCTCCCGAACCGCCCGAAGCACCCCGAAGGGGTGCGCCACAATAGCCGGGGGTCGAGGAGCGAAGCGACGACGACCCCCGGTACCTCCACAGGAACGAACGGACCCTGAAAGGGTCCGCCTACGAACGCCGCCCGATCACCTCGTCATACGCAGCCAACGCCCGTTCCGCGTTCCGCCGCCACGTGTGCTGCGCCACCGCGCGCTCGCGTGCGACGCGCCCAAACCTCGCGCGCTCGTCGGGATTCTCGGCCAGCCGGATGATCGCGGCAGCCAGCGCATCCGGATCGTCCGGCGCAACGAGCAACCCCGTCACTCCATCCTCGATGATCTCGACGATCTGCCCGAGCCGGCTCGCGACGATCGCCTTGCCCGCCGCCATGTACTCAAAGATCTTCACCGGCGAGTTGAAGAAATCCGAACCGTCCGGCGGCGGCGCCATCGGCGCGACCGTGATGTCGCACGCGTCGACGAACGCAGGCACGTCGTCGACAGGCACCCGATCCGTGAACACGACGCGATCCGATACGCCAGCGTCCCGTGCCGCGTCGCGCGTCGCCGCGAGCGTTTCGCCGTAGCCGACGAGCAGGAACCGCGCATCGGTCCGCCGGCAGACCTCCGATGCGGCGCGCATCAGGACGGGCGTGCCCTGGTAGTAGTTGAAGCTGCCGACGAACCCGACGACCGTCCCATGACCGAGGTCGTACCGGGCACGAATCGCTTCGCCGCCCGAATCGGGGTGAAACCGCTCGGGATCGACGCCGTTCGGATTCACCAGAATCCGGTGGCGCGACACGCCGTGCTCTGACAATGCGCGTGCGAGCGTCTCGGACACGACGACGATGTGATCGGCGCCGATCCGGTTGACCCGCTCGTAAACGCCAACGATACGCGCCCACCAGATGAACGGCGTCCAGTGACGGGTCGCCCACACTTCCGATCCGTTCCATTCGAGCAGCAACGGCAACCCGAGGAGCCGCGCGACGGCGACGCCTGCCCAGCTGTTGCGGCTGTACCGCTGATAGATGACGTCCGGGCGCTTGAGCCGCGCGGCTCGCCACAGATGCCACGTGAACACAAAGTTGTTCCACAACTCGAACGCGAGCGGCGTCGCGTTGAACAGCGCGCCCGGCCGGCGGATGTCGATGTCGTGCCGGGCCCGACGGATCGCGGGCAGGTCGTCGTTCGACAGCACGCGTGGGTGGTGGCCGAGCTCGACGAGCCCGTCGAGCACGCCGCGGATGTGCGCCGATTCGCCCGCCTCCATCACGCCGATCGTCGGCGTCGGCCGGACGAACAGCACGTCGAGCGGCCGCTCGGTGGATCGAGCAGAATCCGGATACCCGCGGCGCGACGGCTTCGCGAACAACCCGAGCAGCCACGACGCAACGAGCCCGATCAGCACGAGCGGGATCGACAGCGCGTATTCGAGGCCGGTTCGCGGAGCTTCTCGCAGGACGATCCGGCCGGGACCGAACTCTTCGACGGCGCCTTCGATGTCGAGCAGAACGACGCGGCGCGCGCCAGAAAGCAGCGCGTACAGCGCCATCAGGAAACGGCCGAGCTGCCACGCGTTGACGTACGTGTAGAACACGAACAGGTCGCATCGCTGGCGCCGGAGCTCGCCAAGCAGCTTCCACCGGTCCGGTCCGCGCAGGCGCTCCTTGTCGAGCGTGTCCACAAGCGCGTTGGGCCATCTGGCCGAGACGGCGCGCGCGGCGTGCTCGACACCGCCGGACAACACGACCAGCCGGAGGCTGAGCGCTGTGTCCGCGGCGACGCGCTCGTCGTTCGTATTCGTCGTGTGTACAAGAGCCACGGGTATGCGGCGGGATTGTGCCAAGAGATGCGTGCGAAAAGAAGGGCGCGTCTACCCCGAAGCCATGGCGGGCGACACCTGTCGACGTGCGCGCTCGGCGAGCGAGCGCCTGGTGTCGCCGGATTGCGCGGCGGCGATCGTCGTCCGGATCGTCGCGGGAAGCGACACACGGCCGTGAAATACGAGACCCGACGACGCTGTCTTCCGGCCGTATCCGCGCGACACGAACCGCTCGTCGGTTCTGGGCTCGGCGCCGAGCGTGCCCGAGATCGACAACGCGATCAACGGAGCGCGGCGTTCGGCGTCCTCCACGACGATGCACGCGCCGTCGCGACTCGTCGTGCAGCCGGCATCGAGCGTGAACGACAACTCGACGCCGTGGTCGGCGGCGCCTACGAGCCGGTCCTCGATGACGAGAATCGCCGCCGCCTTGTCCAGATGAAACGTCCTGCGGTGGACGACCGGGTCGGCGAGCCGCTCGTATCCGTGATGCTCGGCAGTCAGCGTGTCGGCGTCGTCCGTTGATTCCCAGGAGAGCACGGACGGCGCCGGATCTTCGCCGAGCGCGAAATACGCCCCGGGGAGAAACGGCGAGATCTCCTCGCCGTCGACGCGAATCGTGGCGTGGGCGAGCGTCTCGCGGAACCGGTTCCGCCATTCCTCGCTCGCCGTGTAGACATAGCTCCCCGGATCGACGATGACCGGGCGGCCGGCGGCGAATAGGTCAAAGCTCAATGTATCGTTATGGTTATGGGAGCCGCGGCCACTGATGCCGTGACCTCCGCAGTCTGCGACCACGACGAAATCCGCCGAGCGCATCACGTACAGACCGCCGTCGGGGAAGGCCCTCGATCGTGGCGTGTCCGACATAGCGCGCAGGCTCTCGAACGTATCCCATCCCTCGAGCCCGAACAGCCACAGGGCGTCCTCGGACATCCGGTGGCTCGTCTTGTACGACTGCACCTCGAACAGCACCGCGGCAACCGGCAGCAGGTGCGCGGTCTCGGCAGGCCCGCGCTCGCTCCACGCAAACAGCCGGCCGTCGTCGCTGTCGCCGATGATCGGCATCGTCCCGTCGGGGCGCGTGATGTGGTGGACCACGTCGAACATGCCGCGCAGCCGCCGGAGCACTTCGTCGGGAATCTCGAGCCCCGACTCGCGCGCAAGCAGGACCGTGTGCAACACGAGCTCGAGCACGAACCGGTGATACCCGGTCGACGCTTCGTAGTCGGTGCCGTCGGGATTGACCTGTTTGAGCACTTCGTCGAGAAACTGCGGCCACGCAAACTCGACCCACGCAGAGGACGGAGGCAGCGCCGGCGCGCCGAGGCCGATGAAGAGCAGGCCGACGAGATCGGACAGGTAGTGGTTACTCGTGACGCGGTGCGAGAACTCGAGGTTGTCCTCGATGAAGCGTCCGTGCTCGACGAGCGTCGCTGCCACTCGCGGGCCGAGATGCCCGAGCGACTCGGCGCCCGACGCGAGCCGGAGCGCGGTCACGATGTTCGCCGCGCGGATGCCGGCCTCCATCGCGTTCGTCCAGTTCGGCCCGAACTCGACCGGGTTCTCGTCGATCCACGACGTCAGCTGGGCGCCGATCTCGGCGGCGAACCGCTCCTCGCCTGTGATGGCGTACGCCCGGCCGAGCACGACCAGATGCTGAAGCCGGTTGAACTCCCAGACGCGGCGAATGTCCGAGTCGTCGGGATGGAGCGTCTCGAGCGCCGTGTAATGGTCGACCGGCCATTGCCGGCCGGACTCGTAGTCGCGGCGCCAGTCGATGAACTTGCCGAACTGCACCGCGTCTCCGCCAAATGGCCGCAACTCGTGATTCCAGACGTGTTCGGCCTCACGGAGCGTCCCGGCGGCGGCCTCGGGAAACAGATCTCTGAGGAGCTCGCCGGTCGCGCGCGGGTCACGAAGTCCGGGCGCCGTTGGTTTCAGGTCGAGCGAGGCCGACGCGAGCTCGGCGGCAAGACGCGCCGGGGCCTTTGAATGCGCCGATCCGCGCGCCGCCTGTGAGGCGCGCTTCCGCCGCTTGAGCTGCTCCTTTGCCCTGCGGGCGGCTTCGTGTGCAAGCTCGCCCGCCGTCATCCCGCGGGCTTTCTCCCGCAGTCTCCGCAGCGTCCCCCCTGGCATGCCGACAGGATAACAGAGCTGAGTGCGGTAGCGCTCAGGCCCCAACGTTCGTTTCGCGCGGTTGTCGAAGTGGTCGGTGCCTCGAGCGCTGATCGGTAGCGTCACTTGGGGCCTGAGCGCTACCGCGCTCAGCTCTGATCGGAAGGTTGGGCTTCTTCGGTCCGTTGTGCGAAACTGCCCACGTGCTCGACGTCGCCATCCGCGCGGCCCGCGAAGCCGGGGCGATCCTGCTCGCAAACCTTGGTCGCCGCATCGAGATCAGTCACAAGGGGCCGATCGATCTCGTCACCGAGGTCGATCTCGCGTCCGAGCGCCTCATCAAGGAGATCATCTCCACGCACTACCCGCGTCACGAGATCCTCGGCGAAGAGGACGGTCTCGGAGGAGGCGGCTCCGATTCGGGCGTGCGATGGATCGTCGACCCGCTCGACGGAACCACGAACTACGCGCACGGCTACCCGTGTTTCTGCGTGTCGATCGCGGTCGAGCGCGACGGCGAAGTGATCATCGGCGTGGTATACGACCCGACGCGCGACGAGCTCTTTGTCGCCGAGCGCGGCGCCGGCGCGACGCTCAACAACCGGCCGATCGCCGTGTCGCCGACGCGACCGCTCAAACAGTCGTTGCTGGTCACGGGTTTCCCCTACAGCATTTCAAAAGAACGGTTTACGAACCTCGGTCACTTCGAGGATTTCTGTCTTCACGGTCAGGCCGTGCGGCGGGACGGGTCGGCCGCGCTCGATCTGTGCTACGTGGCATGCGGACGGTTCGACGGATTCTGGGAGCTGGCGCTCAAGCCGTGGGACACCGCGGCGGGCGCGCTGCTGGTCGCGGAAGCGGGAGGGCGCGTGACAAACTTCGGCGGAGAGCGGTTCGACATCTACCGTCCGGCGTGCGTCGCCAGCAACGCGCACATCCACGACGAGATGCTGGACGTCATCAGGTTGCGACATCATGAAGAGAGCGATTGAGCGATTCGTCCTGCTCGGAGTTCTTGCAGGCTGCTGTGCGGTCACGGCGGCGGCGCAGTCCATTCCGAGAGGATTCGAGGCCGCAGTCGCCGCCGAGACCGCTGACGGCGTGAAGCTCGTCGCGTCGGCCGAGACCACGACGTATGCCGGCACGTACATGGCGGCCGTCTACCAGCTGCCCGAATCTGACAAGGACGATTCTGGCTACCAGAGGTTGAAGGTGCACTTCCTGCCGCCCGGCGCGGTGATGGTCCGCACGATGAGTCTCTACACCGAGGCGCACGTCGGTCTCGGCACGTACGAGGACGGGGACACGGTTTTCACGGACATTAATAATGATGGAAAGATCGAGCTGATCGCGAGCGTCGCCAACGGCGGCAATTGCTGGAACTGCTCGCAGGTGCTGATCTACGCGCTCGACGGGCCGGACCTGCGCTGGCTTGCGGCCGAGCCGATGACGATTTCGGATGTGACGGGCGACGGCGTACCCGATCTGCTGGTCGGCGACACGCGGTGGGAGAGCTACGGGAACTTCTCGCACGCGGGAGCGCCCGGTGGAACGATGGTCTACAAGTGGGATTCGGGACGCTATGTGTTCGCGGGCGCCGAGGCATCGGGATTCTACAACTCGATGCTCGACCGGATTCGGGCTGATCTTCCCGACGCGATCAAGCAGATCAATGCGGATGACGCGCTCAGCGACGAGATGTACGTTGGGCGAGTACGTCAAGACCGACGACATGCGGCGGCGGCGCAACGAGGTGCTGAAGGACTTCCTGAGCGGCGAGAGCTCGAAGCTGCTGGAGACGCCGCGACGGGGACAGCCGCTCGAGAAGCCGTCGAAGATCGGTGGGTAGACGGAAGTGTTTCGAGCCACACGCAGAGTCGCTGCTCGCTAAAGCGCCGTCGCGCTTCACTTGCCGGCGCACTCCAAAGGCGCGCACGGCTCCTTGGAGTGCGCCGGCAAGCCCAACGGGCGCGACGGCGCTTTCGGGTCACTCGTCCACGACCTTCAGAAGCCAGTCATGCGGGTCGATCGTGATGCCCGTGGGCGCGGTCGCGCACCGGAAGCGATAGACGTTCTCCTTCGCGTCGACCATCACCCGCTCGATCCGCGCGCCCCGGCGGGTCGCGATCTGGATGTCGACCGGCATCCTGAAAACGGGAACCAGGTCCGTGACGGCCTGAACCTGCCGCACGCGAACCTCGACGAATTTCGTCACCGGGTCCCACGTCGACGACAGCTCGAACTCGGGATAACCGGCCTTGGCGGTCCACTCGTCAAAGAACCAGCCGAGCTTCTGGCCGCTGGCCTCCTCCATCGCGCTCTGGAAGTCCCCGGTCGTCACGATTCCGTAGGCGTTGCGCGTGCCGTAGAGCTTCAGCCCGCGCCAGAACGCGACGTCGCCGACGACGTAGCGCAGCATGTGCAGGACAAGCGCTCCCTTGGGGTAGAGAACACCGTCAAAGAACAGGTCGAACGGCGCCCGGTACACGTTGTAGACGAGAGGTCGCGACCGGCTCGCCGTGCTGCGGATGTGCTCGCGCACGGTGTCGCGAATCCGTGCGCGAAACGCGGCCGTTCCGCGCGCGTGTTCGGTCCACAACAGGTCGAAATAGGTCGCAAACCCCTCGTTCAGCCACGCATGCGACCAGTCGCGGCACGTGACGAGGTCGCCCCACCACTGGTGCGCGAGCTCGTGCGCCACGAGGTTGTCGGCGACGTCCGCCGTTTCGGTTGGCGTGTCGAGCAGCATCGTGTCCTCGAGCGTCGTCGCCGACGTGTTCTCCATGCCGCCGAACATGAAGTGGCCGAGAACGATCTGCGAGTACTTGGGCCACGGATAGTCGATGCCGATTTTTCGCGTGAAGTACTCGAGCATCCGCGGCGTTCGCCCGAACGTTGCGCGAGCGAACTGCGCCTTGTCCCTGGGGACGAAGTACGTCACCGGGCGGCCGCGCCACGAATCGTGAATCTCGGCAAAATCGCCGCCGGCAACCATGATCAGGTAGGCGGCGTTCGGCCGGCTCTGACGCCAGTGCAGCGTTCGCGTTCCGTCGCCGTTCGCGCGCGAGTCGACGAGCTCGCCGTTCGATAGACCGGCAAACTTCTGATCGATCGTCATCACAAGGTCGGACGTTGCCTTGTCGTTCGGCTCGTCCCAGCACGGGAACCAGTAGTGGTTGTCATTCGTTTCGCCCTGGGACCAGAACTGCGCCGGTTCGGACTTTGGCGGGTCGCCCTGTTTGAAGAAGTAGAGCCCGCGTTTCGGCGTCGCCGTGTAGCGGACCGTCACCGTCAGCGGCTCGCCCTTCGTGTAGTCACGGTCGAGCGTGACGGCGAGCTTTTCGCGCGTGTCGTCGACGGTGAACGGAAGGTCCGGCCCGTTGGCGAGCCGGACGCTCGCGACGTCCAGGTCGCCCGCGTCGAGCTCCAGCACGCGAAATCCGTCCGACAACGGCGCGAGCCTGACCGAGGTCGTGCCGTCGACCGACTGCGTGTCAATGTCGAAGCGGAGGTCGATGTCGTAGTGCTCGACGTCATAGACCCGTGGCCGCTCGGTGTGCGCAACGAGCGGCAGAGGATCGGCGCCAGGCAGCTCCGCAACGGCCGATTTCGAGACCGGCGTCTGGCGCACGCCCGCCGAGATCGGCGCAATCAACACGGTGACGAGGACCAGAACCCACGCCGTTTTGAACACGCAAACCCTTGCCACGAAAGGCATTGTAGCAGCAGATCGGGCGCGTGCCGACCCTCCTAGAACTCTTTTAGGCAATCGCATGAACTCCCTAAAGATATTAACGGGGGGTCGAACCCACTATGGGAACCGTTGCACATCACTCTCGGAGGTTCCCCCCAATGAACGCACGTTTCAACCGCACCTTGGCTCTGACGCTTGCACTCGCACTCAACGCCGTCCCGGCGGTGCTGGCCTCGAATCATACCGCGCCCGTGGCGGTCTCAACCGCCCGACCCGCGCTCGACAGAGACGGTGCGCTTGCGGCGTACGGCGACCTCTCGCTCGCATACGAAGCAAATCGCGGCCAGGCTGACCCTTCCGTTCGGTACACCGCGCACAGCACGCAGGGAACGCTTGCCCTCACGGACGATGCGGCACTGTTCGTAACCGAAGGCGGCACGATCACGATGCGCTTCGGCACACCCGAGTCCGTCACGTCGTCCGACCTGCTTCCCGGAATGACCAACTACCTGATCGGCAACGACCCGGCCAAGTGGCATACGGATGTACCCTCGTTCGGCAGGATCACGTACAACAGCGTGTTCCCCGGCGTGGACCTCGTGTTCTACGGGACGAACGACCTTCCGGAATACGACTTCGTCGTGGCGCCCGGCGCGGATCCTAGTGCGATCGACGTCGAGTTCGACGGCGTTTCGGCGATTCACGTCGACGAGACGGGCGCGCTGGTGCTTGCGACAGCCGGCGGCGACGTCCGGCACGAGCGTCCCTTCATCTATCAGGAGACGGGCGGCGAGCGCGTACAGATTCAGGGCATGTACGAAATCGTTGGCGCGCACGTGAAGTTCACGGTCGCAGGCTACGATCGCAGCAAGCCGCTCGTGATCGACCCCGCGCTCAAGTATGCGACCTATGTCGGCGGCAATAGTGATGACCGGGTCAAGGGCCTCGCTATCGACTCGTCCGGGAATGCCTGCATCGTCGGTTTTACCAATTCCTCGAATTTTCCGGTGGCCGGCCAGATTGCCAACAATCTAAGCGGTCAGGACGCGTTCGTCACCAAATTGAACAGCACGGGAACCGGGGTTGTGTTTTCGACCTACTATGGCGGCGGGAATACCGACAACTTCAATGGCGTTGCGATCGACAGCACGGGTCGCATATTCGCGGTTGGATCCTCTGCCTCGAATGACGCCCCGACGCCGAACGGTTACGACACGAACCCGAACGGTCTGGATGCAATCCTTGTCGTCCTCAACTCGAGCGGTTCGTCGGTTCTCTACGGCACCTTCATCGGTGGCGACAACAACGACATCGGGGATGCGGTTGCTGTCGACATCCACGGCAACGTCTACATGGCCGGCGAGACGCTCGAGACCCAGGGCATTCTGGGAAGGTTCCCGACCGAGAGCCCGTCGTCGCTCGATCCGTTCCAGGACAATTATGGTGGCGGCAGGTCCGATGCCTTCGTCACGAAGTTCGATCCCGACGAGACCGGAAACACATCGCTTGTCTACTCGACCCTGCTCGGCGGCAGCGAGGGCGAAGGCGTCGAAGCGATCACGGTCGACGCGAACGAGCGCGCCTATGTGTGTGGCTACACCGAATCGACGAACTTCCCGCGGCTCAACGCGATCCGGAACACCTTCGGCGGCGGAACCGAAGACGGCTTCATCACCAAGTTCAATGCCGACGGCACGACCGTGTTCTACTCGACGTTTTTCGGCGGCAGCGCCATTGATGAGGCATTGGGGATCGCGCTCGACACGAGCGCGGGCGACAACCGTCCGGTCGTGTGCGGTTTCACGACCTCGACCAACATTCCAACGCAGCTGCCGGTGCAGTCGTCCAAGAACGGCCCCCAGGACGCGTGGGTGTGCAAGCTGAACGACGCCGGCAACCAGTTCATCTACTCCACGTACTTTGGCGGCCCGGGCAACGACGCAGCCCAGGCTCTCACCACCGATTCGCTTGGGAACTCGTACTTCACAGGCTTCTCGAACAACGCGTACCCGTTGGTCAATCCGATTCCCATCAACGGCACCACCGCTACGACAGGTGCCACGATGACGATATTCAGCACGACAGGAGCGGTTCTGCGTTCGACGTGTATCGCGACTGGCAACGGCACCGGGATCGCGGTCGACGACGTCGGTGACGTATACGTCGCCGGAACGACAAGCTCGACGGCGTTTCCCGTGACGCCAGGCGCATTCCAGCCCAATTTCGGCGGCGCTCCAAATGACGTGTTTGCATTGAAGTTCGACATGACGAACGACGACACGGTCGGCGTGTTCAAGCCGGGCACGCGACAGTTCCAGCTGCGCAACTCGAATACGGGTGGCCCGGCTGAACTGACGGCGACGTTCGGTATCGCCGGCGACAAGCCCATCGTCGGCGACTGGGACGGCAACGGCACCACCACGATTGGCGTCTACACGCCGTCGACGGGGACGTTCGCGATCAGGAACTCGAACACGAACGGCACGCCAGACGCGACGTTTGCCTTTGGCGCCCCCAACCTCATTCCGATCTCGGGAGACTGGGACGGCGATGGCGACGACACGATCGGCGTGTTCGACCCGGTGACGGGCGCCTACTTCCTGAAGAACTCGCTCGCGGGAGGCAACGCGGACATCACGCTGAACTTCGGCCCCGGCGGCCAGGGCGCGATCCCCGTGGCCGGCGACTGGAACGGCGACGGCGTGGATACGATCGGGTTCTACGTTCCCTCGACGCGGACGTTCTTCCTCAGGAACCAGAACGCGGGCGGCAACGCGGATCTTCAGTTCGTGTTCGGCCCGTCAGCCGCAACACCGGTGGCAGGCGACTGGAACGGCGACGGGATAGACACCGTCGCGACATTCTCGCGAATCTCGTTCCTGCCACAGCTCCAGGGAATGAAGTTCACGTTCACGAACGTGAACGCAGCAGGAACCGGCGAGTTCACCGTTGCATTTGGTGTGTCCGGGGATCTCGCCATCGTCGGAAACTGGGACGGTCAGTAGGCGTAGGGCACTCGTGCGGAGGTCGCGTTCACGGCCTCCGCACGAGGCACTCCTCGAGTCTCGCCAGAATCGGCTCTCGATCCGCAGTCCCGATGAAGACCGACTGCGACAGAAAGTTCTCGCCCGCCGGCTCCCGCCACTCCAGCACCCACCGCCCGCACGTAAAGTTGAACAGGCAACACCAGTCCGACTCCGAAAACCGGACGATCCCCTTGGCTCGGTAGACCGTTGGCGGAAGCTCCCCAAGCAGCTGTTCGAACGTGATCTTGTCGAACGTCCCGGACGTTTCGTGGGTGAATGCCGTGATCCCGTCGCGTTCGAGATGGTGGTGCTCGTGCCGATCGGCCGGTTCGGCCGGCGAGTGCAACGCCGCTGCAAAGACGGCCGTGTGGTCGATCCGTCCGTGATCGGTGCGCACGACGAGTGCACGCGAATTCAAACCGCGCACACGCCGTTCTGCCGCGTCGGCCGCCGCGGCGTCGACCAGGTCGCACTTGTTCAGCACGACGAAGTCCGCCGCCGCGATCTGCTCGCGCGCAGCGTCGCTCGCAGCGAGGTGCGTCTCGAGGTTCTCCGCGTCGACGACGGTCACGATCGCGTCGATCCCGAGCCCGATCTGGCGCGTCTCGTACACGATGTTCGGTGGGTCGGCGACACCCGTCGTTTCCACGATGATCATGTCCGGCGCGACCGTCTCGATGATCTCCTGCAGCGCGAGGCCGAACTCTCGATTCACCGTGCAGCAGACGCAGCCCGAGCCGAGCTCGATCATCTGTTCGACGTTGAGCCCCTCGATCGTCCGGCCGTCGATGCCGATGTCGCCGATCTCGTTCATGATGACCGCGACCCGGCGCCCGTCGAGCCCGTGTTCGAGGATATGGCGCAGAAGCGTGGTCTTTCCGCTTCCGAGAAATCCCGTGAGGATGTCGATTGGTACTCCCGCGGCGGCCATCGCCGAAGTCTAGCAGACGGCCAGACGCATCTCGCCTGATGGCCCGGGTTGTGCTGAAATTGGGCCGCATGGTCCACGACGACATCATCAACCCGTTCACCGGCGAGCGCGTCGGGCAGGTGCCGCGTGGCGGCGCCGCCGAGATCGACGCGGCACTCGACGCCGCCGTGCGCGCCTTCGCGTCCACACGGACGCTATCCGCATTCCGCCGCCGTGCGCTGTTGCGCGCAATCGCCGACGGGTTGCGAAGCCGCGCCGACGAATTCGCCGAGCTGATCACGGCCGAGGCCGGAAAGCCGATCAAGTTCGCGCGCGCCGAGGTCGTGCGCGCGATCGGCACGTTCACATTTGCGGCTGAGGAGTTGTCACGTTTCGGCGGCGAAATCGTGCCCGTCGATACCGAAGAGACCGGCGAAGGCTACCAGGCCATAGTGCGACGATTTCCGCTCGGACCGATCGCGGCGATCTCGCCGTTCAACTTTCCGCTCAACCTCGTCGCGCACAAGCTCGCGCCGGCACTCGCGGTAGGAAGCGCCGTCGTCCTGAAACCTGCGCCGCAGGCGCCGTTGACGGCGTTCCTGCTCGCCGAGGTGGTCGAGGCGGCCGGCGCGCTCCCGGGACAGTTCACGGTCGTGCACTGCAATCCGCCCGAGGCGGAAGCGCTCGCGACCGATCCGCGGCCCCAGATGCTGTCGTTCACCGGCAGCGCCGCGGTCGGCTGGCACTTGCGCGACATCGCGGGACGAAAGCGCGTCACGCTCGAGCTCGGCGGCAACGCCGGAGCGATCGTCCACGAAGACGCCGACCTCGACTGGGCGGTCCGCCGGTGCACGGCCGGGGCGTTCGCCTATGCGGGTCAGGTATGTATCTCACTCCAAAGGCTTTACGTCCACGATGCAATCTATGCCGATGTCCGCGACGCGCTGGTCGTTGCGGCTCGAGCAGTTCCGGTGGGTGATCCGCGCGACCCAGCCACGGTCGTCGGGCCGGTCATCGACGACCGCGCAGCCGACCGCATCGTCAGGTGGATCGACGAGGCTGCAGCCAATGGCGCCCGCGTTCTGACCGGAGGCAGCCGCGAGGGGCGCCTCGTTGCGCCCACGATCGTCGAAGGCGTATCGGACGACCAGACGATCAGTTGCGAAGAGGTGTTCGGACCGGTGATGCTGCTCGGACGCTACTCAGACTTTGACGAGGCGGTCCGTCGCGTCAACGCGTCGAAGTACGGATTGCAGGCGGGCGTCTTCACGCACGACGACCGGCGAATTCGCCATGCGTTCGCGGAGCTCGACGTGGGCGGTGTCATCGTCAACGACTCGCCGATGGTCCGAATGGACAACTATCCCTACGGCGGCGTGAAGGCGTCCGGGTCGGGCCGGGAAGGCGTTCGCTACGCGATGGATGAGATGACCGAACCGCGCGTGCTGGTGACGAGGACGTAGCCCGCGCGCAACGAGAAAACAAATGGACGAAACCGACAAGCGTGAGCCGCGGGATCGATCGCGCCGTCCACGCGTCGTGGTGCTTGGCGGCGGATTCGGCGGGCTCTCGGTGGCCAGGGCGCTTCGGAAGGCGGCCGTCGACGTCCTGCTCGTCGACCGCACGAACCATCACCTGTTTCAGCCGCTGCTCTATCAGGTCGCGATGTCGGGTCTGTCGCCGGCCGAGATCGCGTGGCCGATCCGGTCGATCCTCCGTACGCAGGCAAATGCCGAGGTTGTGCTGTCGGACGCCACCGCGGTCGATCTGGCGGCCAGGACCGTCACACTCGTCGACGACGGCGAGCGCGCGGTTTCGTTCGACTATCTCGTGATGGCAACGGGCGCCCAGACGACGTACTACGGTCATGCGGACTGGGAGAGAGTGACGCTCGATCTGAAGTCGCTCGATGACGCGGTCGAGGTTCGCCGCCGTGTGCTGCTGGCGTTCGAGGAGGCCGAACGATCGACGGACCCGGACGAGCGGCGAAAGCTGCTGACATTCGTGGTGATCGGAGGCGGTCCGACGGGTGTCGAGCTCGCCGGTGCACTCGCCGAGCTGGCCCGGTTCGTGCTCGCAGCCGATTTTCGCAACATCAATGCGCGGGCTGCTCGGGTCACGCTGATCGAGGCGTCGGACCGCGTGCTGGGGACATTCGCCCCCAAACTGTCGGACAAGGCTCTTTCGCAGCTGAAGGACCTGGGCGTCGACGTCGTGCTCAACACCAAGGTAACAGGCATCGACGCCGGAGGCGTCGACGTGGGGGATACGCGGATCGACTCGGCCACGGTGATCTGGGCTGCCGGTGTCGGCGCGACGCCGATCACGAAGACGCTCGGCGTGGAGCTCGACCGGGCGGGGCGTGTGGTCGTAGAGCCGGACTGCACGGTGCCGGGACACCGGAATGTGTTCGCCATCGGGGATACGGCGCTGTTTCTGCATCAGGACGGAAAACCGCTCCCCGGTGTGAGCCCGGTGGCGATGCAGCAGGGTCGGTTCGTGGCTCGGGCGATCGCAGCGGATCTCGCAGGTCGGCAGCGGGGGACCTTCCATTACGTCGACAAGGGCAGCATGGCCACGATCGGCAGGTCGCGCGCGATCGCCGAGATGCGCCAGTTGAAGTTGAGCGGCTTTCCCGCGTGGGTCGCGTGGCTGGCGGTGCACCTGTTCTTCCTGATCGGATTCAAGAACAGGTTCTTTGTGCTGCTCGACTGGATCTATGCGTACTTCACGTATCGACGGGGCGCGCGATTGATCACGGGCCGGCGGCTGCGTGCGGGCCCGGAGAGGGGGAATTCGTAGGGGCGACCCTTACAGGGTCGCCGGACGCTTGGTGGTCTACCGGGGGTCGTCGTCGCTACGCTCCTCGACCCCCGGCTATTGTGGCGCACCCCTTCGGGGTGCCTCGATCCCGGACACGGGACCATTCGGGTGCGCCGCTGCGGCGAGGTTCGATCCCCGGGCCCAGCTATTTTCGCACACCCCTTCGGGGTGCCTCGATCCCGGAC
>JBGAKX010000201.1:0-6256 GCA_044224215.1 Blastocatellia bacterium
CGCTGCGACGTAACACCCCTAAATGCAGCAACTTAGCGTGAACGCGTACCTGGCACCCTGGAAGACTCTCCGTCCGAGGCAAATTTGATCATAATAACCATTATCGGACGCATTGTCGCACATCGCATCCAGGTCAAATCAATCGCGAGCAAGAGTCCTGTCCGATGTCGTCATGAAGGCGTGGACGAACACGCCCATCGAAGCCGTTGACTCGGGTCTTTGGCATACATAGAAGCATTATGTATAGTGCTTCTACGCATGGACATCAACAAGGACCTCGTTGCTGCCTCCGCCACGCCGCTCGTGCTCGCCATCCTTGCAGAAGGCGACAGCTACGGCTACGCCATCATCAGGCGAGTGGCCGAGTTGTCAGTCGGGCACCTGCAGTGGACCGACGGCATGCTCTATCCCGTCCTTCACCGGCTTGAGCGCCAGGGTTACATCGCGGCGAACTGGTCCACGTCAGAGAGCGGCCGCAGGCGCAAGTACTACCGGATCACGAACGAAGGTCGGGCGCAGCTCGCCGCCCAGCGGCAGCAGTGGAAGGCCGTCGACGACACCCTCCGGGGAATCTGGATGCAGACGTGCACCGCATGACGAGCTTCGGCGATCAGACAATCGAGGATCAAATCGCGCAATGGCGGACGTACCTGCGCAGCCGGCAGGCCGTTCACGCACCCGACGTCGAGGAGCTCGAGGGACATCTGCGCGACCAGATGACGGCACTCACCGAGGCGGGCCTCGCCGCGGACGAAGCCTTCTTCATCGCGGTCAAGCGGATGGGCAACCTCGATGCGTTGTCGCGCGAGTTCGCACGCGCGCATTCCGAGCGGCTATGGAAGCAGTTGGTCATGGCGCATAACGATGACGAGCCGGCGAACACCGCACCCGCTGAGCCGCTCGTCGTACTGGGCCTGGCCATTGCCGCGGCGGTTGCCATCAAGTTGCCGGCGCTGTTCGGTCATCCGATCAACCCTGACGACGAGCTGCCGCTGTTCTACGCCAGGAACGCCAGCCTCTTCGTCTTCCCGCTGCTCGCCCTTTACTTTCTGTGGAAACGTGGGTCGAGCGTGGCAAGCGGCCTCTGGCTCGCCCTGCCCTTTGCGGCCGGGTGTGTGTTCGCAAACGTCTTCCCTTTCCCCGCGCAAAGCGACACTCAGGTGCTGACCATACTGCACCTGCCGATCGCCCTGTGGCTGGCCGTGGGGTTCGCGTACGTGCGAGGCCGCTGGTTCGCCGACGGTGGCCGCATGAATTTCGTCCGGTTCTCGGGCGAGCTGGCGATCTACTACGTGCTCATCGCCCTCGGCGGGATCGTCCTCATGCTCTTTACGTTCATGATGTTCCGCGCCATCGACGTGAACGCTGACTGGTTCGTCGCGGGCTGGCTGATTCCATGCGGGGCAGCCGGGGCCGTACTTGTCGGATCCTGGCTGGTGGAGGCGAAGCAGAGCGTCATCGAGAACATGGCTCCGGTGCTGACCAGACTATTTACGCCACTCCTCACGATTCTGCTCCTCGCGTTTCTGGTCACGATGGTATGGACAGGCAGCCCCATCAACGTGAAGCGGGAGGTACTGATCGGCTTCGATCTGCTGCTGGCCGTCGTCGTCGGGCTGGTGCTCTATGCCGCCTCCGCGCGCGACCCGCAGGCGCCGCCTGACGTGTTCGACGGCCTGCAACTGCTTCTCATTGTGAGCGCGATCGTGGTGGATGGGGTGGCGCTCGCGGCGATCGCATCCCGCATCTCCGAGTTCGGCTTCACTCCCAACCGTGTGGCGGCTCTTGGCGAAAATATCATTCTGCTCGTCAATCTCGCGTGGTCGGCGTGGCTCTATGCGTCCTTCCTGCGACGACGGGGTTCCTTTGCTGCCTTGGAGCGATGGCAGGTCACCTACCTCCCCGTGTACACCATGTGGGCGGCACTTGTGGTTGTCGTGTTCCCGCCATTGTTCGGCTACCGTTGATGCATTGCCGGGGCACCGCACCGGCGGATTGTCCTGACTCGTCGCGAGAGCATGAGCCGATGAGCTGCGCGAGCCGGCGCTCACGGAATGTGCATCGGGAGCACCTCACTCTCGCGCCGAGCCATCCGAGAACACGAATCACCGCCGGATCACGTCACGCCCGGGTGTTCTCCACAAGTGTGGCAATTTGCACGAACTCGACACTTGGGCGCACGCCGTAGAGACCGGTCACCCGCTCGAGTAACTCATCCGTAAAGAACGCCTTGGCCGCGTCCTCCGAATCCCAAACATAGAAGTTCACGGCCTCACGCTTTTCGGAATTGAGCGTGAAGGCCTTTGAGCGTAGCCCCGGCATTCCTTCAAATCGTGCGCGCGCGGTCTCAGCAATCTTCCGCACGGCTTGCTCGTCGAAATTATCTCCGTAGCGAAACGTCACGAACACACCGATCATGTCGGACTCCTCTCGAATTCATTGCCAAGAACACCACGTCACAGTCTAAACGGCCAGCGCGTGTCAGGCGGGGCGACGGCGCTGACGCGGCTTGGCCGATTCCGAACGAATGACCACCGGCCCGCGGCCGGTGGGCGCAAACGGGACGCTATTGCGCGCGATCGCCTCGTCGGCCAGGCGCGCGACCTCCGGACGAGCGAGCGTGGACGCGCCCTCCAGTTGAATCCAGCGCGCCTGGGTGCCGGCCCCTCGCAGCAGTTTGTCAGGATCCGGCAATCCCTTGCCACGATTGAAGTACAGCTTCACGCCGTCCCCGCTCGCTCGGATTGCAAAAACCCCATCGTACCCGTGCTCGTTTGGTGAACAGCTGATGACGACGCAGTCACGATACTCGTACACCACCTCGTGCGCGGTGGGGAGACGCTTTTTCAGCCATCGTCGCGCCGCGCCTACGAGCTTTTCATGCGCTGGCGCGAACTTGACGACAAGCCCACGCAACTGGGCTTCCGCCGATCGTCGCGCCGCCGCAGATTGGGTGCTCGGCTTTGAAGTGCTCATGACTTGAAGCTCCGCCTGGCTGTGAGATTGACGGCCAATTGCCGACCCGTAAGGCTGATCGGGCTTGCTATAGAACTTCTCCCGCTCAGCTGCGGACCCAGAGTACCGCATGTCGCCTGCCCTTGGAATTGAACCTCCGCACCGCTGAGCGGCCGGCCATCGCCGGCTGCTGACCGGCACAGAATTTGGCCGGCAGTCATCTCCTTTGCACACACGACGGAGAGATGGCCGTCGGCGGCGACACGCGTTGGTGCCAGGTGGTACTCAACTCGGTAGCCCCGCCTGCCCCGGTCAAGTTCGTCGGATCGATGTTTGGCCCGCGGTTCGTGTCACAGAATGACGACGTATTTCGTCATGCCTGCCAGAAGGTATTCTGGAGGCATGAGGCATGACGACAGGCAACCACGCACAACCGGTCGACGTTGCGATCGTCGGAGCAGGACTTGCAGGCCTGACGGCCGCCAACCTGCTCGCTCAGGAGGGGTTATCGGTCGTTGTCTTCGAACGGTCACGCACTGTCGGTGGGCGCGCCGCCACCCGGCGTGACCGCGGCTACTCGCTCAACCTCGGTCCGCACGCGCTCTACCGAGCCGGCGCAGCAGCGCGCGTCCTCGGTCAGCTCGGGCTTGAGCCCGCAGGCTCGCGCACGACCGGCGACGGAACGTTCGCGATTCTCGGCGGCAAGCGACACCCGCTCCCGTCACATACATGGAAGCTGCTCTCGACGAGCCTCCTCCCACTTGCCGCAAAGATCGAAGCTGCGCGCCTCTTTGCGCGGTTTCACACTATCGATTCAGCCGCGCTCGAGCACGTGCCGGCCGAAGCGTGGATCGAAAAGGCCGCGCGCCGCCCGGAAGTCCGTGCGCTTCTTCGTGGCCTCTTTCGTCTGACGACATACGCGGCAAACCTCGAAGCACTCAGCGCAGGCGCGGGTGTCCGTCAGGTCCAACTCGGTATTGGCGGAGGAGTCCGGTACCTCGACGGCGGCTGGCAGTCGATGGTCGATCTGCTCGCAGAGCGCGCACGCGAACACGGCGCGCGAATCGTCGAAAGCGCGCCCGTCACGTTCGTCGACTACGGCGACTCGGTGCGGGGCATTCACAGAGCTGACGGCTCGTTCGTCGAGGCGTCGACAGTCATCCTCGCGACGGACCCGGCGACAGCGCAGCGCGTAACGGCACGTAACGGCGTCTCGCCTTTCGATCGCGCCGCGAAGAACGCCGTACCTGTTCTTGCCGCGTCGCTCGATCTTGCGCTCGACGGTGGCGCGCGGCGCGCGAACTTTGCCATCGGGCTTGACCAGCCGCTCTATTTTTCGGTCCACTCGGCATGGGCAGATCTTGCGCCCGCCGGAGGCACCGTGATCCATGCGGCAAAGTACCTCGACACCGCGCCAGGTCGAGCGACAGGCGCGATCCGGGCCGAACTTGAAGCGCTCGTCGATTCGATCGTTCCGGACTGGCGAGAGCACGTCGTGACGGAGCGATTCCTTCCGTCGCTCGTCGTCTCGAACGCTCTCGTGACGGCAAAGGACGGGTATTCCGGTCGGCAAACTGTGACAACACCCGGAATCCGCGGGCTCTTTGTCGCCGGCGATTGGGTCGGTTCCGAGGGCATTCTCGCGGACGCGTCGTTTGCGAGCGCGCAACAGGCCGCGACGGAACTCATCGCCACCGGCGGGTCGCGCGTTGCAGCGGCCTGACGCCCTGATGCCGTGAGACCGATGGACAGAGCCGAGGCATTCGAGGAGCATCGCGGCAGACTTTTCGGCATTGCGTATCGCATGCTGGGCAGCGCGGCCGACGCCGAGGACGTCGTGCAGGACGCGTTCCTGCGGTGGCTGGCAGTTGGCGACGAGACGATTGAATCGCCGGGCGCCTACCTTTCGACGATCGTCACACGACTGTCGATCGACGTCCTGCGATCGGCGCGCATTCGCCGTGAAGAGTATGTCGGCCCCTGGCTTCCCGAGCCGATGCTGACCGACGGCCATCCCGATGCGAGCTCGAACGTCGCGCTCGCCGATTCGCTGTCGATGGCGTTTCTCGTGCTGCTCGAGAGCCTCGGACCGGTCGAGCGCGCGGCATTCCTGCTGCGGGAAGTGTTCGAATACGAGTATGACGAGATCGCGGACATTCTCGAAAAATCCGAAGCTGCGTGCCGACAGATCGTCAAACGCGCAAAGGCGCACATTGCGGAGCGGCGTCCGCGATTTGAACCCTCAGTTGAACGGCGCAATGCGCTGACCTCGGAGTTTCTGCGCGCGATCGCGAGCGGTGACATGAACGGGTTGCTCGGAGTGTTTGCCGAGGACATCACGTTCTGGTCCGACGGCGGCGGAAAGGTGCGCGCGGCGCTCAACCCCGTGCACGGCGCCGACAGGGTGGCACGCCTGCTCCTCGGGCTTGTGAGCAAGGCGCCCGACGATTTCTCATCCGAGCCCGCGATCATAAACGGCGAGCCGGGCACGGTGATGTACATCGGCGGGGCGGCGTACGCGACCATGACGCTGCACATCGGCCCGCGTGGAATCGAGCAGATCTACCTTGTCGTGAATCCCGACAAGCTTGGGGCGATCGGGTCGAGCCGCGGATGAACCCTGACTCGCGCGAATCCATCGAGTTAGTCAGCGCGCGGATTGACAGGCCACGCGTTCGACTGCCATCGCATTTCAGCGGCGAGACGAGACGTCCATGCACATCAGGTGAAGATGCTGAACATACTGACCACCGATACGCTCGTAGAACCCGAGCGCCTGAGCATTGTGCCGATCCACGGTCCACACGAGCTGCTTCGCCCCCCGACCTGCCGCGACTGCGCCAGCCTCGCGCATCAGCGCGGCCCCGGCTCCGCGACCCCGCACCCCTTGCGTAACGAACAGGTCCACCACGAACAGCACGCGGCAGGCCGCGTCCGTGTCGTAGCCGTCGTGATACAGCAGGTATCCGACAACTTCACCCGCGATTTCGGCCACCAGCCCCCGAAATGCCGGCTGAGGCCCAAAACCGTCGCGCTCGAGTGCCTCCGCGTCGAGTCGGAGGTCGGTTTCGTCGCCAAGACCCCGAAGATACCCGGCGAACTCCGCCGTAAGGCGCGCGATCGCGGGCACATCCGAATGCCTCGCTTCGCGAATGACATACTCCCCCGTATGGCTCATAGACCTCCTGTTGCCGAACGCGCCGATGTACCGGACGCGCGATCAATAGAAAGGATAACCAAGTAACTACAGCTTCACGTGCTCCCGTTCAATTCCTGGTCACTCGCCCATTCGAAGAACCTG
>JBGAKX010000202.1:0-6198 GCA_044224215.1 Blastocatellia bacterium
CACGAGTCGCGCCGGAACCGATCCTGCGGTCAGGCCGGTCAGCGCGTAGAGCGTCGACGTGACCACGGATGAAAAAAGGAGTGGAAGAAACGTCACGACGGTAACCGATGCGACATCGCGCATCGACCGATGGGCGAGTTCGCGCGATCGCCTCAGACCGGCGCGAACGCCGAGGTCCTCGACGAGCAGCACGACGGGGAAGAGCTGGTACCGGACAAGCTGACGGAGCGCGTACCACGCGAGCGGCACCGTCACTCCGGCCGCAATGACGCACAGGACCGCGGCCCACGCGGGACGAACCCATTGCTCGTCCACGAGCTCGAACATCATTCCGCCAAAGAAGATGGTGAAGCCGAAGGCGATGAAGGCAACGATGAGCGGGCCGATGACAACGACGAACCCTGCCACGGCGCCGCGAGCGATCGTCACGAGACGCGGGCGGATCGCCGAAACCGCGAGTCGCACGCGCGCCTTGCTGAGCGGCGCCAGAAGGAGTTGCGCGAGCACGAGCGTTGCCACGCCGCGCGAGACGACGGATGCCAGAAAGCTCGTGACGAGCGCGAGAAACAGGAGCGGAATGACGGTCAGCCCTGTAACGACGTGCGACACGGCGCCGGACGCTTCGAGACCGAAGTTCGCAAGGTCGACGACACGCACCATCAGGTAGGGCAGGAGCGCGAGAAACGAGATTCGCAGAAAGAGCGGATAGTGATCCGCACACACGGTGACGGCCTGCCGCAAGAGAACCCTCCACGACTCGGCCTTGGCCCGAAGCGCGGCGGCAAACAGCCCCGCCGTTGCTGGACGAGCTGCCGGGTCCTTTGCCAGCGAGGCCATGACGACGTCGCTGACACGCCTGGGCACGCCTGGCGCAACCGCATCGAGCGCTTTGGGCTCTTCGTGCGCGTGCTTGTGCAGCAGGGTCTGCTGGTCACCCTCGAACGGAGTCCTTCCCCCAAGCATCTCGTAGACGATCACACCGAGTGTGTAGATGTCGGACGCGGGTCCGGCGACACGTCCAACGCATTGCTCGGGCGACATGTACGGGGGAGTGCCCATCAACGTGCCGGCGCGCGTGAGTTCGACATCCCGCGATGTACCACCGTCCGCGCTCGCCAGCGCGCCTGCCGATGCATCTGCCGCAAGCGATGGTGGAGTGCCGTCGTAGGGAAACGCGCCTGATTGAGAAATCGACGCACGACCGTAGGGAATCGTCTGGGTTGCTTCGCCCTGCGGCGTCGCCATCGGCAGCGTCACGGCCTCGGACGGCTCACGACCCGCTGCCGTCTGCAAGGCCGCACGTTGGGGATCTTCCGCACTCGATGCTGCCGGCGCGTCCCGGTCTGCAAGCCGTGCAAGTCCGAAATCGAGGACCTTGACGGTGAATCCGCCGCGTCGATTCGGCTCGAGCCACACGTTTGCGGGTTTCAGGTCGCGATGGACGATCCCCTGGCGGTGCGCTTCGTCGACCGCCGACGCAAGCTGGTCAAAGAAGTCGATGACCCATTCGACGGGGAGTTGCGGGTCTTCGTCGAGGACGTCGGCAAGCGAACACCCGTCGAGGTATTCCATGACGAGATAGGCGAGCGGCTCGCCGTCGGCATCGGCGAACCCGAAGTCTGTCACGTCAACGATGTTCGGATGGCGGAGGCGACCGGCGGCGCGCGCTTCACGACGAAAGCGTTCGACAAACGTTGCGTCGGAAGCGAACCGTGGCGAGATCAGTTTGAGCGCGACGGGCCGCTCCGTCCCGAGGTGCGTCGCGAGAAAGACGGCGCCCATGCCTCCCGCGCCGATGCGTCGGACGACGTGATACTTGCCGTCAACCACCGATCCGACGTGTCTGTCGAATGACGACATAAGGCCTCACACTATAGGAGACCGGCAACGCGGGGAAGCGCCGAGCACCGGGACGTTCGCTTCGCAGGGCGGTGCGGGACCCGAACGCGCACTCCGATCCCCGCTATTGCCCGAGCTGCGAGAGTGCAAAGTGAAGTGGAGCACTCGACACCTTCATCAGGCCCTTGAACGGCTGGCCCATCTCGAGGATCAGAAAGATCGAGCCCGAGACTGCGATCGCCGCAAACAAGAGCGTCATGACGACCGTCGCATTGCGCGGGGCCATGAGGCCAAAGCTCGCGAACAGCGTGCCGAGCCAGAACACGAGCATCACCAGAAACAGGACCGGGATCGGGTTGCTCGAACCGGCAAGCGTGGTCCACCGCGCCGCAAGCAGTTGTTCGCCGGTTGCCACAGCCTGCGCTTGAAGCGAGCGCTGCGAGTCGGTCTTTGGCGTGAGCGCGCGAATGCCGTCGCCGATCGACTCGGCTTCTATCATGAGGGAATGCTCGTCGGCGACCTCGGGCTGCGTGACGTCCTCGGGCCACAACACCTGGATTCTCAGGATGAGAAGGTGCCGGAGTCGCGCGCGGATGTCGTTGGTCTCGGGCCCGTAGCGGGCGAGACTGCGATCGAGCGTGATGGCATCGCCGGCACCCTGTCGGACCGCGCTGTTGGCTGCGCTGAACGCACTCTGGGCAGATGCTGTGAGCAGCCCGAGGACAAGGGCAGCCATGGTTGCGATCAACGCCATCGCCAGCTTCATGACGTCCTTGGAGTCGGCGCTCACATGCTCGTTGGGAAGCCGAGTCCGGGCGAACATACCGGCAAGCGTGCATCCAAAGACGCACGCAAAGACGATCAGGGACATTGAGAGCGAGCTCACGGTGTGGGCACCTCCTGTGGAGTACGCGAGAAGTACCACAAATCGGGGTCGCTTTGGCACTCGCGAGTGTGCCGTACAAACACAACAGTTGACACGCGGGAGTGTCTAGTGTATAGACACACTAGACACTTCAGTCACCGAATTCGACAAGGGAGTCGCGTGCAGATCACCATACACACAGACTCGGACCGGCCGATCTACCGGCAGGTCGCCGACGAGATAAAGGTTCTGATCGTCGGCGGAACGCTCGCTGCCGGAACCGTGCTGCCGACCGTGCGCCAGCTGGCCGCGGATCTGGGGGTCAACATGAACACGGTCGCCACGGCATATCGCGAGCTTCAGAACGACGGGCTGATCGCCATACGACACGGTTCGGGCGCGGTTGTGACGTCGCAGCGTACCGCTGTGTCCAACCAGCGCGATGTTCAGCGCGCACTGCGCGGGGCGCTCACCGAGATGCTGCTGGCGGGCATGCGGAGGGCCGACATACTTCGCGCCGTCACGGACGAGCTCCACGCGCTGACACGGGAGAAATCGTAATGCCAATTCTGTGGGTAGCCGTTGCAGCCGCGTTCGTTTTGCGCCTTTTTGCGCTCAAACGGTTCTGGCGCCTGCCCGAGAAGCAGGGGGCCGGGTGGGTTTTTGCCACGCGCATCGACGACGGTCCGTCCGTCGACGCGCTCCGCAGATTTGTCAGGAGCTATCGTTCGTGGCTCTTCCTGCCGGTCGGGGTGGACGTCATCGCGATCGCTCTGCTGGTTGCGACCAACCGCTTGCTGCTCCTGGCGTATGAGCAGCTGGCCGCGGTCGTCGCGATGTCTGTCTTCTGCAACCTGGCAGCAGTCCACTTTGCGCAGCGCGCAAAGATGTTCGCTGCCACGCCCGAACCGTCCCGCGTCGAAGCGTTTCAGGTATCGCTCGAGTCGCGCCGCCTGCGTGACCATACGAACTGGATTCTCGAGACCGTCTGCGCCGTCCTGTGCACGGTGGCAATCATTGTCACGCTCGCGCTCGGCGAAGGCATCTCCGTCGTCGTTTGGCTTGCATACCTCCAGATCGGGCTTCTCCTGCTCAAACAGCTGTTCGTTCGCGGGCGCATGCGTTTGCCCGCGAATCGCGCGGACGACGCGCGCCGCTGGCGCGACGCGTGGCTTGCATACCACGTGCGCGTCTTCGACGCGGTTCGCGTCGCGTTCGCATCGGTGATGCTCGTGTTTGCGGCGAGCGACCTTGGTGACAAATTGTGGAGCATTGCGGCGCTGGGCCCCGTCGTGCTGGGGGTCGTCGTCACGATCGTGGCGGTGATGACCGTCTACTGCATCCGCGAGCGCAAACGATTTGCGGTGGTTGAGCGCGAGATCAACCCTGCGGAACTGGCACGCGAACTGCCGTCCATGCCGCTGCCGGACGGTCGATTTCTGGCGGGCGGTCTCCTGGTCGTGAGCCCCGGCAGCCCGGTCGCCCTCACGCGCGGGCCGCGCGGCATCGCGATCAATCTCGCGAGCAGAACGACCGTGCTCTGGGCATTGTACGCGGGCGGGTTCGTCGCGCTTGCGGTCTGGCAGGCGCGCGGCTAGCTCGTCTCCGAGCTTGCTGCGCGTTCACGACGACGTCAGAACCCGCAACTGGTACCCGACCTGGCCGTCATACCCGCTCACGCCAAGGAAGTACTTGCCGGGCGGCAGGCGCACGCCGATGAACTCACTCGTCGTCGGCGACGTGCTCGAGCTGAGGATCAGGTCCGAGTCGATCGACAGCACCTTGCCCTTGAACGTGCCGTCGAGCAGGTACAGGTCGATGTCGCCGCCGCCGGTCACGCCGTCGAGCGACACAAAGATCGTGGTCTCGTGATCGAGCGTCATCGCGTACAGATCGTTGACCGCGGCGGTCGACTGATTGCCAAAGTCGATCGTGAGCTTGGAAGGGTCGCCCACAGCGACGTTGCCGTCGACGATCGTCGGAAGGTTGAGCTTCTGGGCTTTCTTCTTCTTTTCGTTCGGCTCGACTTCGTTGACGCGGCCAACACCCGAATTCGGGAATCCGTTCAACACGACGTCTATGCCGGTCGTGACGACGCCGGCGCGTACAGCAACGGGCACAAAGCTCGACGGATCGTCCGACGGATCGCCGCTTTCGGACGATCCGCTGTAGTACTCCGGGACAGGCAAGGGAATCTGAGAGCCGAGCGGTCCGATCCCCGAGCCGCCGAGCGCATTCGGATTGATCTGCTGGATCTCGATCAGGTAGTCACCCGGCGGCAAGCCGTCGAACCTGTATTCACCTGACGGAAACCCAAGCCCCGTGACGCCGCTCACGACGGTCGCGACCGAATCCGTCTCCGGCCGCGCTGGCGGCGGAATGGGAACGCCGTCCGAGTCGACCGACACCACGTTGTTGGGGTACGCAGTCGTACCGGTCGCCGGCGGATAGGGGCCCTGGCTGATCCGTCGTGCGACGACGTTGACTCCGGTGATCGGGATGTCGCCGCCCGTCGTTCGTATGACGACCGAACCTTCGATCGCGCCATTCTGCGACCCCGGATCCGTCGCGCGGTAGCCGGCTACGGGATAGAGCGTCGAGAATGCGGTCTTTGTGTCGAGATCGAGCGACGCGACAAAGTACCCCGAGTTGTCAAAGCCATTCGCGGCGAGCCGCGACCCTGACGGGGCTCCGTAAAGGAAGGGGTAGAGCGTTTCGGTAAAAGGAGCGTAGAGGTCGTACGCTTCGGCCTCGGTGTATCCGGGAGGAAGGACGGCGCCCGGACCGTTCTGGGCAATGTTGCCGTTGCTCTGTTCGTGATCGAGCGGGCCGGCAAAATGGCCGAACTCGTGCGTGAACACTCCGCCAAACGGGATCGGACCGCCGATCGAATTGACCGACGCACCGTTGAGCACCACGGCGCCTTCGCGCAGCGTTCCGTCGTCGCCAAAGTTGAGGAACGTGAAGAATCCCAGCACGCCGCCTCCCCCTGTGATCGAGCCATCCGAGTCAAATACGATCGGATTCTGAAACGACGGATTGCGGCCCGACAGTACCTTTCCCGAATTGTTTGAGGTGATGTCGATGACTTCGCCGGTGTTCGGATCGCGGATCGGCCCGGCGTTGACGAACTTCTGCGACGCCGTGGAGATGCCGTTGTACAGACCGAAGATCCGGTCGACGAGCTCAACCGCTTGTGCGTTGGAGAGCGGGCCGAGAGGTCCCGAGTCGACGTGGTAGAGCACGCGCCCCTGGGAATCGACGGTCTGAGAATTGAGCGGCGCCGGGCCGGTCACGGGTCCGTGCGCCCACCGGACGGGCACGCCGTTCTGCACGAGAAGCGGTCCTCCCGCGCGCGCCACGGGGGCGAGAGGACCAATTGCGACGCACCAGACACACGCGCCAAAGGCGATCACGCGAATTCGGGAACGCGTGTTCATCGCGACACCTCCCCCGCGGCGCCGCCGTGGGCGATGTTGATCTGGACGACCAGA
>JBGAKX010000203.1:0-6180 GCA_044224215.1 Blastocatellia bacterium
GACGATCGGCGCGCCCACCGCGGCTGCGAGATGCATTGGTCCTGAGTCGCCGCTGACGACGAGTTGCGCACGCCGGCTGAGCGCGACGAACTCGAGCAGCGTGCACGCGAACGGAGTCGCGTGTCCTCCCTCGCTGTTCGCGACGACCGTTCGGGCCAGCTGCTCCTCGCCCGGGCCGTAGGTCACGAGCGATTCGAGGTTGTGCTCTTCGAAGATCCGGTCGGCCAGCTGCCCGAAACGCGCGGCCGGCCACAGCTTTGTCCACCAGCCGCCGCCCGGGTTGAGAATTGCAAACCCGCGGTCGCCGACGCGTTCCGCAACGGACGCTTCTGCTGTCGGCGGCACGACGATCGGAAATTCGTACGCGCCGTCGACATTGACGCCCAGGTGCCTCACGAGGGCGAGATTCTTCTCGATGACGTGGCCGTGATCGTCGACCTCGACCTGCTCGTTGAGGAACGCGCGGCTCGCCGGTTCGCGCAGCGCGCCGGATGCGAACCCGACGCGTCTCGGCGCGCCGGTGGCGTATGCCACCACGCCGCTCTTCAACAATCCCTGCATGTCGAGCGCGACGTCGATCGGCTCGGCGCGGAGCGACGACAGCCGTGCCATCAGCTCACGCTGCGTGCCGCGCCTCAGCAGGTGCCGCCGCCAAGCCCGCGTATCGAGCTCGATCAGCCGATCGATGGCAGGCGAGTTGCGGAGAATCCCGGCCGAACCCTTCTCGACGATCCACGTGATGCGAACGTCGGAAATTTCGCGACGGAGCGCCGCGGCAGACGGCAGCGCGTGCACCACATCGCCCAAGGCACTCAGTTTTACGATTGCGATGTGCATCGGCGGCCCCGGAACTCCCGACAATTAGACAGCCTACCATACGCGGGATTGCGGACCTGTCGCTGCGCCACGGCCGGGTCGCCCATCCACGCGGCTACGATTTCATGCGTTTGAGGAACTCGCTCGTCGAATGGTCTTTTGGATCGCCGACGATCGCGACTCGGCCACCATACTCCGCGACGATCGCGCGTTCGGGAACCGTTTCGGCGGTGTAATCGGTCCCCTTCGCGTGCACGTCGGGCTCGAGCGCCCGAAGGACGGGCTCGACGGTCGGCGTGTCGAACACGGTGACGAAGTCGACGCATTCGAGCGCCGCGATGATCTCGGCGCGTTCGGCGGCAGGCATCACCGGTCGCCCCTCGCCCTTGAGCGTCCTGACGGCCTCGTCGCCGTTGACCGCAACCACAAGCACGTCGCCAAGTTCTTTCGCGCCAGCGAGATACCGGACGTGCCCAACGTGCAGGACGTCAAAGCAGCCGTTGGCGAGCACGATCGACGCCCCCGTCGCGCGGTAGTCTGCAACGGCGGCCGTCAGTTCCGGCAGCGTCAGGATCTCGGCCATCTAGCGCGGAATGAAGTACATGACCCAGCCGATCACGATGCCGATGGCGACGAACGTGGCAAAGACCTTGAGGCCGTACAGCATCTTGGCACGGGTATCGTGACGTTCGGGATCGACGACGGCGAGAACGGTCGCAACCGCCGCGGCAAACGTGCACATCAGCGCGAAATGCATCGGTTACGGCTTCCTTCCAACAGCCACGTCGTAGGCATCGAGAGCAACCAGGTAGTTCAGCAGCCCCGCAAGCCTGAGCAGCGCCGTCCCGTATTCGAACGTCGGATTCTGAGCCTGCACGTCGATGC
This sequence comes from Blastocatellia bacterium, assembly GCA_044224215.1. Classification (GTDB taxonomy): domain Bacteria; phylum Acidobacteriota; class Blastocatellia; order UBA7656; family JADIYM01; genus DAOMFM01. The sequence goes on from JBGAKX010000203.1 coordinate 1,702, forward strand.
CGACATGTCCCAGCAGGCACGCGACGTACATGATTCCCGAGCCGGCGTTCGCAAAGACGAAGACGATCGAGAGCCGATTCGCCAGGTCGAGCGTGTCGAGCCGCCCGTGCAGCAGCAGCCCAAGCACGAAGATCCCGATCAGGATCACGGCCACGATCAGGCCCCGCCGCCAGCGCCCGTTCAGGAGGTGGCCCGCGCCCGGAACGGCCAGAGCAGCCGCGAATGCCACGACGCCCTTCGGATTCAGCCCGGTGTGCTCGCCCTTGGGAGCCGGGATACTCGACGGCTCGACCGAGCTATTCTGACTCTCCAAACGTGGGCCTCCAGACGCCGATAAGTGTCACGAGCGAAACGACATTCTAGGAGCCGCCCTGCATGGTGTCAACACGCCGGGACGGGGAACTTGACGCTCGTACATCGTGTTGCTACGGTACGGAAAGCCGATGAACTGGGCGTCCCATCGCAAACACGAGCGGATACACATCGCGGTCCCGGTACGGATTTCGGGCACTGACAGGAATGGGTCCGTCTTTGACCAGGAAGCGTGGACCCTCGACGTCAGCGAAACCGGCGCGTGCATCCATGTTCCGCCGACGGTCAACCTTCCCCGGTGGATTCACGTCGTCGCGGACGACTACCAGTTCCAGGCGGACGCCGACGTCGAAATCCTGTGGGAGCGCACGTTTCCGCAACGCGCGATTGGCGTTCGGCTGATCGCAGGAGCCGCACCGGCGACCTGGCAGGCCCGGTAGCGAACCCGCCGTCCCATTATGCCTCGACGAGCGCGGCGGCGAACAGCGGAATCAGTATCTCGTGGTGCCCCGTCAGCGCGTAGCCCCGGCCCGAGCCAGCAGTGGGTCGCCGCACGACGTTGGCAAGTGGCCGATAGTGCTGGATGAAATCGAAGTTCGCCGTGACAAAGCCCTCCAGCGGCTGCCGGTTTCGAACCACCGTCACGGTCTTGAGGAAGACCTCGGGCAGCACGACGGCCGACCCGAAATTCAGGTACACGCCGCCGCCGTCCATCCCGGCAACGATCGAACAGAGGAGCCGGAAATCCCGGTGCGTCGTCGCGCCGATCGCGGCGCCGTCGGCGCTCGGGTGGATATGCGTGATGTCGTTTCCGACCCCGATGTGCGCCGTCACCGGCACGCGGGCCGAGTACGCCGCGTGCAGGAGCGAGACGTCGCCGTGCGGCGGCTCGAGCGCAACGAGCGCCCGACCGACGGCCTCGCCAAGCCCGATTCCGTCGCGAGCACCAGCCGCCGTGGCCTCGTTCAGGATTCGGCCGGTCTCTTCGGCCGCGCCAAACGCACCGGTGCCGAGCGCGACGTCGACATCCTCGGACGTGCTCCCACTGACGGCGATCTCGAAATCGTGCACAAGACACGACCCGTTCACGGCGAATGCCGTGATGAATCCTCGGCGCATGAGGTCGATCAGGATCGGCGCGAGACCCGTCTTGATGACGTGGCCGCCGAGACCGGCGATGACCGGCTTGCCGAGCGCGCGCGCGTTCCGGACCGCCGATGCGAGCGCACGCAGGTCGTTGACCGCGAGAATCGACGGCAGCGAGTCGAGGAACGCGCCGAGCGTCGAGCCGGACATTACGGGTTTGGCAAAGTCTGCGACCGTGACCTTGCTCGGTCGCGATGCGAGCGGATAGGTCTTGAGTCCGCTGAGGTCGAACGGGTCGATATCGTAAATCGACATCAGGCGCCCGTGGCGGCCGCGTCGGCCTCGGAACGTCCAAACATCGCATCCTCAATCAGTAGGCAGAGGATGTGGCCAATGAGGATGTGGCACTCCTGAATCCTCGCCGTCTCGGGGTGCCGGACGATGAGCGCGATGTCGACGATCTCGGCTGCACGGCCGCCGTCGCGGCCAAGCAGACCGATCGTGTGCATGTTGTGCGACCGGGCGGCTTCGAGCCCCTTGATGACGTTTGGCGAATTTCCCGACGTCGAGATGCCGATGGCAACGTCGCCCCGCTGGCCGAGCGCCTGCACCTGGCGGTCGAACACATGAATAAAGGATGAGTCGTTCGCGATCGACGTCAGGATCGAGCCGTCGGTGCTCAGGCAGATCGCCGGCAGCGCCTTCCGGTTCTTGTTGACGAACACGTTTACGAGCTCGCCGGCGATGTGCTGCGCGTCGCACGCCGACCCGCCGTTTCCGAACAGCAGCAGCTTCTTGCCCGCCTTCAGCGCGTCGATGATCAGCTGGGCGGCGCGCTCGACGTGGTGGCTGTGGTTCGAGAAGAAGACGACCTTGGTGTTCAGGCTCTCGTGAACGATCTGATCGATGCGCTCGAGAATCTCGTCCTTGTCGTCTGCAGGGTTGTTCGTGGGCTTGTTCACGCGGATCTACGATGTCGCCGGGGCTCGAGAACTGGCCTCAACGCCTGACCGGTGTATGACTTGCGGCTTCGCGCGACTGTCTCGGGACTTCCCTCGGCGACGATGCGGCCCCCACCTTCGCCGCCTTCGGGACCGAGATCGATGATCCAGTCCGCGCTCTTGATCACGTCGAGGTTATGCTCGATAACGAGCACAGTATTGCCCATATCCACAAGCCGATGCAAGACTTGCAGCAGCCGGCTCACGTCGACGAAATGAAGCCCGGTCGTCGGTTCGTCGAGAATGTAGAACGTTCGCCCGGTCGCCCGCTTCGACAGTTCCTTGGCGAGTTTGATCCGCTGGGCCTCGCCGCCGGAGAGCGTCGTGGCCGACTGGCCGAGCTTCACGTACCCGAGCCCGACGTCCATGAGCGTCAGCAGCTTTCGCTCGACCTGCGGGATGTTCTCGAGAAGCACGGCGGCCTCTTCGACCGTCATGTCGAGCAGTTCGGCGATCGACGTGCCCTTGTACCGCACCGCCATCGTTTCGCGGTTGTAGCGCGCGCCCCGGCACACGTCGCACAGGACATACACGTCGGGCAGGAAGTTCATCTCGATGCACTTGAGCCCGTCGCCCTGGCACGCTTCGCAGCGTCCGCCCTTGACGTTGAACGAGAACCGGCCCGGCTTGTAGCCCCGCTCGCGCGACTCCGGAAGCTGCGCGTACAGCTCGCGAATCGGCGCGAACAGCCCGGTGTACGTCGACGGGTTCGAGCGCGGCGTCCGCCCGATCGGCGACTGATCGATCTCGATGACCTTGTCGATCAGCTCCAGCCCGGTCAGATCGCGGTGCTCGCCGGGCGTGACCGCCGAACGGTAGAGTTTACGCGCCATCGACCGATACAGGATCTCGTTGATCAGCGTGGACTTGCCGGAGCCCGAGACGCCCGTCACCGCGATAAAGCAACCAAGCGGAAATTCCACGTCGATATTCTTGAGGTTGTTCGCGCGCGCGCCGCCGACGGTGATCACCTTGCCGTTTCTGGGTCGGCGCTGCCGCGGAATGGCAATTTCGTCGGTGCCGGACAGATACCTGCCCGTGACGGATCCGGGGTTGCCGGCGACTTCGGTCGGCGTGCCGACTGCGACCACCTTTCCGCCGTGCAGTCCGGCTCCCGGGCCAAGGTCAACGACATGGTCGGCGCGTCGAATCGTCTCCTCGTCGTGCTCGACCACGAGCACGGTGTTCCCGAGGTTGCGCAGCTCTTCCAACGTATTGATCAGCTTGATGTTGTCGCGCGGATGAAGCCCGATCGACGGCTCGTCGAGCACGTAGAGGACTCCGCGCAGCTGCGATCCGATCTGCGTTGCAAGCCGTATTCTCTGGCCTTCGCCGCCCGAGAGCGTTGCCGAGCCGCGATCGAGCGCGAGGTAGCCGAGACCCACGCGCTGCAGGAACGCGAGGCGATCGCGAATTTCTCGCAACACCAGTCCGGCGATCTGCTGTTCGCGGTCGTTCAGCGTGATGGACGCGAACGCGGTGACGGCGTGGTCGATCGGCATCGACGTGTAGTCGGCGATCGACAGGCCGTTGACGCGGACCGCGACCGATTCGCGCCGCAATCGCTGGCCCGAACACGCGGAGCACACGACCGGCGACATCAGCGCCTCGATTCCCTCGGCGGCCTTCTCGTTCTTTGTTTCCGCGCGCTGTTGTTTGAGGTATGCGCTGGCACCGGGCCACGCGGTCGTGAACGCGAACGATCCGTGCTTGAGTTTCAGCTTTTCGGATGTCCCCTTCAGGAACGCGTCGCGCGCCTTCGGCGGAAATGCTTCAAACGGAGTGGTTTCCGGAAGCTTGTGCGACGCCGCGATCGTCTTCAGCACACCGCGCAGGAATCCGTTGATGCCGCGGTCGAACGGCGCAAGGTCGAGCGCGTTGATCGGAATCGACTCGTCTGGGAGCAGCTTCACGATGTCGACTTCGTACGTCGTGCCGATTCCCTTGCATCCGGAGCACGCCCCGTACGAACTGTTGAAGGAGAACGACCTCGGTTCGAGCGCTGGGATCGAGATGCCGCATTCCGCGCATGCCTGGCGCTCGGAGTAGAGTCGCTCGTCGCCGTCGATGATCGACACGA
>JBGAKX010000022.1:0-45895 GCA_044224215.1 Blastocatellia bacterium
GTTTACGTTCACCGGCACCGACAAGGACGGACGATCCCGGTCGGCGACCGTGACGCTCGACGTGCAGTAAGCGACGCGTGCGCCCCTGAACCGATCGCGGTAGCGATCGGGGTGGGCGGCGTGGACACCAACCCGATCGCTACCGCGATCGGTTCTGGTGCGGTTGTCGGCTTCAGCCCTGCCGCTTCACCATCTCGTTGATCCAGATCGGGGCGAACAGCGAGCTGCAGCACTGTCGCAGCTACGACACACAGCAGGCAAGCGTGGATGCCGTCTACGCAGCGGGCCGAGTGAGACCTGCAACGCCTCACAGTCTCGCAACGACAAAGGGCCGGGCCTCCAACTCGCGCCTATAGAACACACGGGGACGCTGCGGTATCCGCTCGGTCACCGCCCCCTTGCCAGCGCCTTGCGCGGGTGTGAGCACGAGGCCGCGCTTCCGGTTCAGGATCGTCTCCTCGAGCCCAGGGACGCGGTTCGTCGCGAAGTCGAGCCACTCACGAATCACGACGCTGCCATCGCGCGGCGCTTCGTCGGCCGACGCAGTCTTGAGCCCTTCCTCAACAAGTGCGTACGTCAGCAAGCCGTGGCCGAGCTCGGTTGCCTCGAGCGCCGCCTGGTAACTCTGTGCCGCGGTGAGCACGTACATGCCCTTCTCGTACGCGAGCTGCGCCAGTCCTTTCGAATTCATCGGCCCGCGCCGCGTCTCTTCCGACTCGAGCGCCTGGCCGCTGTGGCACGCGTCGATGACGAGCAGGGCGTGGCCTGCGTCGACCTGTTCGAGCGCCTGTTCGAGCTCGAGGTCCGAGATCCCGTGCGCCAGGATATCTCGCAGCCCTGTCGCGTCGAGCCCCGCACGCGGCCCGGCATACCCGAGATCGTGCGGCAGGAGATAGAAGCGGTCACTCTGTGCCGTCCCGTGACCAGCAAAGAAGATCACAACCGCGTCCTCGGGTCCGGCGGGCGCAATCGCACGGACCGCGGCGGGCGCGTCGGACGGCGGCTCCCTCACGTCACCCGCCAGCCGGCCTATGGCGAGAAGGATGTTTGCCTTCGTTGCGTCACGGTCGACGAGGCGCGTCACCTCGACGGTTGGGTACGCGCCGAGCTTCCGCTGTTGCCGCTCAACCTCTTCGGCAAAGTCGGTGGCGTCCGGCACGGCGTACCTGAGGTCGAATTCGGGATTGGCGTACGCGTTCACGCCAACGGCGAGCACGTGGAGCGTCCCCGGGCGTTTGAGCGCGTCGGCACCCTTGACCGCGAGCACGCCGTCGAGGCTCTTCACGTTGTCGCGGTTGAAGGCATACGCCGTCAGCCGATTCTCGCCCGCAACGAGCGTCACGTCGGTCTCGAGCGCCGCGGACTGGCGTCCCTCCAGGACGTCGCCGTGCCAGACCTTCACGAGCGAACCGTCGCGGAAAAGCCTCACGTCCTTGGCGCCGCCGGGCGCGTCGGCGACGGTGACCCGAACCTTCACCCTCCTGCTCGACACGGGGCCACCGGCGTCGCCGGCGAGCGCGATCGCAACCGTTGGAAGGTCACGGTTCTTCTGAGCAATGTTGACGGCGGCCTTCGGGCGCTTGCCAGCGAGGAGGTCGCCGAGTAGACCCGGGTAGAAGAACTCTGCGAAGTAGCTCTCGACCGGCGCGACCTTGAAGATGTCCTCCGAGAAACGCCAGAGGATCTGGTTCCACCCGCCCGGCGAGCCGTCGAACAGCCCGTCGGGCGTCGCGACGAGCCAGTCCGAGCCATTCTGGGAGCAGATGAGCGTCGCCAGGGACTCGCCCGTCTTTGGGTCCCACAGGCGTGCGCTGCCGTCCGCGCTGCCCGAAACCAGGAAACGGTCGTCGGGTCCGAACGAGAGCGAGTAAACTCCACTAGCGTGACCGTCGAGGCGACGCAGCGGGCGGCCGGTCGCGACGTCCCAAAGCTGAACGGCGCCGTTGCCCCCCGAAGTCGCGAGGATCGAGCCGTCGCGGCTGAATGCGAGCGTCCGTCCACTGTCGGAGGATCCTGTCAACCGCCGCACGCGCTGGCCGGTTTGCGGGTCCCACAGATCGGTCACGTCGCCATAGTGCAAATCGTTGGCACTCCGGCCGTATTCGATCTCGAACCCGGTCGTCGCGAGCAGCTTCCCGTCCGGGCTCCAGGCGATGGCGAAGGGGTGGTACATCGTGAACCGCGACAAGCTTTGGGCCGTCGGCATCGTCGAGGTCGTGATCGCCACGAGCTGCTGCCCGGTGGCTGCGTCGGCAACAGTGATCGGCGCCATAGGCTCCGGGCATAACGCGACGCGGCGACCGTCCGAACTGATCGCGATGACCGCTTGTGCCAGCTGTGCGTCCGAGGCGCCCTGTTGAATGGCCTGTGTGCGCGTCGGAGGGAAAGGCAACTCCCGCACCGGTTGGCCTGTCGAGACGTCCACCAGTCTGAGTGCGTAAGCGACGTCGAGCGGACGGCTTCCCTCGGGCACCAGACCGGCGGCGTCCATCAGGGCAGTCGCCTCGGCGAAGTTGCCGGACTGCGCGGCCTCGGCCATCTTTGCCATGGTCTCCTGAAACTCCTTGCTCTGAAGCTTCTTCCCGTATTTCCGCATCTCCTTCGCGAGCTTCCTGGGGTCGGTCTGCGACGTGTCTATGGGTGAAATAATGGGCGCCGGCCGCCCGCGCGGCGCCCTGGCCTGTGCATCGTTTCTGTCGATCACGGCGAGCGCCTTGCCGTCCGGGCTGAACGCCGCGTTCGAGAGCTCCCGCCCTGGGGCGAGAGCGACGCTACTGAGCTCGGCGCCCGTCGAAGTGTCCCAGACCTTCGCCAGCGGCGCCTTCGTGCTACCGGCGACGAGGAAGCGGCCGTCCGAACTGAGATAGTGGCGCGTCGCGAACGTCTCCTCCCACAGTTGTCGCCGGAACTCCTCGGGCAGAAAGAGCGCGCGCCGCAGGTCGCCCGACCCGACGTCCCAAAGGCCGACAGCCTGGGTCCCTGCGACGGCAAGCGATCGTCCGTCGCGTGAAAACGCGACGTCCATCACGGCCATCGCGTGCCCTCGCAAAGCTTGCACGTCAGCTCCCGACGCGACCTCCCGGATCCGGATGACATTGTCCGCGCCCGACGTGGCAACCAGCTTGCCGTCGCGACTGAAGGCCGTGGCCACGACCGCGCCGTCGTGCCCACCGATGGTTCGCGTCACCAACGCGCCCTCGGTGTCGACAAGGTCGACCGCGCCATCGTCGCCCTGCATCGCGACGAGCCGCCCGTCGGGGCTAAACCCGATCTGGTTGCGGTACTGGCACAGCTGATCTTGTGGGGGCAGCCGCATCGGCCTGCCGGATTGAGCCATCGAAACCACCCGCCCGCTTGCGACGTCCCAGACCGTCAGCGAAGACTGCCGTCGCATCGCGACCCGTGACCCGTCGGAGCTGAAGGCGACGCTGACCTTGGGCACGGAATCGTCGTCCCCGACTCGCTCCGGTCTTCCCACCAGGGCCGATGTCGGGCGGCCCGTGGCGACATCCCACACCTCGACGCCCACCGACACGTCGGAACCGTGCGTCCCCCGGAACGCCGCGGCCGCGCTGCGGCCGTTCGGCGAGAGCACGAGCGAGTCGTAGTAGACCCCGATGGCGGGGTCGACGGTCAGCGTGCTGATCTCGCGCCCGGTCGAGGTATCCCAGCATCGGACCTGCATCTGGCCCGCGTCCAGCATGTCGACCACGCTGGCGGCGAGCACACTCGTATCGTCGCTGAGGGCGACGAACGTCAAGCTGTTTTGCTGCGGCAGGGACACGTTCGGGAGCGCGCGGCCCGACACGACATTCCACCGGCAAACGCCCGCGCCGCACTGGGCGGTCAGAGTCGTCCCGTCGGCCGAGAACGCGAAGGGCTGACGCCCAAGCTGAGTTACCGGATCGGGGCTGAGTGTCGAGAACTGTCGGAGGAGGCGGCCCGTCGCGACCTCCCACACCTTGATCGACCCGCGGCCGATGCCCATGGAGGCGAGCAACCTGCCGTCGCGACTGAACACGAGCTGCACCTGCGGGTCGGCGATCCCGCTCTGGAGCACGAGCTCGGGGCGTGCCTGCGGAGTCGACAGCGGAGCGGTGGCCTGTGCGTCGGAAGTCCGGCTCGAGTCGAGCACAATTTCACGGCTGTCCTGACGAGGCTCCTGGGCTGGTGCCGCGAGCGGGAGCGTCAGCAGGACGATCGGGACGATTGCGGAGCGGTGCACGCTCATACAATGCTCCTTCCCACGCGATTGCCCGGCTTCCGGAAGCCCGGCCTCAACTGAGCTGGACGCGTGACAGGACGTACGAGGGTTTATGTGTCGACGGCGATCGGCCGGCCAGCGGCATAGTGGCTAGATTACTCCAATCAGTCCGTCGAGAAACAGCGCTCCTGATCCTGAACGATCACGTTGACGCGCTGGAGGCGGTCGGGCTCGAGCAGTGACGAGTCGGATCGCACCCAAGGCCCACGTCTCGCTTGCATTGCGGCCGGCTGGCTGGGCGCCGAACCGGTGGCCGCCACCTAGCTCTGCCGCTTCACCATCTCGTTGATCCAGATCGGGGCGAACGGCGAGGTACAGCCCTTCGAGACAGGGTAGTCGCGGTAGATGCCGAGCTTCTCGCCGATTGCGATGGCGCGCTTGCGGAGCTTGGCGTGGTGAATCCCCACCGCGGCGAGCGTGCTGTTCATCGTCCACTGCACGGTGGGATCCGCCTTGGCCATCTCCGACTCGATGCGATCGAGCAGCGCGGTGAGGTCGAGCCCCTCCGGATTCCTCGCGACGCGCCCGGCCGTGAGGCTCCAGCCGGCGCGCGCGGCCCACGGGTCGCGCGCGGCTATCCACTTCACGCGAAGCGCCTCCCGGTCGGGGTGCTCCTTGATGACGTAGGAGCTCAACCAGTCGGCAACCCAGGCCCAGCTTGTGGTGCGCACCATCCGGTCGAGGTCCTTGGCGGACAGGTCCGCGGGCTTGAGGAGGAGTACGGCAAGGAGTTGTGCGTCGACGTTGCCGGTGTCCCACAGCTGGAGCCCGAGCTGGTGGTCGGTCTTGAGCTTCTTGGCCAGCTTGCGGATGTCGCCGAGTTGGCAGCCGTACTGGTTTGCGGGTGCGCCTCGTTTGGCGTTCTGGGCGCGGAGCTTCTCGCTGCCGAGGGCCTCGAGCTGTTTGAGAGCTTCTTTGGCGGTCATGCGCCGGATTCTACCGCAGTCAGCTGGCCAAGGCGCGTCACGACCAGACTCTCGTGCTCAACACCACAACGGCGCACACGACCGCCGACAGAAACGCTCCCCACGCCAGATCCACCACGGCCGCCTGGACGGGAAAATCCCGGAGCAGCGCCAGGCTGGTGAGGTCGAACGCCGCGTACGCCGCAACGCCGAAGAACGCGCCGTACCCGATCGCGCGCCAGACGGATTGCCGCTCCACCGCCGGTCCGGCAACGAAAACGACGAGCGCCGCGACGTAGATCAGGTAGAAGAGCACCGCCGGAATCCACTGCACGTCCGGCCTCAGAAGGTGGCCGAGCTGCCGCTGGTAGAAGCCGCGGGCCACCACGCCGAGCCACACCAGGTCCAGGGCGAAACAGGTCAGCACCCCCACGCCGTACATTCTAAGGAAGTTCATTGCCGTCATCGGATCACCCCTTCGCCCAGCCGGGCTGATGGACGTGGAATGCGCTCGCCGATCACGCGTGCGCGATAGTCGAAGATGCCCGCCCTGCGACACCTCATGCGGGCTCCGCCGTCGTCATGCCAGTGGGTCGCAGCCGGTAGTGGCCCACGCCCCACTGGTGTCCGCCGTCGAAGCCGAACAACTCCTCGCAGGCCAGAAAGAAGAGCCGCCACCGGTGGTACCACACCGGCGCCTCGGCCGCGCCATAGTGTTCGCGCAACACGCGCAGCACGTCGCCGCGCCGCGCCTCGAGGTTCTCGCGCCACGCCGCTGCCGTGCGCTGGTAGTGCGTCCCATCCAGCCACCAGGCTTCTTCCACCGTCAGCGAGCGTGGCGCCGTCCCGGCCAGCAGCCCGTGGCTGGGCATGATGCCACCACTGAAGAAATGTCTCCCCATCCAGTTGTCATCGCCCTCGGTCTCGAACGTGTATGCGTGCGAGGCGTGACAGAACACGTGGATGAACAGGCGGCCGTGGTCGCGAAGCCAGGACGACACGCGCTCGAGGAGCCGCGGCCAGTCGCGCATGTGCTCGAACATCTCGACGCTGACGATGCGATCGAACTGCCGGCCCGGGTCGAAGTCGTTCATGTCGGCCGTCCGGATCTCGAGGTTGCGCACGCCGCGCGACTCGAGAAACTCCCGCTGCGTGGCAGAATTCGAGACGGCCACGATTCGCGACGAGGGATATTGCGCCGCCATGTACAGAGAGAGCGAGCCCCATCCGCAACCGAGCTCCAGGATATCCTGCCCGTCGGCGAGTCCGGCCCGTTCGCACGTGAGCGCAAGCATCGCGTCCTCCGCGTCGTCCAGCGTGCGCACGCCCGCCGGCCAGATGGCGCTCGAGTACTTCCGTCGCCGCCCCAGCACGAGCTCGAAGAACTCGCTCGGCACCTCGTAGTGCTGCGTGTTGGCCACGTCGGGCACCTCCGCGATCCGCGACCCTTCAAGCCGGGCAAGAAACTGGTCGACGCTGCCCGAACCCTCTACTTCGCGCAGGCGCTGCGCGCACAGCTGCCGGATGGCCCGTCGCACAAGCGCCGTGGGAACGAGCCCGTGCTCCGCCATCGCCATGCCGATGCTCATCGGTCGAGACCTCGGGGCGGCCAGGGGAGAAACGCACTTGTGGTGCGCTGGTACTCCCGATACGCGTCGCCGCGGCTGCTGAGCGCCTGGCGCTCGGTGTAGGGAATGCCGGTGATGCGATAGAGGAACAGCAGCATCGCCACGGGGCCGAGAAACGTGAGCGGCTGTACGTGCCCTATCAGCACGTACGCCCACCAATGGAGCCATTCGAAGAAATAGTTCGGGTGCCGCGAGTAGCGCCACAGCCCGGCGTTGCACACACCGCCGCGATTCCCGGGATCGGCGCGGAAGCGCTCGAGCTGCCGGTCGGCGAGCCACTCGCCCGCCGCAGCGATGAGCCACAGCACGATGCCTGCTGCCATCCACGCGTCCGGGGGACCGCCGCGCATCGCGGCCGCGAGCGGGATGACGAAGAGTGCCGCGACGGGTACCTGCACGAGGTAGACAGCAAGGAAGTTGCGCGCTGCAGCACCCTGCCATTGATCGCGCATCGCGCGATAGCGCCCGTCCTCCGGCGCGTTCGCCAGGACGCGGTCACGCACGAGGTATGCCGCGAGGCGGAGTCCCCAGACCGCGACCAGGCCGGCGACGACGACGCGGCGCGTCACGTCTCCCTCGCCCACCAGAGCGGCGCCGAGTGCGCCGCCCACCACGAGCACCGTCCAGCCGACGTCGGCGGTGGCTGCGTTGCGCGTTCGGAGCTGCACTGCCCAGAGGACGACCTGAAGCAGGACGCCCACCGCGGCGAACGCGATCAAGGCCGTCATGCCGCGCACTCCACCGGGGCCGCGGGCACGGCCGCGACAGGCAGCGGGCCCCGCACGCCCGCCTCGGCACGCGCGTATACGAGCTGCACCGTTCCGATCGCACGCTCGAGGAATCCTCCCTCGCAGTAACAGAGGTAGAACTCCCACAGCCTCAGAAGCCGGTCGTCGTAGCCAAGCGCCTTGATGCGGTCCCGATTCGCCAGGAGGTTGACGCGCCAGCGCCTCAGCGTCTCTGCATAGTGCAGGCCGATTTCGTCTGCCTGCACCAGCACGAGATCCGTTCGCCCGGCTGCGGCCGCGAGCGCGGAGCGCGACGGCATGCAGCTGCCCGGGAAGATGTGGCGCTTGATGAAGTCCACCTCGCGCCGAGCCGCCTCGTACCGCTCGTCCGCGATGGTGATCGCCTGGATCACCGCGATGCCGTGCGGCGCCAGCAGCCTGGCGCACTGCCGGTAGAAGGTCTCGTACTGCTCGTGGCCCACGGCCTCGATCATCTCGATGGATGCGAGCTTGTCGTACGTCCCATCGAGGTCACGGTAATCCAGCCCGAGCACCGTCACGCGGTCGTCAAGGCCGGCCTCGTGTACGCGCTGCCTCGCCAGGGACAGCTGCGCCTGCGAGATCGTCGTGGTCGTGACGCGGCAGCCGTAGCGGGTCGCGGCGTGCATCGCAAATCCGCCCCAGCCTGTGCCGATCTCGAGCAGGTGGTCGGACGGCCGCAGGTCGAGCAGCTTCGCGATGCGATCGTACTTCGCCACCGAGGCCTCGGCCAGCGTCGCGTCCGGGCGGTCGAACAGCGCGCAGGAGTACGTGAGCGTCTCGTCGAGAAACAGCCGGAAGAAGTCATTGCCCAGGTCATAGTGCGCCCGGATGTTGCGCCGCGCGCCACGATGGGAGTTCGCGTTGAGGGCATTGGCGAGCCGTCGGAGCAGTGTGACGGGCAAAGCGGTCCCGGTGTCGAGACCGTCGAGCGCCTCGCGATTGCGAAGCATCAGCCGGACGATTCCCGTCAGGTCGTCGGTCGACCACCAGCCCGCGGCGTACGCCTCGCCCGCCCCGACCGCACCGCCGAACACGATGGAGTCGTGGAACCGGGCATCGTGGACGTCGATCGTGAGCGGCGCCGCGGCCGGGTCGCCCGACGAAACGACGTTGCCCGCCTCGCGAATGAGCAGACGGCCGTGCTTGAGTTGCCGCAGGCGCGCGAGCGTACCGCGCCTAGCGAGTGACGACAGGATCGACATTGTTCCTCCGAGTGGACGGGTGTGGATGAAAGGGCGCGCCGCGCAACCAGAGCCGCAGCGCCTGCCAGTAGATACCGGTGACGACCGAGGCCGTCATCCACACGTGTCGCGCAAGGCAGCCAGCGAGCACAGGGCCGGTCATCGGCGCGCGTCGGAGAGCCAGGGTCGCGTCGAACACGCGCTCGTCGCCGCCGCGGTTCTCCATGTGGACGTGAAGGCGGTCGCCGGGAGTGGAGAAGCGCCAGTGGTAGTTCTGGTCCATCGGCATGAACGGAGAGACGTGGAATTCCTTGTCGAACGACGCCCGATGCGACCGGCTCCGCGGGTTTGCGCGCACCACGTACGCATGCCTCTCGCCCCATGGCGTGTTCGTGATCTCGGCGACGACGGTCTCGACCATCGCGCCCGACGGGTCGAAGCAGAAATAGAAACTCACGGGATTCTGCACGTAGCCCCAGTACCGCAGGTGCGTCAGCAGGCGGATCGGCCCCGTCGGGCGCTGGCCGGTGCGTTCGGCCACCAGCTGACGCACCGCGTCCGCCAGCGGCACGGCCGGATCCCCCAGGTAGTCAGCGCGGCGGAACCACGCGGGTGCGAAACGCCGGGCGGACCAGAGCCAGCGGCCGCGGAACACGACCGGGATCTCGTCGAGGTCGAGATAGAGCATGAACATCCGGTACCGGAACTCGTGCGCCACCGGAGTGAACCGGCGGTGCCGGATGGTGCCTTTGTACACGCAACTGTTCATGCCACCACCAGACCCGGGTGGACGGTCGACTCGATCTCGCGCGCGACCGCAAGCCCGCTCACGACACCGTCCTCATGGAAACCATTGCCCCAGTATGCGCCGCAGTAGTACGTCCGGTTGGGACCGCTCACCTCACGGCGCCGTGCGCGGGCCGTCACGCCGGCTTGAGTCACCATGGGATGGTGATACGTCACCCTCCCGATCACGCGATCCGGGTCGATGGCGCCGGTCGCGTTCAGGGTCACGCAGAACGTTTCGGGCGCATCGAGGGACTGCAGCATGTTCATGTTGTACGTGACCACGGCGGGCGCATCCGGGGTGCCCGTCACGTGGTAGTTCCAGGAACCCCATGCCGCCCGTCGCCGAGGCAGCAGCGACGTATCGGTGTGGAGAACCACGTCGTTCTCCTGGTACGGCAGCGCGCCAAGAATCTCGAGTTCGGCGCGCGTCGGGTCTGCGAGCATCGCAAGCGCCTGGTCACTGTGGCACGCCAGCACGACGTGGTCAAACCGCTCACCGTCCACGAGGACATGGTCGCGAAGACGCTCGATGCGCCGGACGCGGTGCCGTGTGCGAATCGAGCTGCGCATCGGGGCGGTGAGAGCCTCGACGTAGCGCGATGACCCGCCTTCCACCACGCGCCACACGGGCCGGTCGTCCACCGTCAGCATTCCGTGGTTGTCAAAGAAGTCGACGAAGAACCGCGCCGGCATGTCGAGGACTCGCGCGGGCGGCAGCGACCAGATGGCGGACCCCATCGGCACGAGGTACCAGTCGCGGAACGCGTCCGAGTACCGGCCGGCATCCACGAGGGCTCCGAGCGTGAGCTCTGCGCCCTCGGCGTGCACGATGCGCGGCGCCGAACGGTTAAACCGCAGCACGTCGGCAAGCATGCGCAGGAACCGGGGCCGTACCGCGTTGGCAGGCTGGACGAACAGCTGCCGCAGGCTCGACCCGTTGTATTCGAGGTTCGCCCGGTCGTGACGCAGGCTGAAACTCATTGTGCTTGGCTGCGTGCGGATCCCGAGCTCGGCCAGCAGCGCCATGAAGTTCGGGTAGTTGCGCTCGTTGCAGACGATGAACCCGGAATCCACGCGGTACTCGCGCCCGCCGGATCGCACGTTCCACGAGTGAACATGCCCCCCAATCCGGTCGTCCGCCTCGAACACCGTCACGTCGTGGCGTTCGTGCAGGGCTCGCGCGGCGACGAGCCCCGACACGCCGCTGCCGACGATGGCAACGCGGGTCACTCCGCCTCCAGAAGCCGCGCGGGAACCGGGCGGAGGTCGCGGATGATGCCACACCATTTGAGCACCACCAGTCCGTAGTAGGTGAGGTCGATCTCCCACCAGAAGAATCCCTGGCGCGTCGAGCCGGGATAGCGGTGGTGGTTGTTGTGCCAGCCTTCGCCCAGCGTGATGAGGGCGAGCGGGAGGCTGTTGCGGCTGTCGTCGTCGGTCTCGTAGCGGCGCGTGCCGTGGCGATGGGCGAGCGAGTTGATGAAGCAGGTGCAGTGGAAGAGCACCACGGTGCTCACGAAGTACCCCCACACCAGCCAGGGCCATCCGCCGATGGCAAACAGGGTGACGGCCAGCGCCACCGGCACGACGATGTCATAGCGGTCGAGCCAGCGAAGCTCGGGGTAGCGGGCCAGGTCGGGGACCTCTCGCACGTCCGTCACGAAGTTCTGCGCAGTGGTAATCCAGCCCATGTGGCTCCACCAGATACCGTGGTGCCGCGGCGAGTGGACGTCACGTTCGGTGTCCGCATGGCGGTGGTGTTTGCGGTGGTGCGCGGCCCACCAGAGCGCGCCGCGTTGCGTGGCGCTCGCTCCGATAACCGCGAACACGAATTGCGCCGCACGGCTGGTGCGGAACGTGCGATGCGAGAAGTACCGGTGATAGAACCCCGTGATGGCGAACATCCGGACGGCATAGAGAACCACTCCAGCGGCGACCGCACTGCCATGCCAGCCCACCGCGAACACGCCGAGGCAGGCAACGTGCAAGCCGATAAACGGCAGCACGCGGAGCCACTCGACGCGTCTTGCCGCCGCAGGCGCTCCTTCCGAGACGGGCGCCACGTCGCCCTGATCGAACCACTGCAGGAGCGCCCGCGCCCGTGACGTCGCACGGACCGTGTCGCGTCCTTCGCTCGCTTGCTTCATCATAAACTCCCGAGGTGCATAGCGTGGCTGCGCAGCAGCGCGCGCCAGTGCTGAAGGTCCCGCACCACGGTGACCCCCCGCACATCCGACAGGCCCGCAACGCCTGCGCCGCCGACGAGGAGCGGCACATGCTGCGGCAAGAGCGCCCGCAGGGTGCGCAGTTCGCGGGCCAGGTCGCTGCAGGAGGCCGCCGCGCTCAGCGCTACGGCGCGCGCACCACCCTGCCCGGCGCCGGCCGCGATCTGCTCCACGGGCAGATCAGACCCGAGCCATGTGACGTGCCATCCGTCGTGCGCCGCGACAGCCGCAGCCATCATTGCGCCGAACGCGTGGAGTTCGCCCGGCGGCGTGGCGATGACAATGCGCGGCGCGGCGCCAGGCACCTCGAGCGCGCGCGCCATCCCGCCAAGAAGCTGGAGGATCGAGACGGACGCCGCGTGCTCGTGCGCGATCGTGATGCGCCCTTCGTGCCACTCGTTGCCGATCTCCACGAGCAGCGGCGCAATGACCTCTTCGACGAACGGGACGGCGCCAAGTGAGAGCATCGCGCGCCGGAGCGTCGATTCGAGCGCCTCCGGCGTCAGTGCGCGCACGGCCTCCATGGCCTGCTCCTGGTACGCCCGCGGCAGAGCGGGTCCCGTCCTGGAGCGCTCCGCATCCTCGGCGACCGTCTTGAGGAGCTCGCTTGTGGACAGCGACGCCACAGAGGCAACGGAACGTCCCGCGCTCGTCGCGCGGTTGAGAAGCGTGAGGTGCTGCACATCGGCGTCGGAGTAGAGTCGCTCGCCTCGCTCACTGCGCGCCGGATGGACGACGCCGTAACGACGCTCCCAGGCCCGTAGCACGTGAGAGGAAAGCCCCGTTCGCGCCGTAACGACGCCGATCGGGTGACGCGGGTCGTCCTTGGTCTTGCGCTCGGCCACGGAGGAACGATAGCCATGTGTCTAAGCATTGTCAAGGTCGAAGTCCTAGACAATGGCTAGACATACTGCAATCCGTCGCGGAATTTCCTAGACTCGTGACTCCAGGGTCTGGAGGTTACGTTCCCCTACGGCGCCACACCCAGCGCCCGGTACACCTCCGCCGATCGGTACACCGCGCCATCCTTCACCACAAGCGACGTCTTCCGCACATCCGAAATCCTCGTCACCGGATCCCCGTCCACAAGCACGACGTCCGCCAGCTTCCCCGCCTCGATCGAACCCAGCTCCTTGTCGCGACCCATGACACGTGCCGCGCCGATCGTCGCCAGCTGCAGCACGTTCGGCGCCGGAATCCCGGCCTTTACGTACAACTCGAGCTCCCTGTGATACGCGAATCCCGCCAGGCTGTCCGTTCCGACAACGATCCGAATTCCAGACCTGTAGAGCAGCGCCACCATCTCGAGCACCTTGTCGAACGACGCGCGGTATCGCGCGTCCATCCCGTCCGGCACGGGCAGCCCGCCCGACAGGAAACCCCGGCGCACCTGAGGCGGCAGCCGATCGGCGACCGCGGCAAACACCGGGTCGATCGTGCCTTTCCGCGCGACAAAGAGCTCCTCGAAGGCATTCGCCGTCGGATCGATCACCGTGTGACGGTCCTGCAGCAGCTTCACGAACGCCTGCACGCGCGCCGACTGCAGATCGAGTTCGGTCGCGTGCTCGGCCACTGCCGTGAATCGCGCCGGCGTCCGCGTGTCCTTCACCGTGTCGAACAGGAAATTGAGAAACAGCATGTTCACGTGCTGGATCTCGTCATAGCCGGCGCGAACCGCCTGCTCGGCCGTCATGAACGCGGGGATGTGCCCGCTCACGCGCATGCCGCGCTTGTGCGCCTCGTCCGCGATCACCGACACCAGCTCCGGCTTGATGGAGCTGTAGATCTTCACCTGCACGTACCCCTCGGACTTCAGCTTCTCGACGGTGGCACGCGCCTGCTCCGGCGTGTCGACGAGCACGCCCGTCGGCGCCGTGAACGGCCCCGAGCCGTCGACCAGGCCCGCCATGATCACCCTCGGCCCGACCGCCGTGCCGGCGTCGAAGCGCTCGCGCAATGCATTGAGCGTCTCGTAGTCGTTTCCCATGTCGCGCGTCGTCGTCACGCCCGCCGCGATGTGCAGTGCGCCGTCGATCCCCGACATGTGCACGTGCATGTCCCACAGACCCGGCAGCAGCGTCTTGCCGCGCGCGTCGACCACGTCGACGCCCTCCGGAATCTTCACGGTGCCGTCGGGCCCGACGGCCGCGATTCGGTTTCCGAGCACGAGGACCGTCGTTGCGGGCTTCACCACGCCCGCGACCGAATCGAACACGCTCGCACCCGTGAACGCGATGCCCACCTTGGGCACGTGGCGCAGCGACTTCGCGAGATCGGACGTCCACGCGCTCGCCGCCTTCTCCTGCGCATCGAGCAGTTGCGGGATCGCCGACTCCCATCCCTCGCGAATGACGCTCGACCAGCTCGACACGTTTGCAAAAAACGTTCCGTCCGTGTCGAGCCAGATCGCCGCCGGGTCGAACGCGAGACCCTCCAGCACGTACTGCACGACCGTCCGCTTCTTTTCGTTTGCGGAGATCTCGACCTTGCCAATCGTGCGAATCCTGACCTCGCCCGCCGGCAGCAGCGCGAGCTTGTGGTCAGGCGCCGCGAGCAGCGCGCGCGCGAGCACCGCGCCTTCGACCGGGGCGCCGTTCAGGCTGACATAGAACACGCGGCCGGTCGCCGGCGCCTCGCCGTGTTCGGACTCGTTGTTCCACTTCGCCAGACCCTTCTCGACGACGAACGTCTCGTTGACCGCATTCTTGTAGTAGTCGTTGCCGGTGACCTCGATCCGCGTGGGAACGCCGCCGTCGCCGACCTCGATTCGGGACACGGTCTTTGGACCGCGGCCCCGGTCGTTGAATTCAAAGGTCGCTTCGATGCGGCCGCCGGGGAGCTCGCGCACGACCTGTTCGCCGGCGGTGCGTCCGGCGGTGATGACGAGGTAGCGCACCGCGGCCGGTTCCTGAAACGGCCGGGCTGAAATGCCCGACGGAACGAGCAGGGAAACGAGTGCGAACGCGATCGCGAAACGCCGCATGTGACACCTCCTGGTCGGTTGGTCCGCCAAGGGTACCATACGGCTCCAAGGCCGTAGCGACGTCGAATGCTTAGCCTTTGGAGTGCGCCGGCAAGCGAAGCGCGACGGCGCTTTGTATGTGGCCGTCGCTCACTTCTGATTCGGCCGCCGAAATCTGTATCGCGCGGTCGCAGCGTCATCAAAGCGCCGTCGCGCTTCGCTTGCCGGCGCACTCCAAACGGCAGCGCTCTGCTACGTCAGGTCGCGATAGGTCCTTCTGTCGACTGTTCAGCCAATTGTGGCGTCCCCGGGCTGGCCTCTGGATCGTTACCGACCCAGTTCATAAAGATCTCATACCCGAGCGCCAGCACCGTCGCTCCGACGAACAGTCCGACAATACCCCCGCTCGCCATGCCTCCGAGCGCACCAAGCAGGATCACCGGCATCGGGACGTCGACGCCACGGCCGAGCATCAACGGCTTCAGGACATTGTCCGCCATGCCGGCAACGAGCAGCACGATCGTAGCGATGATCGCGGCCGTGTTGCCATACGCGCCGCTCGACCAGATGTACCCGATGACCGGGATCGTGACGAGCAGCGCCGGCACCTGCGCGATGCCCAGGACGAGCGCGATGATCGCAAGCACGCCCGCTCCGGGAACGCCGCAGACCAGCAAGATCACCCCGATGAGGATCGCCTGGATGAACGCAACGCCGATCACGCCTTGCGCGACCGCGCGGATCGTCGCCGCCGAGAGTCTGAGGAGCGCCTCGCCACGTTCGACGCCGACGACGCGAACAAAGATCGCCTCGCTGCTGCGCGCGCCCGATTCGCCGAACGCCATCACGATACCCGAGACGATGAACGACGCGAGAAACAGCAGCAGGCCGGTGCCAATGCTCGCAACAATCGAAAGCGACTTCGCAGCCAGTTCGCCGATCTTCGGCTGCATGCTCTGGACGAGCCCCGGCAGGTCCGTGTGTGCCCTCGACCACACGTCGTAGATCGTCGGGCCGACGACCGGCCACGTCGCAACGTTCTCCTTCGGGGCGGGTATCGCGAGCGTGTTGTGCTGCACCGCACCGATGAACTCCCGGACCGAATCGCCAAACGAGCTCAACAACAGCGCCGTCGGCGCGAGGATCAGCAGGATGCCGACCGTCACGAGAACGATCGAGGCGAGCGACTGCTTCCCGCCGAGCCTGCGCGCGATCCACTGGTGCAGCGGGTACATCGCAACAGCGAAGATGATCGACCAGACCATCAGCGCAAGAAACGGCGAGAAGATCTGGTAGCACAGCAACGCCATCGCCCCGATCAACGCCGCTCGGATCATCAGGTCGAGGAGACGCGTCGAGCCTTGCTGTTCGACTTCGGGCCCTGGCTTCGGAGGTGTGTTCATTGGTTTCTCCCTATCATGCGGTGGGTCGACCGTCCAAAGCGTGCTGCGCACGAACGCGTGCCCGTCACCGTCAGCCGAGCAGCCAGAGCGCCAGCACCTGGGCCACGACGATGCGCGAGAGCATCGTCAGTGGATAGACCGTGGCATACGTAACGGCCGGCTCGTCGGACGCACACAGGCCAGTGACGAACGCGAGCGCAGGCGGGTCCGTCATGCTGCCCGCGAGCAATCCGCTCAAGCGCGCATAGTTCATCGAGAGTACGCTCCTGCACAGCGCACCGAACGTGAGCAGCGGAACGATCGAGATCGCCATGGCCGCGACGATCCACAGTACGCCGGTCTGGCTGAGAACGGTCGTCACGAAGCCGTGCCCCGACTTCAGCCCGATGCTCGCAAGAAACAGCAGCATGCCGAGCTCCTTGAACGCCTTTGCGACCGAGTCCGGGACGTAGAAAAGAACCGGGCCAACCTTTCCAAGCCGGCCGAGGGCCGTCGCAATGATGAGGGCGCCTCCTGCCAGGCCGAGACGCAGCGGTGCTGGAAACCCCGGCACGGCCACAGGGAGCGATCCCGCGAGCACTCCAAGAGCGATGCCGACAAACACGCACATGAAGTTCGTTTCGCCGAGCTCGCGGACCGAGTTTCCGAGAACGCGCGTCGCACCGGCGAGGCCCTCGTCGTCTCCGACGATCTGGACCATGTCGCCATACTTGAGCTCCCGGTCGGCCGTAGCAACGATCTCGACGTCTGCGCGGATGAGCCTGGTCACGATGACGCCGAACGACGCCCCCAGTCCGAGCTCGGCAATAGTGCGACCGACCACGTCCTTTCGCGTGACGACGACACGACGCGCCGAGACGACTCCGGGCGCGTCGACGAGGTCTTCGTCGGACTCGCCGCCGACGATCGCACGAAGCTTCTCGAGCCGCTGCCTCGTTCCGACGGCGAGCAGCGAATCTCCCACGTGGAGCAGCGTCGGTCCGAGCGCAGTCTGCACGTCCGCCTGGCCGGCGCGCCTGATGCGCGAGACGATCACACCGCTCTCCTTCAGCCCGGGAACGTCCTCGATGGCCACGCCCTCGAGGGCCGGATTCTCGACGACGAGCGTCTTTCGAGCGGGAACGTCTTCGGGGCGCAGGCGGGCCGCGGATGCCGCGCGCGCCTCTGCCGCCGCATCCACTCCGAAGAGGCGCCGCAGCACGAGCATCGCCGTGATGATCCCGAGAATCCCGACGGGATACGAGACGGCATAGCTGAGCGCCGGAAGGTCTACGGGAGCGCCGGCGATTCCCGACGCCGCGATGGTCTCCTGCGCGGCGCCGAGCGACGGCGTGTTCGTCGTCGATCCCGAGAAGAGACCGACGGACGCCGCGGGGACGATTCCAAGCACCGCGCCCATCGCCGCGGTCATGATCCCGCCCGAGACGACGATCCCGACGGCTACGAGGTTCAGCCGAAGCCCGTCGCTGCGGAGCGACGCGAAGAAGCCGGGTCCGAGCTGGAGGCCGATCATGAACACGAAGAGCACGAGCCCGAATTCCCGGACGAACTCGACAACCGAATGATCGACCTCGAATCCGAGCGCGGCCATGAAGATCCCTGCAAAGAGGACGCCCGTGATTCCGATCCCGATCCCGCGAACCGTGACCGTGGCGAGGGCAAGCCCGAGCACGGCGACCGTCGCATAGACGAGGATCGTCGAGGCGACGGGCGAGAGCGCGAACGCGAACAGCGGCTCGTTCATAAGGTGTCCAAGGTTCCTCGGGCCGTCCTGGCTGTCACCTGGTGACGAAGAGGACCCACGGCGTCCCGATCAGGAGAAAGACCGCCAGGAATGCGAGTGTCGTCAGAAGACCCAGCCGGTAGAGCTCGCGTTGTGTCAGGTATCCGCTCGCCGCGAAGATGATGTTCTGGCTTCCGCCTTGCGGCGTGATCGCCGAGAAGTAACTGCTCGCGAAGAGCAGGCCGAACGCCATCAGTGCCAGCGGCACGCCACCCCGGACGCCGACGTCGAGAAAGACCCCGAGCAGCGCGAGCACCTGCGAGGACTGGCTCACGAACAGGTAGTGGATCACGACGTAGAGCACGATCAGGATGACGTACGTCGCGGGCCACGACAGCCCACCCATCTGCGAGGCGAGACGTTCGCCCACGTAGCTCATGAAGCCGAGCTCGTTCAGCTGGCCGCTCAAGGCGAACAACACCGCGAGCCACAGAAACGTGGACAGCGTTTCGCCCTGCTCGGCCATGTCGTCGAGCGTCAGCACGCCGCTCGCGAGCAGCACGCCCAGTCCCATGAACGCGATGCTGGTCACGTTCAGGCCGAGCGAGTCCGCTCCGACCCACGCCGCCACCATGACGACAAACGTCACGGCGGTGATCCGCTCGTCGCGAGACATCGAGCCGAGGGCAGCGAGCTCGCGGCGGGCCGATTCGGGCGCGTCGGGCGTCGCATCGACACGCGGCGGAAAGAGCCGTGCCACGAACAGGGGGAGCAACACGATCGCGATGATCGCCGGCACCGAGGCGGCGAGAAACCAGCTGCCGAATCCGACCGAGAATCCGGACTGCCGGGCGATCTGAACGCCGATCGGATTCGCCGATGTTGCAGTCATCCACAGGGCGGACGAGACGGCCAGGCTCGCCATCGTGCAGAACATGAGGTACCCGCCGAGACGGCGCTTCTCGGGGTCGTCGGGATGCGAGTCGGCGCCTTGCGCCACCGAGAGCACGATCGGAAACAGCACACCAGCCCGCGCCGTGTTGCTCGGGAACGCGGGCGCGATGGCGGCGTCCGTGAGCACGATGCTGTAAGCGATCCCGAGCGGCGACCCGCCGAGACGGCTCACCATCAGGAGGCTGATCCGACGGCCAAGTCCCGATTTCACGACAGCCTGGGCGACTATGAAGGCGACCACCACGAGCAGCACGCTCGAGTTCGCGAATCCCGAGAACGCGTTCGCGGGCGAAAGCGTCCCCGTCAGGACGACCGCCGCAACCGCGATCGTCGACGCCGTCAGGAGCGGGAACGCGCCGAGCAGGACGGCGCCGATCGCCGACACGAATATGGCGAACAGGTGCCACGCCTGCGGCGTCAGCCCGTCCGGTACGGGAGAGAACCAGATGCCCAGCGCAATCGCGAAAGGCAATGCCCGACGGATGGTGGTTGCCCACGCGCTCATGCCTTCCCCGCAGCGGTGGCGCCAAGCGTGACGCTCCCCGCGAGCCCGACGGCACGACCCTGGATCGTGCCGTCGTTCTCCTCAACGACGTATTCCCACGAAAACGCATACGTACCCGTGGCGCCGGCGTACTTGCCCGTGCCTCCCACGATCCTGCCGTCGATCCGGTTGTTCGCCGAGGTTCCCTGGCCCGAGAGCTCGCTGAAGATCTGATTACCGTGGTCGTCGGTCCATACGCCGCGGCCCGTGAGGCCAGACGCGGTGTCCACGAGCGCGATGACTTCGCACAGAAAGCCCACCCCGGGGCGCCCGGGTCCCGCGAGCAGCATCGTGCCCTTCAGGTCGACGATGGCGCTCGTACGCCCGTCGCCGGAGGGAATGGTCCGTCGCGTGCCCGCAGCGTTCCATGTTCCCTCGAACTCGTACCGCCCCGGAGTTCCCGCACCGGGCGCGGGCGGTTCCGCGACCCGCGCGCACGCGGCGATCGCGAGGGCACTCACGATCACCGCGGCGATGCGCGGAACGATCGATGCGGAACGGAGCCTCGGCGTCCGGGCGGCCATCACCGGCGCCCGGCCGTGGCCGCTGGATTCGATGTTGCGGATCGTCGTGGCACGAATGGATGCCCTCTCGTCAGCCGGCCGAACACCCGTCGGCGCGGCGCTCGCTCATTCGCTGGAATACCTCGTCGGCGCCGTCATGTTCTGCGGCGCAAGCATGTCGTCGAGCGCCTGCTTCGACAGCCATCCCTTCGCCAGGATGAGGTCATACACGCTGCCGCCCGTCGCGAGCGCCTCCTTTGCGACGGCTGCGGAACGCTCGTAGCCGAGCACCGGCACGAGCGCGGTCACGAGACCTATGCTGTTCTCGACGAGCTGTTGGCATCGTTCGCGATTCGCCTCGATGCCGTTGATGCATCGCGTCGCCAGGATCACGCACGCGTTCTTCAGGATCATGAGCCCGTGAAGCAGGTCGTACGCCATGATCGGCTCGGCCATGTTGAGCTCGAGCTCGCCTGCCTCGGCCGCCATCGAGATCGTCATGTCGTAGCCGATGATCTGGTAACACACCTGGCTGACGACCTCTGGAATCACGGGATTCACCTTTCCGGGCATGATCGACGAGCCCGGCTGCATCGCCGGCAACCGGATCTCGGCGAGACCGCACCGCGGGCCCGACGAGAGCCACCTGAGGTCGTTGCAGATCTTCGACACCTGCACCGCCGCACGCTTCATGTTCGCCGACATCCCGACGAAGCCCCCCGCGTTCTGCGTCGCCTCGACCAGGTCCCCGGCCAAGCGCAGCGGGAGCCCGCTGACCTCGCGCAGTCTCGTCGTCACGAGCTCGGCGTAGCCCGGAGGGCTGTTGAGCCCCGTGCCGATCGCCGTCGCGCCCATGTTGATCTCGTGCAGGTCGTCGCCCGCCTGTCCGAGTGTCCGGATGGCGGAGCGAACCATCACGGCGTAGGCGCCGAACTCCTGCCCGAGCGTCATCGGCACCGCGTCCTGGTTCTCGGTCCGGCCCATCTTGATGACGTCCGAGAACTCGACCGCCTTTCGCTCGAGCGCCTCGGCGAGCTCGCGCATCGCGCCGAGCGTGTCGGCGAGCGACAGGATGACACCGATCTTGATTGCGGTCGGGTATGCGTCGTTCGTCGACTGCGAGCAGTTCACGTCGTCGTTCGGGTGCAGGTGCGTGTACTGGCCCTTTGCGTGCCCGAGGATCTCGAGGCCGCGGTTCGCGATCACCTCGTTGGCGTTCATGTTCGTCGAGGTTCCTGCGCCGCCCTGCATCATGTCGACGACGAAATGGTCACGGAGCTTTCCGGCGACGATCTCGTCGCACGCCGCCGCGATCGCGTCGGCACGGTCGCGCGCGAGCGCGCCAAGCTCGGCGTTCGCCTGCGCCGCGGCCTTCTTGACGTATGCCAGGGCGGTCACGAAGTGCTCGAAGTTCTTGAGGGGAATTCCCGATATCGGGAAGTTCTCGAGCCCTCTGAGCGTCTGCACGCCGTAGTACACGTCGTTCGGCAGGTCGCGCTCGCCGAGCAGGTCGTGCTCGCGCCGGACACTCGTCATCGCCCGGTCCGCGCTCGCCTTTCCTGCGAGCTGCTGCGACATGTGCCGCAGGCGATCGCCGAGCCGTCGTGCGGATCGCGCGACGAGGCGGTAGTAGACGTCCGGGTTTGACGCCTTCAGCTCCTCGATCGCCGCCCTTGGAACCTGCAGGACGGTCGCGCCCTGCCGGGCCCGCGCGCTGACCGTGTGCGGCGAGTCGTCGAGGAAGATCGATTCGCTCACCATCCCGCCCGGACCGATGGTCGACAAATGCGTCGTCGAGCCGTGCAGCCCCGAGACGATCTCGACCTCGCCGGTCTCGACGACGCCGAACCACTCACGCGGCGTGGACTCGTGAAACAGCACATCGCCTGCGCCGTACGTCACGATCCCGCCGCGATCGAAGAATTCGCGCAGGTTGGCGGCGTCGACGCCGATGGCCTTCGCTGTCTGCTCCAGCATGTCTCCGATGATACTCATGACTCACTCTCCTGATTCAGCGTAGCGCCGCAATGACCAGGCCCACGACGACCGCGGTGATGGTCGCAATGAAGCCGGGCAGCATGAACGAATGGTTGAGCACATACTTCCCGATGCCGGTCGTCCCCGTCCGATCGAAGTTGATGGCTGCGATCATCGTGCCGTAATTCGGAAGGAAGAAGTAGCCGTTGACGGCGGGGAACATCGCGATCAGGTTCTTCGCTGCGATACCAAGGCTTATCCCGAGCGGCATCAGCGCCCGCGTCGTCGCCGCCTGGCTGTACAGCAGCACCGACGCCGCGAACAGGCCGATCGCGAACGTCGACGGGTAGGCGGTCGCGATCCGCCCGAGCCCGCCGATGATCACGTCCTTGTTCGTCGCGATGAACGTATCGCCCATCCACGCAAGCCCGAAAATACCCACCACGGCCGTGATGCCAGCCTGGCAGGTCTTGGTCTTAGGAACATCGGCGACGGGCGCCGTCGACAGTGTGAGGATGATGGCCGCCGCCGCAAGCATGACGACTTCGATCACGACGGACATGGCGACCGGTTCGAGGGCATCGTCGTGAGGGCCGATAACGAATGGCCTGAGCCCCGGTGCTGCGCCCGCGAGCACGACAACCGCGACGCCGATGAGGAAGACGATCGCGCTCGCCTTGGCCCCCTTCGGGAGAACCTTGGCGGCGTGGGCTGTCGATTCGGACGCTTCACTTCCCGGGGCGGCCTCAGTCGTGGCCGTCTTTGCAGGCAACGGCTCGATCTCGCCCGACTCGAGGCGTCGCTTGTACTCGGGGTCGTCTGCGAGCTCGACGCCGACACGCGTCTGCACGAGCGCCGCGACAATGACGCCGATCAGCGTGGCGGGAAGCGTGATGAAGAGGATGTCGGTCAGGCCGACGCCGAGCGGGGCGAGCAGCGTGATCATTGCCGCTGTGGCCGCCGACACGGGACTGGCCGTGATGGCCTGCTGCGACGCAATCGACGAGACTGCGATCGGCCGTTCGGGCCGGATTCCCTCCTCGCGCGCCACCTCGTACATCACGGGCAGCAGCGGGTAGAAGATGTGCCCGGTTCCGGCGGCGAAGCTGAAGAAATACGCCACCAGCGGAGCGACAATCGTGATCCGCTTGGGGTTGCGGCGAATGATGCTCTCGGCAATGCCGACGAGGTAGTCGATCCCGCCGGCCGCTTCCATCGCTGACGCGGCCATGATGACTGCGATGATGATCAGCATCACGTCGACGGGCGGAGCGGTCGGTGTCGCGCCGAACCCGATCCTGAGCACGAGCAGGCCGACCCCGCCCCAGACGCCGAGACCAACGCCCCCCACGCGAGCGCCGATCGCGAGCGCGCCAAGGACGACGGCGAACTGAAGGAGAATGCTGATGGATCCCATATCGGATTTCCTCCGTTGTGAGTGCCCTTGGGTTAGAAGCTGAACCAGGCGATGCCTTCGAGCTTGGCGTTGTGGTTGACGAGATCGAAGCTTGCGAGCGACAGCGGGTCGATCCGCCGGTAGTTCGTGCGCGTGAAGTTGTACGCGACGGCGAAGGTGAATGGCCCCGGCGTCCACCACACGCTCGCCTCCGACTGCCAGTTTCGCGTGCGGAAGTACCCGTTGCTGAACGAGCCCGTCACGGGCGTCAGGTTCGGGTCGAGCGCGTACTGCGCCCCTCCTGCCCAGCGCAGGCTGACGTTGTCGGTGACATAGAAGATCGGGTTCACGAATCCGCCCGAGCTGTGTGCAGGCTCGAGCGTACCGTCGGGCGAAAGCACGACCCGGCGGTCGAAGCCGGCATCGAGGTAGTTCGCCTCGCCGGCCGTCCACAGGCCGAACACCTTGAGACTCAGCGTGCGAGCCCGTCCCTCGGCGTTGAAGCCGAGCCGGTCGATCGCGACGCCTCCGTGGATGGAGCGCGCTGTAAAGTCGCGCTGGTCGAAATCGGTCTGCAGGTTGAAGTCGGGGATGAGCGTCCCGCCGACGAAGCGCTCCTCCCAACGCCCGGCTGCGTAGCGCGCGCCGATCCTCAGGCTCCCGATGCCGAACCCGTCGCCGAGCCTGCGTGTCGACTCGTACCCGCCGCCGACGCTGAAGACGGGTATTCCGGTCACGTCGCCGTTGCCGAGGTCGCCGTCTTCAGTGTCGTTGCCGATGAACGGTCGCTCGATTCCCCCGAACACGCCAATGCGTCCCGAGTCGCCAATCGGGATCGCATACAGGATCATCGCACGTGGATTGCGACGGGTGACGGCACCGAGCCCGCCGCCCATGGAGTTGAAATCAACAATGTCAGGGTTGAGGTCGGCGTACCCGCCCGTCTGACCGGCGGTGAGCTGGAGCAGTGAGCCCTCCTTGCCGACGTTGTCGAACGACCATCTGAGGTACGCGTGGCGGAGGCGGGGATTCGGGTTGATTGCGCCGTTTTCGCCGCCGCTCAGGTTGCGAGCGAAGTCAAACTCGAGATAGCCGAGGGTACGGCCGCCGAGCGCTTCGGGGCCCTCGACGGTGACCATCGCGCGGGTAAACTCGGTAAACGCCCGAAGGGCCCCGCGATCCGTGTTGTTGCCACCGCCTGGTATTACCGGGTCCGGCAGTAGCGCCCTCGAGACCTGGTCGCCGACGGGTGTGGAGTTCCACTGGAAGTTGGTACGCAGCGACATTCCGAGACGCACCTTGAACATATCGCCGCTGTAGACGTTGCCAATGATGGACTGGCCCCGCATCGGTATCTCGGCGAGCGGGTCGGGGTTGTCGTTCTCCTGGTCGGCCCCGGACTCGAATCGCTTCTCCTGGGCGACGCCTGGTGCAGGCGTGACCGGCACCTGCGCAGCAGCGGGCGCGAGCGTACTGGCGACCGCCGGCGCGGCCGCGGCGCCCGCGAGCGATGCGACGCGCTGCTCGAGCGCCGCACGCATCTCCCGCTCTTTCGTCAGCTCCGCATCGCGCTTTTCGAGTTCTCGCCGAAGAGTATCGATCTGTTCCCTGGTCGTCCGCTCGAGCTCGTCGACGCGGCGCGCGAGCGCTTCGTTGGACGTGTCGGACGTCGTCTTCAATTCGGGTCCCGACTGCGCGGCAGCCGGAGAGCTCATCGCGACAATCAACAGCGCTGCCAGCATCGGACCTCCCGAGTGCTGGCGCATGATCTGCACAGCGTTCATGGTCACACCTCCGCCGAGCTGTCTCATTGAGGAGCTTCAGTTCGCGAACACGCGGCGGGTGTGATGCCTCTGTACTGAATCGTCGACGCGCCCCTGACAGGTCACACGGCCAACAGCGACCGGACGCCCCACCACGTCGGATTGCACATCAAAGGACTTGGTCGGAACAAACTCCCGACACTTATAGCAGGGTTGGGCCGGGATTCGTCAGCGGATTGTCTCTTGTGTTCGGGCAGGGCTTCACGAGGTGCGGGGTCACGGGACCGTCGAGCACGGCGGCGCGTGGCAGGGATTCAAGGCGTACATCGCGCGGTATGTCGACAAGCGGTTGACCGTGATCGTGTTTGCCAACCTCGCGCAGGCGGATCCTGGAAAGATCGCGCATGGCGTGGCGGCGTTGTACGACGCCGAAGAGTAGCCGCAGATTCACGCGGATCTGCGCAAATCTGCGGTTCGCAACCCTACTGCGCCGGGAATGCGTACAGCGATCCGTCGAGACCGCCAACAACGAGCGTTCCCCCAGAAACCACTGGCGGAGCCGCAAACCCCGTCGTCCACGCGCCCGGCCAGTCGGGCATCGGCCATCGCCACGCGATCCGGCCCGTCGCGCGATCGAGCGCGACCAGGCTCCCGAGGTGGCGCATCTCGTACGGCGCCGCACCGATCGCGCTCTGGTAGATGAACCGGTCCGTCACCGCCGGCCGGGGCCACGCCCACCCATAGACATCGGTGCGCCAGACCACGCGCCCGTCCTTCGCGTCGATGGCGCTCACGCGCCTCAGGTCCGACGCACCGATGTAGAACAGGCCGCCGTCGCCGGCGACCGGACTCGACTCTACCGCCGAGCCCCAGAACGTCATCCGCCACGCGGTGTCGCTCGTCGCCGGGTCGATCGCGGCCAGCAGCCCGTTGCGGTTGCCGATGATCAACCGTCCCGCGACGAGCGAAGGCGACGTCGTCAGCGGCCCGTACGTGTTCTTCTTCCAGAGCTCCTTGCCCGTCTGTCGGTCGACCGCGTACACGAACCCGTCGAGATTCCCGACGTAAACGCGTGTCGCGTCGACGACCGCGTCGGTCCGTATCATTCCGGTCGTCTCGAAGCGCCATATGCGCTGGCCGGTCGCGGCGCTCACGGCGTGCAGGCCATTGTCGCCCGAGCCGACAAAGAGCACTCCGTCGACGAGCACCGGTCGCGGCGACGTGACAACGAAGTCGAAGTCGCCGCTGTTGGGGATGACCTGGTGCGGGAGAATGCGCGCGGCGCGTGCATCGCCGAGGTCGTACCGCCACACCTCCTTGCCCGTCTTGCGATCGAGCCTGTAGAGGAAGCCGCTGTCGGACGCGACGTAGACGGCGTCGTCGGTTGCGAGCGCTCCGCCGAATATTGGCCTGCCGGCAACAAAGGTCCACACGAACGATCCGTCTCGCAGATCGATCGCGTGAAAGAGCCCGCCGGACGTCCCGACGTATGCGACGTTGTCGTACACCGCGGCGGGTGCATAGATGGCCGATCCGAGCTTTGCCTGCCACTTCGGGCCGGGCCCGGTTGGAAGGTCGGGCACGTGCGCTTCCGCGGGCAGCTGTTCCGTGCGCTCGAGCGTGATCGGCGCGTTGAGCGGGAAGTAGGTGCCGGTGAGCTTGCCGTCCTTGAGCGTGAGTTTGATCCGCCAGTCGTCGTTGGTGAAGGTGTCGCCCTGCTCGACGACCGGACCGGGAATCTCGAGGCCGTAGAAGTTCGTGACGGACTGGTAGAGGTAGGCCTTGAGCTCGTGCTTGTCGTTGCGCTTGAACTCGAATGCGATCTCGACACGGTCGGTCGGGAATCCGACGACGCCGGACCATCGGCCTTCGATCGGCTCTGGCGGATGGGGCGGACGGGCGGATGCGTTCGCGATTGCCAGACAGCAGGCGATCAGGGCGCACGCGGTGCGGACGAGCGGTGTCGACATTGCGGCCTCCGTTCGGTGACAGGTACGCGCTGGTACGCAGCGGCGGGCCGCTTAGTTTTGGTTCGGGGAGTTTGTTGACAAGTGTTTACACGCAGAGCCGATGGCGTAAGCGATCGGGGGATTCTGACGATTCGCGCACCGTGCGGTCACCCCGATCCCTGACGGGATCGGCTCTGCATTCGTCCGGGTCTATACTGATGGATGTTCGGGAGACTTCACTCCCCACCCTTCGGAGCACGCGCAATGACAGACCACTTCGACGACACGAAACCGCTGCCGGTCGCAGCTGCCGCACAGGCCCAACGACCCGATCCCGAGCTGACAGGCCTGGTGATGCAATTCGACCTCGATGACGAGATCCGGAAACTGCATCACGAGACCGCCTGGTCCCAAAAAGGCCGCAACGCGAAGACGCTCGTGAAGCACTCCGATTTCCGCATCGTCCTCACCGCAATGCGCGCAGGCACGCGCCAGGAGACGCACAAGGCCGACGCGCGAGTGTCGATCGAATGCGTCGCGGGACACCTGCGATTAGTGCTACCGGATCGGACCGTCGACCTGCATCCCCGGCACGTGCTGGTTCTCGACAAGTGCGTCGAGCACAACGTCGAGGCAGTCGTCGACAGCGCCCTGCTCGTCTCGATCTCGTGGCCGCACGGGGACTGATTACGCGACTCGGTTCAGGCGCGTAATCACCCGCGCGGCGCCCGCTCGACCACGCGTGTGCCCGCAAGCCGGTCGCCGATGCGCAGACCCGTCGTCAGCGCGAGGATGTGCTCGGTCAGAAAGACCGGAATTCCGACGATCAGACAGATGATCGGGCCGACGAGCGGGATCATCAGAAAGATGTAGGGGATCGCCAGCGGCACGTTGCGCATGACGAGCTCCTTCCTGGATGGGACCATCCCGTTCGACGTGATGATCGCGCTCCCGAGGAGCTGTTTGCCGACACTCGCCCCCATCGCGTCTCGAAACAGCATGTACAGCACGCCGAGCGCTCCGCCGACGATGTTTCCCACGATCGGAATCATGCCGATCAGGTGAATGAATCCCATCGGCAGTACGTCCAGAAAATACGCGAGCCAGCGCATGAACGCACCGACGGGCCGGCCGGCCGCGGACGGGCTGAACTGCGGACCCATCGCCGCCATGTACTGCTGACCGGGGTACTGCTGCCCGGGTTGCTGCCATCTCGAGCCCTGGTAGTACTGCTGGGGCGGTTGCTGCGGCGGATACGACGGCCCGGGTTGTTGCCAACTCGAGCCCTGGTAGTACGGCTGCGGCGGCGGCTGTGGTGGGTACGACGGCGAATAGCCAGCCGGCGGAGGCGGCGGCACACCTGGAGAATACGACGGCGTCACGCCGCCGGCGTCGGGACTCGCGGGCCCGCCGCAATGGCGGCAGAACTTCGCGCCCGGACTCAATTCGTTCCCGCACGCTGTACACGCCAAAGCCATATCTTCGTATCGGACTGCCGAGACACTACCTTTAACCGTCCCGGCGACGCCAGCGTCCACAGTCGACGTCCGGTCCCTGCCCGAGCGGCCGCGACCACCAGCCGCTAACTCGTTCTCACGCAACGCCTTCCGCCTTTACCACAACATTACCGTCCCTTTATGACTCCCCGGGCCGACCCGCCCTACTCTCCTCACACGATGACCGACGACCTCAAATGTCTCGTCCGCGAGACGCTCGATATCCAGCGCCGCGCAACCGGCGGGCGCAGGGAAATCCTCGCCGACGTGAAGCACTGGATTGCGGGGCGCGGTCGTCTCGATGACACCACAACCGAAGGAGACCATTCGAATGAACACGCTCGAAAGCACGACGCGGCTCAGCAGCGGGATCGATGAACTGAAGGTCCGCCTGCAGGCGACCTGGATGACCGGGGACTATGACGTCTTTGCCCGCTACATGGAGAAGGACGCCGTCCGTTTCTACAACCGTCTCGAGATCGCACCCGGATCGCGGCTTCTCGACGTCGGATGCGGCGCCGGCCAGCTCGCCCTCATCGCGGCACGCGCCGGCGCTCGCGTCACCGGCTGCGACATCGCCACGAACTGGCTCGAAGCCGCCCGCGAGCGCGCGGCGGCCGAACGACTGAACATCACCTTCGAGGAAGGCGACGCCGAGGCGCTGCCGTACGCCGACGGCCAGTTCGACGTCGTCACCAGTCTCGTGGGCGCGATGTTCGCGCCGCGCCCGGAGCTCGTCGCGGCAGAGCTCACACGCGTCTGCCGGCCGGGTGGAATGATCGTCATGGCCAACTGGACGCCCGGCGGCTTCGTCGGCCAGATGTTCAAGGCGATCGCGAGCTACATCGCTCCGCCGGGAATGCCCTCGCCGGTGCTGTGGGGCGACGAGTCGATCGTCCGCCAGCGTCTGAGCGCGGGCATCGCCGACGTGCGCTGCGTGCACCGGCTCTATCGCTTTGACTACCCGTTCTCGCCGGCCGACGTCGTGGAGTTCTTCCGCGTGAACTACGGTCCGATGTCACGTGCGTTCGACGCGCTTGACGCCGATCGCCAGCGCGGGCTGAGGCGAGATCTCGTCCGCCTCTGGACGACAAACAACATGGCCGAGGGGGACCGGACGCAGGTCGACGCCGAGTATCTCGAAGTCATCGCGACCCGCGCCTGAAGGACGTTCGAGGCGAGTAACAAGCCCAACTGGAGGTATCACCGTGATCAAGCGAATTCTGTACTTTGCCTATGGAAGCGTCAGCTACCTGATCTTCTTTGCAACGTTTCTCTACGCCGTCGGCTTTATCGGCAACTTTGGCGTGGCTGCGACGCTCGACGGGCCGGCATCGCCGGACGTCTGGCTGGCACTCGCCATCGACGTGGGGCTGCTTCTGCTGTTCGCCGTGCAGCACAGCGTGATGGCGCGTCCGTGGTTCAAGGAGGGGTGGACGCTGTTCGTGCCGAAGCCACTCGAGCGTTCGACGTACGTCCTGTTCTCGAGCGTGGCGCTGATCCTCCTGATCTGGCAGTGGCGCCCGCTCGGTGGCTCGGTGTGGACGGTCGTCGACCCGGTGGGACGAGCGGTGCTCTATGGCCTGATGGCCTTCGGGTTCGGGCTCGTGCTGGTCTCGACGTTCCTGATCAACCACTTCGACCTGTTCGGTCTTCGCCAGGTGTGGCTGTTCCTGCTCGACCGGCCCTACACCACGCTGTCGTTTGGAACACCCGGGCCGTACCGGCTCGTGCGTCATCCGCTCTACGTCGGCTGGCTCTTTGCGTTCTGGATGACGCCGACGATGACGCTGGCGCACCTGCTGTTCGCCGTCGCGACGACCGCGTACATGCTGATCGCGATCCAGTTCGAGGAGCGGGACCTGATCGACGAGCACGGCGATGATTACGTGTTCTATCGCGAGAACGTGCCGATGCTGATTCCGTTCATTCGTCGGAACAGCTAGCCGCAGATCTTCGCAAATTTGCGTGAATCTGCGGCCTGTCTTCACTCCCCGAGGGCCTCGTCGATCACCTGGTCGCAATCCGTCGTACGCGCCGCGGCAACCACCGCGTCGTACTCTGGCTCGCCCAGGTGCTCGACGACGTCCCGGACGTACTGCTCGCGCAGCGTGCGATCGGCCGGCTCCAGCTCGCCGCCGATCGCCGCGCGCAGGGCTTCGGCCGCTCCCGCCAGACGCGCCGCGCGCTCCCACTCGTGACGTCGTGCGGCGAGCGCACCCAGCCCGTCGAGCGCGAGGCTCATTCCCATGCCGTTCCCCTGGTCGCGCAGGTTCGGCAGTGCTTCGGCGTAGCAGGCGCGCGCGGCCTCCAGGTCGCCCGTCTCGCACAGCGCGGCGCCCATATTGCAGAGCGTTATGCTGAGCCCCACCGGATGGCCCATGAGCCGGTGGCTCGCCAGCGACTGCTCGAAGTACGCGACCGCGGCGTCCCAGTCGCCGCCGATGCGCGCCGCCTCGCCGAGCGAGTTGAGCGCGTTTCCGACCAGCCGTTCGAGGTTGAGTTCCCGCCCTATCGCGAGACTCTCTTCGAGGACCGTCACCGAGTCGCGAACATCCCCCTGCTGCTGCAGCACGAGCGCGAGGTGAAACCCCGACCATCCGATCTCGCGCTTGTCGTCGAGCTCGCGCGCGAGCCGCATGCTCTCCTCGAGATTTCTGCGGGCAAGCGTGAGATTGCCGTACCGCCACGCTTACTCGCCCGCGGAGCGGATCGACATCACGCGCAACACCGATGGCGCCGGGTCGGCCTTTTCGATCGCCGCCGTCAGCCACCGCAGCCCTTCGCGGAAGTGCCCGTGCAGCGACCACAGCTCCGAGAGTCTCGACGCCATGTGGAGGCACGTCTCGACGTCGTGGTCGAGCCAGTATGCGAGCGCCGCGCGCATGTTGTCGTGCTCGGTCTCGAGGCTCGTGAGCAGCCTGGCCTCCTCGGGGCCCGCGAACTTCTCAACCGCATCCCCGGCGAGCGCAAAGAAGACCTCCGCGTGCCGGCGGGCGATGTCGTCTTCCCTGCCGCTCTCGCGCAGGCGTTCGCGCGCGTATTCGCGCACGATCTCGAGCATCCGAAACCGCACGTCGGGGCTGTGGCCCTGCGCGATGACGAAGGACTTGGCCACGAGCCGAGTCACGAGGTCGAGGACGTCGACGTCCTTGCCGGCAACGGCTTCGGCGGTCTCCAGGGTCCACGAGCCGGCAAAGACGGCGAGCACCTCGAGTAGCGCGCGCTCGTCGGCTGCCAGCAGGTCAAAGCTCCAGTCGAGCGCCGCACGCATCGTCTGCTGCCGTGTCGGCGCGCTGCGGCTGCTGCCCGCGAGCAGGTGCAACCGGTTGTCGAGTCGTTCGAGCATCTGCTCGACGGTGAGCGTCCTGACACGCGCGGCCGCGAGCTCGATCGCGAGCGGAATGCCTTCGAGCCGGTGGCAGAGCTCTGATACGGCGTGCGCGTTGTTCTCGGTGAGCTCGAAACCGGGCGTCGCGAGCGACGCGCGATCCGCGAACAGCTGTGCGGCTTCGGAGGCGGCTCCGGGTTGCGCGTTCTGACCGAGAACGCCGAGTGCAGGAACCTGCCAGACGGCTTCGCCTGCAACGGCAAGCGACTCCTGGCTCGTCGCGAGGATGCGCAAACCCGCGGACGCGGCGAGCAGCGTCGCGGCCACGCGCGCGCAGGCCTCCACGAGGTGCTCGCAGTTGTCGAGCACGAGGAGCATCTGCTTGTCGCCGAAGTACGCCTCGAGCGATTCGATCTGCGTGCGGCCCGACTCGTCGCGCACGCCGAGCGCGTTGCGGATCGTCTGCATGACGAGCGCCGGGTCCGTGCACGAGGCGAGCTCGACGAGCCGCACGCCGTCGTCGAAGTCCGGAAGAACTCGCGACGCGGTCTCGAGCGCGAGCCGCGTCTTGCCGATGCCGCCGGGCCCAACGAGCGTCACGAGCCGTGCGCGCGTGAGCCAGTCGCGTACGGCGTCGATGTCGGCTTCGCGGCCGACAAAGCGGGTCAGCGAGTTGGGGAGGTTGTGGGTCGCGGGTTGTGCGTGATCGCTCGGCGTGATTGTTCCGATGAAGCGGTAGCCGCGGCGATGCGAGGTTTCGATGAAGCGGGGCGTCTTTGGATCGTCGTTGAGGGCTTCGCGGAGCTGGCCGATGGTGACCTTGAGGACGGCGTCGCCGACGAACGTCTCGGGCCAGACGGCGGAGAGAAGCTCGTCCTTTGTGACGAGCTGGCCCGGGCGTTCGACGAGGTGGCAAAGCAGGGCGAACGCCTTGGGGCGGAGGGGTATGGCGCGACCGTCTCTCCACAGGCACTGGTTTGCCAGGTCGAGGGAAAAGGGATCAAAGTGTATCCGCTGCCGGTTCGCCACGCAGCGCAGATTAACGCAGATTAGCGCTTATTTGCGCAAATCTGCGGCAAAGTTCCTAACCCCCGTTCCAGTCGCCCTTCACCGGCATCGCCACGTTCGTCGGCCCGAACCCGAACACCAGGTTTGCCGCACCCGGCGTATTGCTGTCGCGCAGGAAAAAGAACCCCGTCGACGCGTTGTACAACCCCACCGTGTCGACGTTGTCGTTGTTCCAGTCGCCAACAATCGCCACCCACCCCGCATTCGCGGGACCGTAAGAGAACGCGATGTCGGCCGCGCCCGGGCTGTTCGAGTTTCGCAAGAACCACGTCCCCGTCGACGGGATGTAGACGCCGATGCTGTCGCCGCCGTCGCCGTCCCAGTCGCCGACGACCGGAACCGCTCCCGCCGGTCCGTAGCCGAACACCCGCTCGGCCGCGCCCGACGAGTTGCTGTTGCGCAGAAAGAACGACCCCGTCGACGCAAAGTACAGCCCGACCGTGTCCGTCCCGTCGTTGTCCCAGTCGCCGACGATCGGCGTCGCGCCCGAATTCCCGCCGCCGTACTGGAACGCGTAATCGGCGGCTCCGCCCGAATTGGCATTCTTCAGAAAGAAGTTCCCCGTCTGCGGATCGTAGAGCCCCGGCGAATCGACCCCGTCGCCGTTCCAGTCGCCCGACAGCGGCACCCACCCGGCATTCGCCGGTCCGTAGGAGTACGCCGCATCCGCCGCCCCCGGCTGGTGCGAGTTGCGCAGGAAATACGTCGACGACGACGGCACGAACACGCCGACCGTGTCGCCGACCGTTCCGTTGAACGAGTTGTCGCGATACCACCGCACCAGCGTCCGAAGCGCTTCCGGCGGATTCGTCGGCGCGGGCAGACCCAATACCGTATCGACCGTGTTGATGCCGTGGCAGTTCGTGCACGACCGCATCTCGCCCGCGGCGAACGTCAGCCAGTACCGCTCGCGCACCGACGCCGTCCCGTTGTTCTGCGCCAGCTGCCACGTGAGCGCCCGCCGTGCCGGCACGAGCGCGGCCATGCTGCCGTCCGCTCCGAGCTCCACCGATCCCGGCGGAGCGCCCGCCACGACGCGGTTGTTGCCGTCGTGCATCACCTGCGCGATCGGTCGCCGGCCGCCGTGGTAGTTGGAGTAGCTGCGCACGAGATCGCCCTGGAAGAACTGCGCCCAGCGGATCTCGACGGGCACCGACCCGGGCTCGGCCGTCTGGGTCGTGCTGTTGAAGATCTTCAGGTTGAAGTCCTGCTGACGGTCCGCGCGGCGGGTGACGTTGCGGCTGACGATCAGCGCGAGGTTGTGGCTCGCGAGGTAGTTCTTGAAGCGGTCGACCGCCGGCTGGCCGCCAAGTTCGTCGAGCAGGATCTGGTTCTCGATCGACGGCAGCACCGATGTTCTCGCGGCAGGCCGCGGACGCGACCGCACCTCGACCGGGTCGAGCTCCCACATCGGGCCGGAGTACGACACCTGGCTGTACGAGTAGTTATCCCAGTAGCTGATCGTCTTGGTGATCGGGTTCGCGATGAGCCGGGCGCCGGCGACCATGTACTGGCCGCTCTGCTGCATCTTGACGAGCTTGCAGTCGTAGAGCGACGAGAGCTGCCCCGACGTCGTGTGGTCGCGGAACGCCGACGACGCGTGGACCGCGATCAGCGTGCCGTCGGTGAGCGGCGTCGGATTTCGGAAGTGACCGGGGAATCCGGGAGGCGGCGTCTGGCCCGAGTCGTACGCGTCGAACGACGCCGGATCCGAAATGTAGTCCACCTGCATGTTGTCGGCGTTGATGGCTTCGTTGCCGTTGAGCGCGACGATCTGGCCCATCGCGTGCGTGCCGAACTCCTGCGACTTGGTCGCGTAGAAGTACCCGGCCTGCGACGGGCTCTCCTTCAGCTGGAGCATGTTGAACGCGGTGCGGCGGCCGTCGGCCGCGATGAACTCCGGCAGACCATCGTGCGCCGAGTCGAAGTAGCTCTCGAGCTCGTGCCGTCCGACGTGGTTCACTGTCTCGAGACCGGTGCCGTCCTCGTTCACCTGCCACGGGAAGAACTGGTTGAACGTATGACCGTGGTAGTAGTTGCCGGCCGGTACGGTCCGCAGTTCGGGAAAGATCTCGGTCGAGTTGGTCGTCACGACGGCGCTCGACTCGCGGACATAGTTGAACGCGCCATAGGTGAGCACTTCCTCGTGCTCTGCTGGTCGCGCTGCAGGTGGTCCCACCGCGTGAAGATGATGCGGCCGTCGGACGCGACGATCGGCGTGAACGCGCCCGAGACCGTGTGGTCGAGCAGGCGGAGGTTCGTGCCGTCGGCGTTCATAGACCAGATGCCGGTGTTCGTCGGCTGGGACTCGTACTCGTCGAGCTGCGGGTAGAGCGACTGGTCGCCGTTGCGCGGGCGGTCGGACGTGAAAGATGCGGTCTGTCGTGCCATAGAACGGCGACACGTTGTTGCTGTTCGGGCTGCGGCAGCTTGGTGATCTCTGCGTCTGCCCCTGTCCGATCCCCGTCACTTCGTAGATCTGCCAGTAGACCGGCGAGTAGTCATTCTGGACGGTGCCCCCGACGACCATCGAGAACAGCGCCTTGGTGCCGGACCAGTGGACGGAGGGCTCGCGTACCGAGATCTCCTGGTGGATACAGGCCGTAGCCGGCTTCGGCGGTCAGGTTCAGGCGTGCCGTCCAGTACCGGATGTACAGATCGCCGCCGCGCGGTGTGCTGAAGGTGTTGGCTTCGTGGTTTCCAGACGTCGCGTTGACGGACGTGAAATCGCCGCCGAACGGCGGCTGCGTGACGAACCATGACGGTCGGAGCGCGGACGTCTGCACGACTACGCTGGCTGGAAGCAGGGTCGCGGCAACGATCGCACCAAGGGCTGCAAGGACGAGATGAACTTTCATCAGGTCTCCGGGGCGTGTAGGTGCGGGGACGATCAGGGGCTTTGGGCGAATTGGGGTGCGCCTCTTGTACCAACGGCATTATTGGCAAGCGGACGCGAGTCAAAACCGCAAATTTACGCGGATCAGCGCGGATTTGCGGTAGTCTGCGGCAACCATGCAGGAATTGCAATCTACGGGACCGGCGGGAGCCGGGGCTACTGGCGCACGGCTCGCGCACGCGGGCGAGGACGTCGTGTTCGCGCGCGGTGCACACGTCGGCGCGATCCGTGAGCGGGCTGAAGGTCATCGCGCCCGACGGAGAAATCGTGATCCACCCGGCCGCGGCGTTTGACGATCCGGCGCAGGTTGGAGCCGGTGGACGTGATCATCTACGGCGTGAAGACGTTTCAGCTGCCCGACGCGGCAGGCGTCAGCCGATGATCGGGCCGGAGACGTTCGTCGTGCCGTTGCAGGGCGTCGACGCGCCCGACGAGCTTCGGCCGTGCTCGGCCCGGAACGCGTGCTGGGCGGCGTGCGGAACGATCAGCCGGGTTGTCGAGCCGGGCGTGATCGACAGCGTCGGCGCGGTGAATTTTGTGAAGTTCGGCGAGCTGGACGAGCGGCCGAGCGAGCGGACGGGGCGGTTGCTGCTGGAGCGTTCGAGCGCGGGCGTGCGGGCCGAGGTTCCGGAGGCATCCACGTCGCGATGTGGGAGAAATTCCTGTTCGTCACGTCGATGGAGGCGTCGGCGCGGTGACACGGGCGACGATAGGGGTGACGCGCGCTACCGGAGACGCGCGCGATGCTCGAGACGTCGATGCGCGAGATCTTCGCGGTCGGTCGTACGCGCGGGATCGCGATCCCGGACGGCACGGTCGAGCGGTCGATGGCGTTCACGGACACGCTTGCGCCGGGCGGGACGACGTCGTTGCGGCAGGACATCGCGGATGGGAAGCCTTCGGGCTTGACGCGTGGAATGGTGCAGTGGTGCGGTTGGGGCGGGGGAGGCGGTGTGGCGACGCCGTTGAACGGGTTTTTGTATGCCGCGCTGCTCCCCAGAACGCCACGCCCGCGGCGAAAATTAACCCGCACAACGCTGTAACTGAGCTGGGCGCGGTAAGCGCTTTCAGGCCCCAACGTGCGCTACGACCGAGGCGGATTTCCGCGCCCACGCCGGGTTCAACCGTTGTGCGCCATCGACGTGGGGCCTGGGCGGCTACTACGCTCAACTCAGATTCGTAGTTTCCACTCCAGCCCAACGTTGTAACTGAGCTGGGCGCGGTAGCTGTCGCTCAGGCCCCCAACGTGCGATTCGACCGAGGCGGGTTTTCGCGACTACGCTGGCTTCGACC
The DNA here is from genome assembly GCA_044224215.1 of Blastocatellia bacterium. Lineage (GTDB taxonomy): Bacteria > Acidobacteriota > Blastocatellia > UBA7656 > JADIYM01 > DAOMFM01. The sequence goes on from JBGAKX010000022.1 coordinate 37,021, forward strand.
GTTGTGCGCCATCGACATTGGGGCCTGAGCGCTACCGCGCTCAGCTCAGATTCGTGATTGGTTCGCGTCCGCACGGAACGCCGTCATCCGCGGCCCGTCTTCGAAAACCCCCGCTCGTGCGCCATCACGATCGCCTGCGCCCGCGTCCACACCCCCAGCTTGTCGAACACGTTCGACACGTGGTTCCTCACGGTCTTCTCGCTGATCGCGAGCCGCTCCGCGATCTCCGCGTTCCCGAGCCCCTCCGCAATCAGCACCAGCACTTCGCGCTCGCGCTTTGACAACTGCGAAAACGCCGCGTCCTCTCCACCCGAACCGCCCTTCGCAACGCCCGTGAATTCGAGCACCGCCTCGCAGAACCGCCCCCACGCAGGCTCGTGCTCCAGCAGGATATGGTTCCTCGAATCGAGCTCGATGAACTGCGCGTCGGGAATCCCGGAGGCGAGAAACCGCCCCTCGGCGATCGGGCACACGGCGTCGTCGCGTGAATGGATCACGAGCGTAGGCGTCCGCACCTCGCCGAGCAGGTCCGTGACGTCGACGTTCGCCCGCGCCTCCATCAGGTCGGCGGCGATCTCGGGCGAGGTCGTTTTGTGGCAGAGCTCGTTGAACCAGTCCAGCTGCTCGTCGGTCCCCCCGGGGATGAAGCGCGACGTGAACACCTGGGTAAACGCCGGATTCCCGCTTCCCCACCTGAGCCGCATCAGGTCGATGATCGCCCGGTACACCCGTTCGTTCTCGGGCGAGTTCCGTCGGGCGATGCCGCGCGCGTACGCGCCATAGCACACGAGGTGCGAGACGCGCTCCGGGTGCCGGACGGCGTACTTGATACACGCGGACGCGCCCTGCGAGATGCCGAGCAATATGACGGGCGTCTGGATGTCGGCGGCATCGATGACGGCTTCGAGGTCCTCGACCCAGCGCTCCATCGACAGGTCGCCGACGTTCCAGTCGGTCATGCCGCAGCCCCGCTCGTCGAACCGCACGAACCGGTAGTTGCCGGACAGGAACCGCATCCAGTGCCGCCAGACGGGGCTCTGCCAGTCGTACTCGAGGTGTGAGAGCCAGTTCGCCGCCTTGACGAGCACGGGACCCGAGCCGGCTTCGGCCCAGGCGAGCTGAACGCCATCGGGCGTTCGCAGGTAGCGGATTCGCTGGCGCGTGCTCTTGTCCATCGGCGATTCGCCAATTTCGGGCGAGATCGGGACAAAAGTCCCGGGTTGCTGCCCGAATCCTAGCCGAACCGGGACAGAACACCTATGGCGGCCGAAAGCCGCCGGGCCCAACCTGTGAGGCGTGAGGAAGGAGATGCCAATGACCAACGAACAGCAGCGGCCGAGGCCCGGCGACATCGACCTTGACGAGTTCCGGCGCGTCGGACGCGACGTCGTCGACGCCATCGCGGACTACCACGACGGGCTTTCCGAGCGCCGGGTCCTTCCCGACGCGACACCGGAATTCGTCGCGAGCCAGTTTGCGGGTGAGCTGTCCGAGGACCCCGAGTCGGTCGACACCCTCGTTGCGGACTGGCGCGAGCGGGTCAGTCCGCTCGTGACGGCGCTCGGGTCGCCGCGCCACTTCGCATACGTGAACGGTTCGGGGGCGATGATCGGTATCCTGGCCGAAGCGCTCGCGGCCACGACGAACACGAACGCAGGGACGTGGAAACTTGGGCCGGCGGCGACCGAGATGGAGCGGCAGTGCGTGCGCTGGATCGCCCGATTCGTGGGCTATCCGGAAGACACCGGCGGGATCCTGGTCTCGGGCGGAACGATGGCGAACTTCACGGCGCTGCTCACCGCGCTGCGCCACGTCGCGCCGTACGACACGACGCCGGACGGGCTGCAGGACACCGCGCGACGCGGGCGGTTCCTGCTCTACATGACCGACCACGAGGGGCACGTGTCGATCACGCGCGTCGCCGACATGCTGAACCTCGGCCGCAACGCGGTCCGGCTCGTCCCGAGCCTGCCCGACTTCACGATGGACGTCGACGCGCTCGACCGGATGCTCGCCGAGGATCGCGCGCGGGGAGACGTGCCGTTTTGCGTTGTCGCGCAGCTCGGATCGATCAACGTGGGGGCCGTCGATCCGATCGACGCGATCGCGGATGTGTGCGAACGGCACGGCGTGTGGCTGCACGGCGATGGAGCCGTAGGCCTGCTGGCCGCGGGTGTCCCCGGGACCGCCGCGCTGTTCCGGGGCCTCGAGCGCGCCGACTCGGTCTCGTGCGACGCGCACAAGCTGCTGGGGGTTCCGAACGACTGCGGCGTCGTGATGGTGCGTCACGCCGAGCGGCTCCGCCGCGCATTCTCGATCGCCGCGCCCTACCTGCGTTCGAGTCTCGAAGGCGAGAACCACACGTTCGACTTCTTCGAGTACGGCCCTCAGATGTCGCGCGCGTTCAGGGCGCTGAAGGTGTGGATGACGATGCGCTTCTTTGGCGCGCGGGCCCTGCGCGAGCTGTTCGCCAAGAACATCGGCCTGGCCCACCGCCTGCACGGGCTTGTTCGCGAGCACCCGAACTTCGAGGTGCTCCACCAGCCGTCGCTCTACGTGTACAGCTTCCGCTACGTGCCGATCGAGCTTTCGGATCGGTCCGGCGAGCCCGGAATCGCTGCGCTGCTCGATCGCCTGAACGAGGAGATCGCCGAGGCCGTTCGACGGAGCGGCGTCGCAATGATCATGACGACTCGAATCCGGGGCGCGGTCGCGCTCCGGATGTCCATCTGCTCGCACCGCACGCTCGAGGAGGACGTCGATCGGACGTTCTCGGAGATCGCGAGCGTCGGCCGTGCACTCAGCCGCGAGCGCGTTGCGCTCGACAGGGAACGACTGCAACTGGAGGTATCACCGTGTTGAAGCGAATCGCGTTCTTTGCGTATGGGAGCATCAGTTACCTGATCTTCTTTGCCACGTTTCTCTATGCCATTGCGTTCGTCGGCAACTTTGGCGTGCCCTCGACGCTCGACGGGCCGGCTGCAAGCGACTTCTGGATGGCGGTCGCGATTGACGTCGGGCTGCTGACGCTGTTCGCCGTGCAGCACAGCGTCATGGCGCGGCCGTGGTTCAAGGAGGGATGGACGCTCTATGTGCCGAAGCCGCTCGAGCGGTCGACGTATGTGCTGTTCTCGAGCCTGGCGCTGATCCTGCTGTTCTGGCAGTGGCGGCCGCTTGGGGGTTCGGTGTGGACGGTCGAGGAACCGGTGGGCCGCGCGGTGTTGTACGGCCTGATGGCGTTCGGGTTTGGGCTCGTGCTGGTTGCGACGTTCCTGATCAACCACTTTGACCTGTTCGGGCTCAGGCAGGTGTGGCTGTTCCTGACGGGGCGTCCGTATGTCGCGTTGAAGTTCGGGACGCCGGGTATGTACAGGTTCGTGCGGCATCCGTTGTATGTCGGGTGGTTCTTTGCGTTCTGGATGACGCCGACGATGACGCTGGCGCACCTGCTGTTCGCGGTGATGACGACGGCGTACATACTGGTGGCGATCCAGTTCGAGGAGCGTGACCTTGTGCGCGAGCACGGCGACGATTACGTGATGTACCGCGAGACGGTGCCGATGCTGGTGCCGTATGGGCGGCGGCGGGCGCGGACGTCGTGACGTTGTATCCGAACCGTTGTCTCGAGCTGAGCGCGGTAGCGCTCAGGCCCCAACGTGCAGTGCGGGCGAGGTGGATCGTTGGGCGTCAATTCGGTTGGAGCCTGAGCTACCGCGCTCAGCACGATGTGAGCGACACCGTCGTCCACGGGCAATGATCGGAGGCGCGTGCGCCGCACGACGCCTCCACCGGTCGTGGCCAGCCCCCGCGCGACCAGATCCAGTCGAGCCGGCACTTCACGAGCGACACCCGGAACGTCGGCTCGTCCGCCGGGACCGCGGACGCAAACCCCGCGGTCCCAAAGAACTCCGCGGTCTCGTCGACGAACCGGTGGCTGTTGAGGTCGCCCAGCACTACCGCGCGACCGCCATCCTTGCGTGAGGACAGCGCCGCGACGACCGCGCCGGTACTGGTCGAGGTGCTGGTCGGTCGGGATGCGCCGTTCGGCGTGGACGACGTAGACGCGCACCGCGGAACCCGCGACAACGACCGTCGCGCCGAAGGCCACCCGCCGGCGGCCGTTGGGACCGGCGTGCGGCAGCTCGACACGCTCGACGTCGGCGAGCGGAAACGTGCTGAGGAGCGCGATGCCCGTGTCTTCCTCGTCGTCGTCCTCGCTGCGAAACGGCTGACCCGCCCACGCGTAGTACATCCCAAGCCGTTGGGCGAGGATGCGCGCGGTGTTGACCTGGCCGGTACGGCGTTTCGCGCGGTCGACTTCCTGGAGCCCGATGAGCTCGGCGCCGGCGAGTTCGGGGTCGGAGACCAGCAGGTCCCCAAGCTCGGTCAGCTTCTCGCCGCCGACGTGGCGGATGTTGAACGTGACGATCTTGACGGTGCGCGGTTCCGGATCAGGCCGCGCAGCCGCGGGACTGCCTGTTTCCAACAACGCAGGCCCGTTCGTCTTGGCCGACGCACCGCTCCAGCCGCAGATGCAGAGCATCAGCCCAAGCGCACTCAGATTCGCGATCATCCGCTTCATCTGCGTTCATCCGCGGCCTGTGTTTTCCCCTCGCGGCCTGTCTTCAATCATACGCCGGCTCGTACGGCTCGTCGGGTCTCGGGCGCACGTCCTTGTGATTCATGATCTTGCGCGCGCGCATTCCACCTGAGCTGCGCGTCGTCGTTGTGCGGCGGGCGCACCGCCTCGGCCTTTTCGTACCAGCTCATCGCCTCGGTGAACCACTCGTAGGCGTCGGGCCCCGCCCCGTGCGTCCCGCGCCGCATCGCGCCCTTCGCCCGGCGCTCGCAGATGACTCCCCGGTAGTACGCCCGCTCGTAGTCGCTCGCGAGTCTCGGCACGAGCGCAAGCGCCCGCTCCATCTTGTCCCCAAGGCCCTTCTCGAACTGGTCCGTCAACGCGAGGATCAGCGACACGACCGCCTCGGCATTGTCGGGATCGACCTCGAGGACGTCGAGACAGATGCTCTCGGCCTCGCCGGGCTCGTTCAGCAGGCGGTATCGCTCGGCCTTGCTGAGCGCCTCGGGAACGGCGTCCTTGTGGAAGTTTCTTGAGTTCGAACATCACTGCCTCCGCCGCGCTCACGTGCGCCGTCCAATGATACGCTCCACGAGCTTCTTGAGCGGATCGTAAAACTCGTCGACCACCCGTTCCTTCAGCGGGATGATCGCGTTGTCGGTGATGTGGATCTCCTCGGGGCAGACCTTGGTGCAGCACTTGGTGATGTTGCACAGGCCGACGCCCTGCGACTGGCGCACCTCGGCGATCCGGTCCTCGCTGTCGATCGGGTGCATCTCGAGCGCCGCCGTGAAGACGAAGTAGCGCGGCCCCGAAAACGTCTCGTGCTTGTCGTGATCGCGCAGCACGTGGCACACGTCCTGGCACAGGAAGCACTCGATGCACTTCCGGAATTCCTGGACCCGGTCGACGTCCTCCTGGCCCATCTTCCACGTCCCGTCCTCGAAATCGGGCTTGCGCGGCTTGAACGGCTTGATCTGTTTCTTGACGCGGTAGTTCCACGACATCCGTCACGAGGTCGCGGATCAGCGGAAACGTCTTCATCGGTTCGACGGTGACCGGCTTGTCGGCCGGGAGCTCGCTCATCCGCGTCATGCACATCAGGCGCGGCATGCCGTTGATCTCTGCCGAGCACGACCCGCACTTGCCGGCCTTGCAGTTCCAGCGCATCGCGAGGTCGTTCGCGCTGTCGGCCTGGATGTGGTGAAGGGCGCGCGCGGACGCGCGCGCGCGCGCGCGCGTCGGCTTCGTAGTCGACGAACGCGCCGCCGTCGGCGCGCGCGCGCGCGACCTTGAACGTCGTCGCGCGCGCTTGTTCTCCTCGATCGCCTGCGCGTTCGCGCGCATCTCGGGCGCGCGCGCGCGCGATCTGCATCCGACCGTCGCCGTCCATGCGCACGATGATGTTGAAGCTGCTGCCTTCCGGGTCCTTGTCGGGGTAGTCGTCGCGGAAGTGGCCGCCGCGGCTCTCCTTGCGTCGCGAGCGGCCCGCGTGATCGCTTCGGACACGGTCAGCAGGTTGTCGAGATCGAGCGCGGTGTGCCACCCGGGGTTGTATTCGCGGTTGCCGCCGGTGACTCCGACGCGTGCGGCGCGCTCCTCGAGCGCGACGATCGCCTCGAGCGCGTGTTCCATCTCGACCTCGGTCCGCACGATGCCGACCTTGTCCTGCATCATCGTCTGCAGTTCGTGCTGGATCTGGTAGGCGCCTTCGGCGGCGCCGCGCTCGAACGGCTCGAGGGCCCACCGCGCCGTCCGGTCCACCTGCGCCTCGTCGATCGAGCACGCGCCGTGCTCCATTGCGAACTCGGCCGGCGTGCTCGCCTTGCGCGCTTCCTGAACACGAGGGTCCGACAGGCGAATTCCCGCCAAGCCGGTCCTCCGCCTCGCCACCTTCGCAGCGTCGATCGCGCACGCGCCGTGCTCCTTCGCGAACTCGGCCGCGTGCTCGCCCGCCCGCTTTCCGAACACGAGCAGGTCCGACAGCGAGTTGCCGCCGAGCCGGTTCGATCCGTGCAGCCCCGCGGCGCACTCGCCGGCCGCGAACAGGCCCGGAACGGTCGACATCTGCGTGTCGCCGTCGACCTTCACGCCGCCCATCATGTAGTGCGTTGTCGGGCCGACCTCCATCGGCGTCGTGGTGATGTCGATGTCGGCAAGCTGCTTGAACTGGTGGTACATGCTGGGCAGCTTCTTCTTGATGTGCTCTGCGGCGTGCGGCAGCCGCTCCGCGATCCACGCGATGTCGAGCAGGACGCCGCCGTGCGGGGATCCGCGGCCCTCCTTGACTTCGCGCACGATGCAGCGCGCGACGTGGTCGCGCGTGAGCAGCTCCGGCGGGCGGCGCGCGTTGCGGTCGCCCTGGGTGTAGCGCCAGCCCTCCTCGGGGTTGTCGGCGGTCTGGGTGCGGTAGTTCTCGGGGATGTCGTCGAACATGAACCGGCGGCCTTCGCTGTTGACGAGGATGCCGCCTTCGCCGCGCACGCCCTCGGTGACGAGGATGCCGCGCACGCTTGGCGGCCACACCATGCCGGTCGGGTGGAACTGGACGAACTCCATGTCCATCAGGTCGGCGCCGGCGTGGTAGGCGAGCGCGTGGCCGTCGCCGGTGTATTCCCAACTATTACTCGTGATGCTGTAGGCGCGCCCGATGCCGCCGGTCGCCAGCACGACCGCCTTGCCCTTGAACAGGCGGAACCGGCCGCGTTCGCGGTCGTATCCGAATGCGCCTGCGACGCGGTCGCCGTCCTTGAGCAGCGCAAGGACGGTGTGCTCCATGTAGACCTCGATCCCCTGGTGGATCCCGTGGTCCTGAAGCGTGCGGATCATCTCGAGGCCGGTCCGGTCGCCGACGTGCGCGAGACGCGGGTACTTGTGGCCGCCAAAGTTGCGCTGCAGGATCCGCCCTTCCTTGGTCCGGTCAAAGAGCGCGCCCCACGACTCGAGCTCGCGGACGCGGTCGGGCGCTTCCTTGGCGTGGAGTTCGGCCATGCGCCAGTTGTTGACGTACTGGCCGCCGCGCATGGTGTCGGCAAAGTGGACCCGCCAGCTGTCGCGCTCGTCGACGTTTGCGAGTGCCGCGGCGACGCCGCCTTCGGCCATGACGGTGTGCGCCTTGCCGAGCAGCGATTTGCAGATCATGCCGACGGACACGCCGCTGGCTGCGGCTTCGATGGCCGCGCGGAGTCCGGCGCCGCCGGCGCCGATGACGAGAACGTCGTGTTCGTGGGTCTGGTAGTCGGCCATCAATGGAGCCCCCCGGCGAGCCGGAGCGCGGCGCCGATATGCAGGTGCATGTCCGAGAAGGTGAACCACGCGTCGTGCCAGATGCCCTTGGCGACGAGGCGCACGTAGAGATCGGCGAAGGCGACCGAGAAGAGGCTGAACCACGCAAAGCGCATGTGCCGGGTGTTCAGGCAGCTGGAGCAGTCGTATGCGGCCTTGCGCGCGTGGGACATCCGGTCGATGCGGCCTCCGACGAGGTGGCGCAGCGAGTGGCAGCCGAGCGTGTAGCTCCCGAGGAGCGTCACGTTGACCGCGAGCACGATCGTGCCGACTCCGATGCCGAAGTGTGTCTGGCCGGTTGCGGGATCGGCGAACCAGAGCGCCTTCCAGACGTCGTGGGCGAGCAGGACGAGAAAGCCGAGCGCGAGGTAGAGAAAGTAGCGGTGGACGTTCTGGAGGATGAGGGGGAACGATCGTTCGCCGAGGTACGACTTGCGGGGTTCGCCGACGGCGCACGAGGGCGGGTCGGCCCAGAAGGCTTTGTAATATGCGCCGCGGTAGTAGTAGCAGGTGAAGCGGAAGCCGCCGGGCGCCCAGAGGATCAGGATGGCGGCGCTGAACGGGATGACGCCGGGCCACCATTCGGGTTTGGGGCCGAACCACGCGTGGGGTGACGGGCCAAAGAGTTCGGGGGAGTAGAACGGCGAGAGGTATGGTCCGGTCCAATAGTCCTGTCCCTGGAAGGCGGCCCACGTCGCGTAGACGATGAAAGCGGAGAGGGCGAGGAATACGGCGAGGGGCGAGATCCACCATGCGTCGCGGCGGCGGGTCTGCCCGAAGCCGCGCGGTTTGAGCGCGACGTGTGACGATGCCATTGGGTTCTCCGTCGGAATGGGTGAGCGAGTCGTTCAGCTATTAGCGTGCGGGTGGGGCGGTTGTCAAACGAATGCCGAACGCCGCCAACGCTGATATCTGAGCTGGGCGCGGTAGCGCTCAGGCCCCAACGCTTGAAACTGCAACCACAAATCCCACGACCACCCCGGCCCCGTCCCTTGTGCGCCAATCACCTTG
>JBGAKX010000023.1:0-22505 GCA_044224215.1 Blastocatellia bacterium
CTCAACGGCGCGACCGGCTGAGCTTGGCCACCTTGTCCGCCATGAAGCGTCTTATGTGCCCTGAAATGGCGGGTGCGTCCTCCTCGAGCGCGAAATGCCCCGTATCGAGGAGGTGAACTTCGGCCGCAGGCAGATCCCTCGCGAACGCACGCTGGCCGGCGGGAAGAAAGAACGGGTCGTTCGCGCCGGACACGACGAGCGTCGGCGGTTGATGTTCACGGAAGTACTGGTGCCATGCCGGATACAGCGCGACGTTCGTCGGGTAGTTGTGCAGGAGCTCGAGCTGAATCGCGTTGTTGCCTGGCCGGTCGAGCAGTGACTGGTCGAACGTCCACGCGTCCGGGCTTACATTCTCCGTGTTGCGTGCGCCGTGCAGGTACTGGAAGATCGTCGTCTCGCGGGTGAGGAGGGTCCGCGCCGCCTCTTCCGTCTCCGCAGTCCGATGCTCCCAGAAAGGCCGCAACGGTTTGAACGCGTCCGAGATTCCCTCTTCGTACGCGTTCGCGTTCTGGAATACGAGTGCGACGATACGTTCGGGGTGCGCAGCGGCAATCCTGAGGCCGACAGGTCCCCCATAGTCCTGCATGTAGAGGCTGTATCGCTCGAGTCCGAGTCGCGTGAGGAGCCGATCGACGATCGACGCCAGATTGTCGAACGTGTAGTCGAAATCGCCTACCGCCGGTGCGTCGCTGTAACCGAACCCCGGGTAGTCCGGCGCGATGACGTGATACTCGTCGGCAAGCAGCGGAATCAGGTCCCGGAACATGTGCGACGACGACGGAAACCCGTGAAGCAGAACGATCGTCGGCGCCGTGGCCGGTCCCGCCTCACGGTAAAAGATAGACAGTCCATCGATTTCAATGCGCTTGTAGTTCACAGTGTCACCTCCTGGTATTCATCCCCGAACCACCGCGTGATGGTTCGAATGTGGATGCTAACCAAATAAATTGATTTTTAGTGGTTAGTTATTCCAGAGCGGTTCAGAAAAACTACAGGCATCGCATGGCAGCCACGCGGGCGGGCGTGGACGCACTGACCGCCAATGACGGCGGCGAACGCACGGCGCGCCGGTCCAACCGTGAACGGCGCGCTAGCGGAGTCCGAGGCGCTTGAGGCGGGAAGCGAGCGTCGTCGGCTTCAGGCCGAGCAACTCAGCGGCCCCGCCCGCGCCATACACCTTGCCGCCGGCGCGCTCGAGCGCCGCCTGGATCGACTCCCTCTCGAGATTCTTCAGGTCGGCGGCCGTTCGAAGGTCGGCCTGCCCGGCGGGTGCGCTGTGTTGTTCGCGACGTGACGGTGCGGCGGGCGCAATTTCGAGGCGGAGCGGCGTCCGACCCTGCGACAGAATGACGGCTCGCTCGAGCACGTTCTGCAGTTCACGAACGTTTCCGGGCCACGCGTACGCCTGGAGGTCCCGGACGTTTCTCTGCGAGAGCACCGGACGCGGCAGGTTGAGCCGCAGCGCCGTACGCTCGAGGCAGTGTTCGGCAAGCGCGGCGATGTCGCCTGTGCGTTCGCGCAACGGTGGGACCTCGATCGGGAACACGCTGAGCCGAAAATAGAGGTCCTGCCGGAATCGCCCGTCGGCTGCCTCGCGCTTGAGGTCACGGTTCGTCGCGGCCACGACCCGAACGTTCACGTTTCGCGTCCGTCCTTCGCCGACGCGCTCGAACTGACCCTCCTGAAGAACGCGAAGCAGCTTGCTCTGAAGCGCGAGCGGGATCTCGCCGATCTCGTCCAGAAAGAGCGTGCCGCCGTCGGCGAGCTCAAATCTTCCGACCCTGTCCTGGTACGCCCCCGTGAACGATCCCTTTGCGTGGCCAAAGAACTCGCTTTCAAACAGATCCGACGGAACCGCGGCACAGTTGACCCGGATGAGCGGCTTCGCAGACCGTGCGCTGCGTTCGTGGATCGCGCGCGCGATCAGTTCCTTTCCAGTGCCGGATTCGCCCGTGATGAGTACGGTCGTTTCCAGTGGCGCGACGAGCTCCACCTGCCGAAGCACTTTTGTAAGAGCCGGGCTCGACCCGACGATGTCGGTGAAGTCGAGGGCCGTCTTGACCTCCTCGCGAAGGTACGCGTTCTCGAGCTCGAGTTGCTCGCGCAGCCGATCGATCTGCTCGAACGCACGTGCGTTTGCGATCGCCACCGCCGCGTAATCCGCGAACGTCCGGAGCCATCCTGCGTCCACGTCGTCGAGCGCCTGTCGACCAAAAACGCCCAGAACTCCAAGAATCTCGCCTCGGAAGACGAGCGGCTGACCTGCAAAGGCTCGAACGTGTTCCCGCCCGGCCCACTCCGGACGCGCGATCCACGTTGAGTCACGCGCGACGTCGCGAACGATAATCGACTCTCCCGTGGCGCCGATCCGTCCGATCTTTCGCACACCCAGCGGAAAGCGTCGGAATGCGCCGTCGAGTCGGGTCCACGCGTCCTCGGCCGTGTCGAGCGGCGTTCCGTTGCTCGCAACGAGGTGAAGACAGCGGGCGCGGTCCGGGCACTCGGCGCGCATCGGACAGGTCTCGCAGATGTCGCCTGGCCGTACCAGCCAGATTCGCGCCAGCGCCGTGCCCGGCTGCTCGATCAGGCCTTCCACGATGCGCTGCAGCACAACGCCGAGCGAATGCTCCCCGGCAATGGCAAGCGCGATCTGCTGCAGCGTGTCGGAATACACGAGCGTCACCCTAAACGAAGTTTCGTGGTTGAACAACGCAAAATCGTGAAACCACGAAATTCCGTTGCATGGCCGTCCATGTCCAAACTCAGCTAAGTGGCTTCTGTGCAATAAGTTATCAGTTTCCCACACTTTGGAACGCCGTGTGCACTCAACAACTGCGACTGCGGAATTGAACAATCACCAAACGAAAGCACGAAGGAGACACGATGACGCGAATCACAACGATCGATCCGAAGACGGCCACAGGCAAATCCAAGGAACTGCTGGACGCGGTTCATTCGAAGCTCGGAATGACCCCGAACATGACGCGCGTGATGGCGAGCTCGCCGGCCGTGCTCGAAGCCTACCTGGCGTTCAGCGGCGCCCTCTCGGGCGGCGCGCTCGACGCTCAGCTTCGCGAGCAGCTGGCGCTCGTGGTCGCACAGGAGAACGGTTGCGAGTATTGCCTGTCGGCCCACACGGCGATCGGCAAGATGACGGGACTCCGAATAGACGAGATCGAAGCCAGTCGGCGCGGGCTCTCGACGGACGCAAAGCGCGCGGCGGCGCTCGACTTTGCGCGCACGGTCGTCATCGAGGCGGGAGCGGTGAAGGATGAGGACGTCGAGCGTGTGCGTAGCGCTGGATACTCGGATGGCGAGATCGCCGAGATCGTCGCGGCCGTGGCACTCAACGTGTTCACGAACTACATCAACATCGTCGCCGGGACGGTCATTGATTTTCCGAAGGTGGCCCGCGAGCTCGAAGTCTTCGCGTGAGGAGGCCTCGGCTCTGACCTCGATGCGTGGGGGGGCCAAGGTCTTGCCGGCCTTGGTCCCTCACGCGCGACGGGCGCAAGGGAGTGGCGACAGCGGGTCGTCGACTCGGACAATGCGAGCCTTCCGATTCACACGGCCGTCATTTCCGAATGGTCGCGGCGTTGCAGCCGACCGCACGAGCGCGCATCATCGGGCAGGTTGGTCGAACCGTCGAGCCGGACAACGAAGCCGAAACGGAGGTCGCGCCCAATGTCCCGATACGATTTCCTCGTAGAGACCTACGACACGGAGCGCCTGAAGACCCTGTCGGTGTGGTCTCAGTTTCACGATTCCGACATGGAGTTTCGACCCGAGCCGCGCGCGCGAACGCCGCACGAGCACATGGTGCATCAGTGCCAGAGCGAGGACTACTGGATGCGGACGATGCTCGGAATCGATCTTGGCACAACGCCATTACCCGCCGACGAGTCTCGTATCGAGTTCCTCCGAAGGTACGCTGACTCGTCCGCACAACGGCTCGAGCTTCTGACGGCGAAGTCCGACGCGTGGTTCGAAGGCGCAACTGGCTTCTTCGAGGTGACCCGCACGCGGGCGTGGGTGGTCACACGACGAATCGCACACTCGGCGCACCACCGTGGCCAGCTCACGGCGTACCTTCGCATGCTCGGACGCGAGCTGTATTCGACGTACGGCCCGACGGCCGATACGGGCGGGCTGTTTCAGAACCATGCCCCGGTCATCTACCGGTACGACACGATCGAGCATCTGCTCGAGGCTGAAGCGCAGGGCAACGCGGTCCATCCGCCACTGCCTGGTCCGGGTCCGCACAGCCCGACGGAACGCGCCGCCACCGCGTGAGACCGTGGGAACCGAGCTGTGTTCGCTGCTCGGCTGAGACAAACTCCGATTCTGTGCGTATTAGACCTGCACGCCTCGCTGCCGCTATCAAACGCCCGTGCCAGGGCACGGTTTCGTTCGATCACGCTCGACGGCGAACGGAGGGAATACCGCAATGCTGAGGATTTCGTGTCTTGCTCTCGGGGTGGTTTGCACGATGAGTGCTCTCGCCGCAGCCGGTTCCGCACCTAGCACGCGTCGCGCGTTGCACGCGCAAGGCGCCCAACCCGCTCCGGCGGGAGACGCGTCGGCGAGGCAGGTTCCGTCCCGACTGTCGCCCGCCGATCTCGCCGAGATTCGTGCGTTGAACTCGACGTTCGTTCGTGGCTGGCTCAACGATGACGCGACGGCCGTCTTGAGCGTCTTTGGCACGGACGCAATGCTCTTCCCGCCCGGGTCGAATCCCGTGCGCGGATTATCCGATATTCGAGCGTATTGGTGGCCGAGCGACGGGTCGCACACGGTGATCACGTCGTTCGAGCGGCACATCGACGAAATCGAAGGAACGTCGGATCTCGCGTTTCTTCGAGGCACCGCATCGCTCGCCTGGACCTACGAGAAGGACGGCAAGTCGACGAGCCAGACGAGCAAGTCGACCGACCTCCTGCTGCTGGCGCGCGATCCTTCGGGACACTGGCACGTCATACGCCAGATGTGGGCCACGCTTCCGAATTGATACGAGCGATTCGCCCCTGAGGTCGCCGGTACGCCATCATGGCACGAGCACGACCTTGCCGATCGTGTTCCTGCTCGCAATCGCCTCGAGCGCCTTTCGAGCCTCCTCGAGCGGATACGCAACATTTGCGAACAGTCTCAGCCGGCCCTGGTTCAGCAGGTCGAACAGACTCGACACGCACTCGCCGAACTGGTCGGGGCGAAGTCCGCGAATGTGGAACCCGACGATCGACTGACCGTCGTACATGAGCTGACGCACGCGCTCGGCGGAGATTGGCTCGTGGGCGTTCTGCGCCCCGAACACCACGGTTCTTCCGAACGGTTTGAGAAGCTGCGAGCTCTCGTCGCCGACGGCGCCGGCAACGGACTCGAGGACGATATCGACGCCGGCATCACCCGTTGCCGCGCGAACCCGGTCCGCCCAGTTGGATTCGCGGTAGTTGACCGCGACGTCGGCACCCAGGCTTCTGACGAGTTCGAGCTTGTCGCATGACCCCGCAAGCGCGATGACCTTGCCGGCGCCGAGTATCTTTGCAAGCTGCACCAGGAACAGGCCGACTCCGCCGGCAGCCGCCTGGATGAGGATCGTTTCACCTGGCTGAATTCTCGCCGCGAATTTCAGGAGAGCGTAAGCCGTGACGCCCTGAATGGTAATGGTTGTCGCTTCGGCGAAAGACAGTGCGGGCGGAATCCGGATCACGCTGGCGGCGTCAACTGCCGCGTACTCGGCGTAGCCGCCGGAACCGCCAACGGCGGCCACGCGGTCGCCGACGTGCAGGTGCTCGACGCCAGCTCCAACTTCGGTGACTACCCCGGCCGTCTCGAATCCGATGACGTACGGAAGCGGCAGCGTCGCGGGGTATCTCCCGCGGGTGATTTCGACATCGGCAAAGTTGACGCCGGCCGCCTCGACGCGAATCAGCACCTCGCCAGGACCGGGTGTCGGCTGCTCGATGTCGACAAGCTTCAGGCTGTCGGGTCCGTCGAGTCCTTCCAGTTCGACTGCTCTCATGATCGCTCCTCCTTTGACGTGAACGGGCGGCAGATGCGGCACGCTCCGCGCGAAACCCGCGCACCGTGCGACTGCCACCACGCAGCACCTGCTTTATGTAGCGATCGCTCTGGAATATTCCGGGCTGTTCGACAATTGTCGCCACGGCCGGCAGTCGATTGCCCGGGCACGCATCAGTTGCGCAGCGTCGGCACGCTCGTCAGGCGGGGCTTCACCCGTCCCCCACCTTCAGGTAGCCAGCCAAGTCGGCGAGCGTCGAGCCGACGGCATCTGGCGCGGCGCCGAGCTCCTCGATCGGCTGCGCCGAGCGATTGACCCAGAACGTCTCGAGGCCAAACCACTTCGCCCCTGCCACGTCCCACCCGGCAAACGCGGCGAACAAGACGTCCTCACGGCGCAGCTGCAGAACGTCGATTCCCAGCTGGTATGCGCGAGGGTCGGGTTTGTACGTCCGCGCCTGGTCGGTGCTCACGGCGTGTTCGAACAGGCCGCCGAGGTCCGCGTGCTCAATTGACGCTTGAAGCATCCGAGGCGTCAGGTTCGAGAGAAGCGCGAGCCGCACACCGGCTCCGCGCAGCGCTCGGAGCGCGGCCGACACATCTGGGTACGCCGCCAGTTCGAGATACGGCTGCATCAGATGCGCCCGATCGTCCGGGCTCAAATCGATCTTGAGCTCCCGCGCCGCCGCCACGAGCGCGTCCTCGGTCACCCTCCAAAAGTCCTCGTATCTCGCGCCCGCTGCACGCAGCCAGCAGTACTCGAACTGTCGGGTTCGCCACAGTGCGGCGAGCTGCGCGCCCTTGTCCGGAATAGCCGTGGTGACGCGTGCGAATACCGGCCGCGGATCGAATATCGGAAACGCGTCGAACAGGATTGCCTTTGGCAGCTTCATGGGACGACGCCGGATCGCCGAGGCGCGTCCACCGAGTCCCGCCGCAAGCGCACCCGAGGCGAGAGTGAGGAACGTTCTGCGTGATGCGCGCACGTCATATTCCTCCGGCTCGAAAGTAACCATCCCGCATGCGAGACGCGAGTAACCGATCAACCGAAAAAGGCCCGCTGCCACCCAGACAGAGTGCGACAAGACACGCAATGTAAAGCAGATCCGTCTCGAATCCGGGCGGACCAAACTGCGCCCCGGTCGGCGTGACGGCGAGCAGTTTTATCGAGCTGAATCCATACTGGACGTGCACGCTGAACGCCGCCACCGCCAGGATCGCCGCCAGTGGCAGGCTGACGAGCGGTATGAAGGCTCCAGCCAGGATCGCGGCTCCGCCAACTATCTCGAGCACGATCGTTGCCCACCCCAGCAGCACGGGTGCAGGGACTCCAATGGCGTGCAGGATGCCGAAAAACCGTTCGGGGCCGTTCGCGAGCTTGGCATAGCCATGGGCCATGAACCCATAGCCCACAATCAGCCGCAGAGGGATCGGCGCCCAATACGTCATTCGTGAGAGCCCCCATGAACTCGTGCGCAACAAACCAGTGAGACTTCGCGTCATAGCATCCTCAACGTGACCAACTTGTGGCGAATGTCGTGAGTCACCTCGAGACCTCCGTCCTTGCAACTCCCAGGATCGAGTCGCCCACCCCCCGTGAGCGTCTCCCATTCGCCGCATTGCCTCATGCGAACCGGACGGCGCGAATGGTTACAAAAGAATCTCCGAGTTTTTTTGTAACCTTTGCGCCGCGCTGTACGCATATAACCTCTGAGGTTTACGGAGGTAGTGCTTGGACGCAGATCGGCATGAGGAACTCGCCCGTCTGCTCGTTGCAGCACAGGACGGCGACCAGGAGGCATACGAGAGTTTTCTCGTCGGAGCTTCGAAGCTGCTTCGGGGGTTCCTGCAGACTCAAATGGGCGGCGACGGCATGGTGGAGGACGTCCTCCAGGACACGCTGTTGTCCATTCACCGTGCCCGCCACACCTTCCTGCCGGGACGAGCACTGGGCCCGTGGCTCTACGCGATCTGCAAGCACCGCATGATCGACCACTATCGGCGCAGCCGCCGGATCATGCGCCGTGAGGTGTCAGAGTCGGAGATCCCGGTCCAACGTGCGGCTTCGATTCCACACCCCTCCGAGTCCCGAGCCGGCGGCGTGTTGTCTGACGCGCTTGCGAAACTCCCAAAGAGTCAGCGTCACGTCGTGGAGCTCCTGAAGGTCCACGACATGAGCATCAAGGAAGCAGCGGCCCGTACCGGCATGAGCGAGAGTGCAGTCAAGGTAACGGCGCACCGTGGGTACAAGACACTACGCAGGTTATTTGGAGTGTGATGACGTGACGACAGAACGCCTCATTCACGAACTCGCGGCAAAGGGCCAGCCCGTGCGCAGGATTGCACACCCGGTCATAAGCCTTCTTCGCTGGATGCTGGTTGCCGTTGTCTGCCTCGGCGTGGGCATTCTGGCGTTGGGCCCTCGACCGGACCTGGAAGCGGCATTTCAGAATCCGACTTCTCTCGTGGTCGGACTGCTGACGCTTGCACTCGGAGCATCCGCCGCATTTTCGGCGTTCACCATGAGTGTCCCCGGAATGGATCGCCGCTGGCTCCGTGCAGTACCGGCGGTAATCCTGTCACTTGGGATCGTCGTGCTCGCGTTCTCTGCAGTAGCTGTCGAGAACCTGCATGCCGGACTGGGCATCGTGTGCGTGGCACGGATATTCGCGCTCGCCGCACTTCCCAACGCGCTGTTGCTCACTATGTTGCGGAAATCCGCTGCACTGCGTGCGGGAACGGCAGGCGTGTTTGCCGCGCTGAGTGCGGCAGCGCTAGGGACGTTCGGAGTCCAGCTCGTGTGCGTCCACGACGATCCACTGCACGTTCTTGTCTGGCACTTCGTGCCGATGATGTTTCTTTGCGGCGCGGGCTTTCTGCTGGGCCGACTCTGGTTCACGTGGGACAGACGCTGACGAGTTCCCTATCGTTCGCTGACCGGTTTGCCATTCAGCAGGTCCATCAGGATCGCCGTCTCGGCGCGGATCGCTGCCTTGATCGTGAGCTCGCGCTCCGGCGCCCATAACGGCGAGTGCACTCCGGGGACCGGTATGCCGGACTTGCGCGAGGCTTCCAGCTTGGCCGCATCGACCGCGCCGACGTGCAGCAACACTTCGCGCACGCCAGCCAGCCCGAACTGCGAGAAATCTTCTCCACCCATCTGTGCGGGCATCTCGACCACCTGGTCTGAACCCATCGCGGCGCGAGCGGCGGCGACCATGCGCCGGGTCAGCTCGGGGTCGTTGTAGACGGCATCGGTGTTGGACTTGACTTCGATGAGCGGTTCCCTCGGTGCGTTCGCGGCGAGGGCTTCGCCCCTTGCCTGACGATCGATTGCGGCAAGCAACCGCTTCTGCACCTCGGGGTCGAGCGAGCGCACGGTGATCTGGAGCTTTACCTCGTCGGGGATGATGTTCGAGGCGCTGCCGCCATGGATGCTGCCGACCGTGATCACTGCCGGGTCGGCCGGATTGTTCTCGCGCGATACGATGGTCTGCAGGGCGAGCACGATGCGCGCGGCGATCACGACCGGATCGATCGCAAGCTGAGGATAGGCGCCGTGACCGCCCTTGCCGTACACGGTCACGTCGAGGCCGGTCGAGTTGGCGCGGAAATACCCGGCGTGGAACCCGATAAGGCCAGCCGGCATTCCGTGGTCGTCGTGCATGCCGAACGCAAAGTCGGGTTTCGGAAAGCGCGTAAACAGGCCGTCGCGAAGCATCGCCGTCGCACCGGCGACGATCTCTTCGGCCGGCTGTCCGACCAGCATCAGTGTGCCGTGCCAGCGGTCGCGGTTCTTCGCCATGAGCTCTGCCGTGCCGGCCCACGCCGACATGTGCAGATCGTGTCCGCACATGTGCGCCACCGACACGACATCGCCGGCATCGTTCTTGGTCTTCACAGTGCTTGCGAACGGCAAGCCCGTCTTCTCCTCCATCGGCAGGGCATCGAGCTCGGTGCGGAACATCACGACCGGACCGGGGCCGTTCCTGAGGATCGCCACGATGCCGGTGCCGCCGACGCCGGTCGTGACTTCGTACCCCAACCCTCGGACGCGCGCCGCGAGCGTCGCCGCCGTTCGCTGCTCGTGAAACGCCAGTTCCGGATTGCGGTGCAGATCCATGTAGAGTTGTTCGATATTCGGGTAGATCGCATCGACTTGCGCCGCGCCGGCGCCGTCGCCCGCGCCAGGTGTCTGCGCCGATGCGCTGGTGGCGAACAACAGTATTGCGACGAACAAACTCGCTCGTTTGACGTGGGGCATGATGTTCATCTCGGGTTTAGTGCCGTACGGTGTCGAATTCGTAGATGAGTAGCCCTATGACCCTCAGGTGATCGGCGTCGTGCGAGACGCCGACAGGGAGTCCGATCCCGAACTCGAGGCCGGACTTTGGGACCCAGACGATGCCGGGAGTAACGTAGACCGCGCTCTCGTTGCCAAGATTGTTCCACTGATTCGTTGTCCAGTTGAGCTCCATCGTGCCGCGAAACTTCCCGATCGGCACGAATGTGCCGACGTTTAGAAAGAATTCGTGCGGGTCGAGTGGTGCTTCGTCACTGTCCTCGGTGTCGTTGTCAGGCGCCGTCTTTGTGCGGTTCACGAGGTCTACGCCGACCTGACCGAAGAGCTGCATTCGATTGAGCGACGGAAAGTCCCTCGCGAAACACGCGAATGGTTCGACCTCGACGAGTCCTTCGCTGAGTCCCTGCGACACGTCACCGGTGGGCAGCTCGATGTTGCAACCAACGGCGGCGTGCACGTTCGAGCCGCGGATGTTCATGAAGGAGTACTTCGTTCCAATCTCCACGTTACCGGGGCCGCGCGCGTTGCCGTTTGTGTCCAGTCGGATGCTCGTGAATGCCGCATATTCGATCTCGACCTGCAGACGGTCGGTAATTCCGTACTCGGCCGCGATCGGGATTTCCGCCGACTCCTCTCCACCGGAGAACTTGCGAGGTCCGAACGTGAGTTGCACCTCTCCCCTGTCCTGCGGATAGACCAGCTCGGTCTGAAAGACCTCCTCGAGCGGCTGTTCGTACTCGTTCTCATCCTTCGGGGGCGATGGCTGTTGCGCCGCATCTGTTCGCGCTGATGCGATCACAAGGACCGCGAGCACCGCGATGCTCATCACGCCGAAATCACGGAGCTGCCGCAGAAAACCGATCACATTGGCCGTGCGAACACAGCGACGCTGGTGAATCGGAATGGACACAGGATCACCTTTCATTTGCGTTGCCCTGAACGGATTAATGACTGTTGCGGGATGTAAAATCCAGCGATCCACGACGCTCCGTGCAGTCGACCGGTCGCTGAGTGCCTGGCGGACAGGGTGTTCGGCGCTACGCCTCCGTCGCATCGCGATAACGCTCCGGTGCGAACCGTGCGGCCAGCAGTCCCGTCGCCGCTTCGATGTCGATCGACGCCACCAGCACGCCCTCCTCCCCGTACGGGAGGTACGCGGCGCACCGGCCCGACGGGTCGATCAGGCTCGTTGCCGACTCCTGAAAGCGCATCGCATAGTTCACGCTCGCAAAGTAGATCGTGTTCTCGATGCTCCGCATCAGCATCGCCTTCTCGTAGTACGGTGCATCCGCCGATCCCCAGTCCGTCAGCTGAACGCCCGTCGTGTCGCTACCCGTGAGCTGAGGATGAAAGACGATCTGTGCGCCCCGCATCGCCGCCCAGCGGACCGTCTCGGGATAACGCCAGCCCTCGTGGCAGATCGCAACGCCAAACTTTACACCGTTGACCTCAAAGAGCATTCGCGAATCGCCCGGCACGTAGTGCTTGTCTTCCGACGGGTCGAGCTGGTTCTTTGTCTGCGTACCCAGCACCTGCCCCTGTGCGTCGACAACGACGGCGACATTCAGTCGGCCGGTTGCCGTCATCCGTTCCATTCCGAGGATCGTCGCCACCGCGAACTCACGCGACCACTCGGCCACCGTCCGGAGAACCCGCTCCTCGTCTGACCGATCGAACGGCAGCACATCGAAATCCTGTCCCCTCAGACCCGGGAGGTAGGCTTCGGGGAAACAGACGATCTCGGCGCCACGGGCCGAGGCCTCGGACATCAGTCGTCTGACTCTCTCGAGACCGTCGTCCAGCGTTGACGCGATTCGGGGTGACGCGAGCGCGATGATCAATGGGTACATTCCGATGCGAGTGTAGCCGTCACAAGGCGACTGGTGCCCAAACGTTCTGTCTCGCAGGCTAGCTCACGGGTCTCCCCGATAGCAATAATCGACGGCTACTGAATCTTGAGCACGACAGTCACAGCGCGTTCGCGACCGGATTCGTCCCGCCCGGTAAATGTCATTATGTGCGTTCCTGTCACACCGGCCCGTTTGACCTTCAACGTGAATTTCACACTGGACGCGTTCGTGGTCCTCGGACCCGGAGGCTTTGATTTGACGCCGATCGCCGAGAGATCCGGTGGCGTGATGGTAACGCTTCCGTCAAAGCTCCCGGTTCGGATGATGCTGACGCTGACCTTGACCTTCTTGCCGCGAGTGACGCTGACGGACGACTCGTCGAAACTGAGCAGAAAGTCCGGCTCGCCGACTTCTACGGCTCCAATGTCGACCGTTCCCGATGCGACACGGGCATGCCCGAATACGTCCGACGGACCAAGTGCGCCAGGCGGGGCATTGTTGCCGGCGTTTATCACCGGCGACAACGGAAGCAGTGTGTAGTCCCGACGCGCGCTGTCAACGAAATGGGGATCCACGTTGACGAGATTGTTGCCCGCTGTCACGCCCGTGAGATCTGTATTGTTGCCATTATTGAAGACGATGCTGTTGTACAGAGTCGTAGTACCGGTGTCGTCGCTTTCCTTTCTGAAGAACAGTCCACGGTTCTGATTGTCCGCAACGGTCATGTTCGTGAGATAGATCGAACTTCCGCCCCTGGCTTCGGCCAGTACACCAAAGGACCTTGCACCGGCGACCACCGAATCGGTGATCAGCAGCGTCGCACTGTCGGCGGCGATCAGGCTCAGGTCTTCGGCAGGGAAGTTGATGACATTGTCCACCCACATGTTCCGGCGGGCCGTGATTCGGCCGGTGCCCGTCATCCAGAGTGCGCCTGCAGCGCCTGACGTCGGTGTGTCGCTCGTCTCGTTTCCTCGCACGAGGTTGTCCGAGACTTCGCCCGATCCACCAGCGTTGGTGGCGACATAGATACCTGCCGCGATGCATCCGGTTCCAACGCAGTCATTGGCCTCTATCCTGTTGTGGCGAATTGTGACAAGGGCGTCCTGGTCGACAACTACCCGCATTCCGCCCCCATAAGCCTCGGTGTCTGTGCCCCCGTCGGACCGGTTTTCGATGAGGATGTTGTCCGATACAAGGACCCGGCTCGTATCCTTGAGGTACGCCCAGATCCCCCCTCCGGAAGCAGTGGAGGGCGACTGTCCGACTGACACGTTGCCCAGGATCAGGTTGTTGCTGATGGTGACGCGTGAAGCTCCGGTCGGCTCTACAGACAATCCTCCACCGAATCCGTTTACCCTGCCATTCGTTATCGCGAAGCCGTCGATCGTCAACTCCCCGCCCGCCGGCGAGATATTGAACACGCGATCCTGCGCACTCCCATCGATCGAAGTAAGCGATGGGTCCAGATCCCGAACCGTGAAATCACTGTTCCATCCGCCAGATACAACGACCTGTCCTTGATTCATTGCGGGGGGAACCGTGATGTTCTCGCGATACGTTCCGGCTGCCACGCGAATCTCGATTGGTGAGCTGCCCAATGAACCGAGCGCTGCGTTTATCGCTGCCTGAATCGTCGGCTGGGAGCCCCCCGGTCCAACGGTCAGCACCATCCCCGGCGTGGCCCGCACCGTGTGCGGAGCGATGGCAGCGAGAATTCCGATGCTCGCGACAGCCATGATCCTTGCGTAGTTCATGACACCTCCCTCGAGCCGTGGAGCCGGTGTCCCGACGCGAATATCGGCTTCGCGCCGACTCGGTTACCGTCACGGCGACCGCGATTTGCCAAACGGAACCACACCGATTACGGTGCGAGCGCCTGCGTCAGGCAAAACATCGGGGCCACAGGCTTGAGCGTGGACGGCTTGAACTCGAAAGTGACCGGTAGTGGCAGACCGAGGTTCCGCCGGTTCACATGCTGGCCTCTCAGCTGGCGTCTCGGTCAATGACGCGCGTCACACATCGCGGTAATCTCCGTCACAAGTGCTCGCAAATTCTGGTGTTTGCATCACGCGCAAAGTCTGATCGAGGATCCGTGTCCGCTTGCGTGCTCGTCCAGGACAACCATGCAGCTGCATCGCAGGCCAACACGCGGAAGCGGGTCCAGGCCCGGATGCGTGACCGGTCGGCTGCACACGTCGATAGATCTTGCAAGGGGGAACGACGGCACGACACTCACGGAGCAGCCGCCACTAGATCACCGCCTGAGTGCGACGTACGGGCGCTGCTTGCCGTTTGGCTCGGTCACGAGCGCGTCGACGATCTCGACGGCCACCTCCGTCGACGGGCCAAGCACGGCGTGCACCGCATTCCGGATGTCCTCGAAATCCCGCGTGCCCGCCTCCCCGGACGGAACGAGCCTCAGCAGGAACCGGTCGTCGGGTTGCTGCTCCAGCTGAAACGTCCGTATCCACGGCGTAATCCGCATTGGCAGGTCCGACGGGTGCACTTCGCGGCCGGTCGACAGCCGGAACACGTCGCGCTCGCGACCTATGATCGAGCGCAGCGTCCCGACGCGCGCGCCGCACGGGCACGTGTCGGGCCCTCGCACCGCCCGGTCGCCCGTCCGATACCTGATGACGGGCACCGCGCGCGCAAGCAGAGACGTCGCGATGACCGTTCCGTCCTCGCCGTCGCTCGCCGGCGAGCCGTCGGGCCGAACCACATCCGTGACAACGCCGTCCGCAAGGTGGTAGAGGCCCGTCTTTGGGCACTCGTACGCGATCACGCCAAACTCCATCGCGCCGAAGATGTCGTACACACGCGTCTGGAACGCCGTCGAGATTCTGCGGCGCATCTCGGGCGTGATCGTGTCGCCGCCAGTCACGACATACCGCGGCCGAACGTCGGTGCTGCTCGCCTCGAGCGCCGCCTGCGCGGCGCGGTCGATCGAATTCGCCATGCCGTCGAAGATGGTCGGCCGAAATTCCCGCAAACGTGAAAGGAGCTCGTCGCCGGTCAGCCGAGAGTCGATCTTCTGCTGCCGATAGAGCCTTGTCCCGGAGAGCACCGCGAGCAGCAACCGGTCGCCGGCGAGCAGTGGCCTCGGCATCCGGAGGCGGGCGCGGCGGTCGCCCGGTCGAACGCCGTACAGGACGTCCACGCGCCATCGGGCCAGGTGACGGCGGAACTCGTCGTACGCCGACGTCCTGATCACGACTGGCTGGCCCGTCGAACCGCTCGTGTTGCGCCCGAGCAGCCGGGACGGATCGGTGCCCTGCGAAACGAACGCGTCGGGGTCGCGCTGCAGGTCCGCCTTTGTCGTGATCGGGAGCGCCGCAAGATCCGCCGCCGAACGCACCGTTCGCGGATCGAGTCCGCAGGCGTCGAACAGCCGGCGGTAATACGGCACGTTCGCGTATGCGTGCCGGACGAGCCTGCGAAGCGCGGCGTCGGATCTGGCTGAGACGAAGTTCACCATGCCTGCAGAGGCGCCACCCCCAGTGACCTCTCGCGACTGATTGCCGCGCGACCGTGCGGTTGCGCGTTCGTCCAGGTTCGCCGAATCGGATGCGCTTCAGTATTGAACACGACACCTTTGAAATCGAGCGTCCGCGGCGGAGCGAACAACAGGTAGAAGTACTTGAACGTCTCGGCAAAGACAAAGCTCTCCATGTCGTCGGCCTTCTCCTTTGTGACGACGTTGCGAAGGGCCGCATAGCCGACGTCCGACCGGCAGTACCGGA
Organism: Blastocatellia bacterium; assembly: GCA_044224215.1. GTDB lineage: Bacteria > Acidobacteriota > Blastocatellia > UBA7656 > JADIYM01 > DAOMFM01. The sequence continues at coordinate 15,915 of JBGAKX010000023.1, forward strand.
CGAAGTCGTCAAACAGCGTCCGCCCCATTTCACGATACCGACCGCTCTGCGTGTAGAAGTGGAGGTAGTACGTCGATTCGACAATCTCGGGTCGCAACGGGTAGCCGGGTGCGTCGACGTGCATCGTCCGGTAGTCAAGGACTTCGGGCTCGATGCCGTGCAGCGTCCACATCCTGAATGACGACGCCTGAAGCCGCTCGGCACGCTTGATGTCGCCCGACATAGCGAGGACCGCGGGGAAGAACGCGTCGAGCGCGCCGTACGTCGTTCCGGTCCGGGCACCCGTGTTCATGTCGGCCTGGCCGTACCACAGCTCGCCGTTTACGTCGTCTTCAAGATACTTGTTTACTGCCGCGATACTCGTGCGCCACATCGCCAGACAGTCCTCGTCGCCGAACAGCACCCAGCACTTCCACAGGTATTCGTAGTACGAGTCGATCCCGCCGCTGATGTGCGAGCCCGCATCGGTCCACTGTCCGGTCTCGGCATCGATTCCCTGCCCGACGAGCCCGATCGGCGACCGCCGCCGATACGTCTCGACGAGCGCGCGCTTTGCCTTCTCGTAGTACGCCGGATTGCCCGTCAGCTTGCTGAGCGTGCCGAACTCGACGAGCAGCGTGCCGGTCTCGGCCGGGTTGGTTTCGCGGCCGCGCACCTTGCCCGTCTTCAGGTTCACATAGACGTACGGCAACCCGGTCGGCGAACCGAATGCGGGCAGCAGCCTGTCGCCGAGATCGACCGCAAGCGCGAGCAGCCGCTTGTCATCGGTGAGCTGATACCCGGACAACAGCCCTCCAAGCAGCCGGATCGTGATCTCGAAATTCTTGACGTAGATGTCCTTGTCGAACGACAGCTTCTGCACGATGAGCGCCCGGTCCTCGGCCGCTTCGTCGCGGAGGCCCATAAGGATCAACGTGTCGAGCGCATCGACCGGCGTCATCAGGAGCGACTGGCCGTACCAGTCGTGCGGTTTTCGCGTGAGCGGCTTCAGCGCGTCGTGCCCCCACGCATAGCGCTTGTAGTCGCGCCAGGCGTGAAGGAACTCCGCCCGAACGCGCGCGGCGGTCACCGGCGCGGCGGATTGGGACCTCGTCGAGCTTGCGTGTCTGGCGGATTGCTGCGCAGCTGCCGGTAGCGAGAACACCAGAAGAAGCGTGAGCGATTTCACGGGATTTATCACAGCCAATTCTTATCCAGACCTTTCCGATGAAGTCTCGAGCGACGCGGTACGTTGCATGCCTTGAAGACGGATGGGCATCAATGTAGCAAAGCGTTTGGCCGGAGGGCATTGCCGACACGCGATTTTGTCTTTGACAGCCGTCGACCGACCGCCTAGGCTCATGCGTTGGCATTCAGCGTAGAGTGATGAGTCAACCACGACAGGGAGTGCGGATTCCGCGCATGCATCGCCTGCTCGGCTTGGTGATGCTGCTGACGTTTGGCCACGCCGTCGCCGTGCATCTCCTGCACGGTCAGCGCGTGCAGCTCGCGGCGAGAGACGCGAGCGCCGTCGTTCGGATTGATTCCGCCGACACGTCACACGGCACGGCGCCCAGCCACGAAAGCTGCTCGTCGTGCCAGCTCCAGCACGGGTTCCTGTTCGAGCAGGCGGCCCCGACTGCAGTGCTGGTCGTTCCCGTTGCAGAGCCTGAAGTTCCGATTGCCCGACTCGCCGCAGTTCTTTGTGGCGTCCAGAACCTGCCTCCCGGCAGGGGCCCTCCTTCCCGTCTCTAATTCCCTCGTGACTCGAAATCGGCGCGGACGGTAGACGTACGCGCCGGCGCGCTCCCGCATCTGCGGGGCTGTTCGTGCGATCACGCTCAAGGAGAGTTATGAATCGGGTTGTATTTCAACGCGCGGTCGCGGCCGCTCTGCTCGTTCTCGTATCAATATTCATCAATATCAACGTTGCGAACGCACAGTCGTCAGGCGTCGTCCGTGGCACTGTCACGGACGCGGCCGGCGCAGCAATTGCGGGCGTCTCGTTGACGCTCGCAGGCACGTCCTCGCGGTACTCACAGACTGCACACACCGACGAACACGGCGCCTATCGCTTCTACAACGTCCCATTTGGCGACTACAGGTTGGATGCGACCGCCGTCGGGTTTGCGAGCGCCACGAACGACATCTCGGTTCGAACCGGCCAGCCGGTCGAATTCCCAATTTCGCTGAGTCCCGCCGGCGCGCATGAGGAAGTCACGGTCACGGCCGGTGACGAACAGATCGGCGCCGACGCGACCGCGAATGTCACGAGCGCGACGATCTCGGAGTTGCCGATTTCGAATCCGGCCAAACAGATGGAGGGTCTGCTCCTGAACCTCCCGGGAATCGTCTCGGACGAAAACGGCCGGTTTCATCCACGTGGAGCGCACAACCAGGCGTCGTTCGTCGTCGACGGCGTCCAGGTCTCCGACCAGATGTCGACGGTCTTTGCCAACAGTCTGGATACCCAGAACGTCGACGGCGTCAGCCTCGTCTCGGGCCTCATTCCGCCCGAGTACGGCAACAAGGTCGCCGCCGTCATCAACCTATCGTCCAAGTCCGGGTTGAGCGGGGGCCGGGACTTTTTTGGCAACATCTCGATCGGTGCGGGGAGCTTCTCCGCGTGGGACACGTCGATTCAGGGCGGCGGCAAAGTTGGGGAGGACGTCGGCATCTTTGCCAGCGCGTCGTACTCGCAGTCGCGACGCTATCTGGATTCGCCCTTCCAGAACGCGTCCGGGTACGGACTTGTCGCGGGCGACGAGGGATTCCACGACAACGGCAACGGCCAGCGCTATTTCACGCGGCTTGACTGGACGCCCTCCGAGTCCGACATCTTCAAGGTCACGATGTCGGGCGGGAGATCCCTGTTCGACGTGCCAAACCTGCCGTCGCAAGAGCTGGCCGGCCAGAACCAGCGGCAGTACATACGCGACGTCGCCATCTATCCGTCGTGGCTTCACGTATTCAACGCGAACTGGACGCTCAATGTGGCGCCGTACTACCGCACGAGCAACGCGGACCTCCTGTCCTCGCTGTTCGACACGCCGCTCCAAGCAAGCCAGCAGCGCCACCTCACGTCGTACGGACTGAACGCGAGCCTGTCGTACGCCGGTCACGGTCACAACGCGAAGTTCGGGACGGACTCGTTCGCGTTTCCAATCTCGGAGAACTTCTCGTTCGCGATCACCGACCCGCAGTTCAATCCGCCCGGCTCGCCCGATTACAACCCGAACCTGGCGCCATACGATCTCACGCGCGGCGGGGGCTTTTTCAACTTCTCGCAGAAGGCAACGGGGCACGAGTACAGCTTCTACGGCCAGGATGTGTGGACGCACGGAAACCTGTCGGTGAGCGGCGGGTTGCGGTTTGACAACTACCACCTGATCGAAGTCGAGCACGCGTGGAGCCCTCGTTTTGGCATCGCGTATCGCTTCACGACGAACACCGTCGTGCGCTTCTCCTACAACCGGGTGTTTCAGACGCCGTCGAACGAGAACATCCTCCTCGCGACGTCGGCGCAGGCGGCGGCGCTCATTCCTCCGGACCAGCTTGCGGCGCTTGGCGGAGTCGGCGTTCGGCCCATCCCCGGCGAGCGTGGCAACTGGTTCGAGGCGGGCATCTCGCAGCGCGTCGCGAACCTGATGACATTCGACGTGGCCGTGTACGCCAAGAACATCGATTTCATTGCCGACGACAGCCAGTTCCTCAACACGGGCGTCGTCTTTCCCGTTGCGCTTGCCTCGGGCACGGTGCGCGGCCTGGAGTTTCGTGCAAATGTGCTTCCGCACCATGGATTCTCGGGTGACTTTTCGCTCACGCTCTCCAAGGCGCGCGGCCTCCCGCCGATCGTCGGCGGGTTGCTGCTGAGCGACGAGGCGCTCACCGGAATCACCAGCGAGGCGACGGAGTTTGCACTCGACCACGACGAACCCGTGGCGGGCTCGTTCCTCGTCGCGTGGGACAGCACCGAAAAGCTTGGCGTCTTCGCCACCTTCGAGGGGAGATACGACTCGGGGCTCCCGACCGACATCGGCGACGTCAACGAGGTGCTCTCAAACCCGGACCTCGCTCCCGGTCTCGCGCTCGTGGACCTCGGCAAGGACCCCATCCGGGTGAAGCCTCGCTTTGTGCTGAATCTCTCCGCGGGCAAGAAGCTGTACACGAGCGAGAACCGCACGCTGAGTCTCCAGGTCAGCGCGTTGAACCTGACGAACCAGGACCGTCTGTACAACTTCCTGTCGGTCTTTTCGGGCACGCACTACATACCGCCGCGGAGCGTCGCGGTGCGGCTCGGGTTCGAGTTCTGATATCTGGCAGGTCAGAGACTACGCCGCACCCGAGCGGTTTCCCGAGGCGCAGATCCCTCGGGAAACCGCTTGCACACACATGACGTGGGGACAGGCCTGTAACAAGGTTCGTCCCTGGCGATCTCCTCGTTATCCGGGACGGGCTCCCAAACCCGATCCGCAGCAAGATGGTCAAGGAATTCGTCGCCGCGCAGGGTGGGCGTCTTGAGCTCGATCGGTTGCCAGCCTACGCGCCAGAGCTGAACCCGGTCGAATACTTGTGGGGCTATTGGAAACAACACGAACTCCCGAATTTCTGTCCGAAATCGGTTGGTGAACTCAGTGACCACGCGAGATACGCACTTCGTCGAATGCGTCGGCGGCCACGGCTTGTTACAGCGTTATGGAAACAGGCAAGTTTATTCAGCGACGGTCACCATATTATGTGATTTCCAATAGAGTGCGGCTGCGGGATTGTCGACGCGAAACGCGAGCCGGTGCTCGAAGTGACCCGACAGAACGAAGTCACGAAATACTGCCCAAACGCACGAATGCCGGCCAAGGCACTCGCGTGCCAGCCGGCATTCGTACCATCAACGTGCGGTTACTGCGAATCGTCCGATTCGTCGTCCTCGGGCAAATCACCCAATGCGGGATCGTCCCAGTCGAGCTGTGTCTTCGAGTACACCGCGATCTGATACGGAAAGCTCCTTCCCCCATCGGTATTGACCACTACCGCATCGTGAAATCCTGGCGCGAGTACGACGTTCTTAATCTTCAAAACCTCAGTTTTTACGGTCGACGGTTCGTACCGGGTCCCATCGATTTCGACGTAAGCGCCTGGAAGGAAGCTGTCGCCGCGCAGTTTGAGCAAATCCGAGCCCGGCTTGTACTTCGCGCTCGATATGTAAGGAAGCGAAGTGATCGGGCCGTCATCGTCCCTGTATTGAATCGTCCCGCGAAGAGCGCCGTTCCGTGTCATACCTTCACAATACTGTACAAATGACGCCGCGAATGCCGTGAGCCGCGGCGTCCCGCGAGAGTAGTCGATCGTGACGTAGTGCACTTCGAACGATCCGGTCAGCGTGTTGCACCCGCGTCCGTCGCCGCCCACGTCGAGTCCGGGATGTCCGACACCGGCAAACGACGCACGTTCGGCATTCTGGTAGGAACCGGGAGCCATCGGCCGGTGAAGCTGGTTTGTTCCGAAATCAAGACCCCAAAAGAGTCCATCAGCTGTCGACACGTTATCCACGTAGATTCGAACAAAATCCACGTTCCCATCCTGATCTAAATCAAAAAGCTGGGAGCTCCACGATCCGTTCACAACATTCCACGACCGCCCCGCGCCGATGTACTCGCGCTTCGTGTCGCTCTTCATCGTGAGTTGACCAAGAGGCTGCGCCTTCGCCGCATCGGCAACCACCAACAGCGCGAACAACACGGCAATGCAAACTCCGGTGACACGAATCACTCGAACAAACGAGGCGAAAGCTCGCGACTGACGCTGTTCAGTCTTATCCGATACAAACAACTGGCCCTTCACCATACACAACTCCTCTTGCTTGTTTCACGACGGATTGGGACGAGGGATTTTTGGAGACGGGATGTTGCCATGGCGCACACGGCAGGGTCAATGCCAAGTGGGATTTGGGGGGACCGGTCGTTGAGTTCGTCTCGTCATCAGGGGTTTGGCGTGACCTCCGGTAGCCCAGCCTGTGTGAGCGCTGTGTTCAGACCCGGGAGCTCGGAAACTTGGAGTGCCTTCCATCGTGTCTCGAGATCCGCAAGAGCGCGCACCTGATCGGCGACCGCCTTCGACGCCTGCGACGTCGGCGCGACGTCGGCGCCCTGCAACAGCTCGAGCAACCCGTCGAGTACCGCCCGGATGCCCGTGAGCGTCGTCGTCGTCACGGGCGCGCCAAATCCCGGCGCGCCGCCGCCTTCGAGCGCTGCGAGTTTTGCATCGACATCCGAGGTCGCCTTGCCTGCGGGGGTCTCACCAGCGCGCGCCGCGAGCGCCTTCAGTTGTGCGCGTACCGCGCGCACCGAGTCGAGCATCGCCTGTTGGCGGCCGATCGCGCCATAGACCTGCATCGACTGCGCGAACTGCTGTTCGAGTCCGGCGAGCGGCGTCTTCACGCGCGGATCCATCCTGATCGTGAGCGGTTGCGTGAACTGCCGCCCGCCAACCGTGAGCCGGACGGTGTACTGCCCCGGCATCGCCCACGGCGACGTCGGCGCGAGCGCCGTGTCATGAGCTATCGCCGAGATCGGGTAGTCGGGATCGGAGCCCGGCGCCGGCGTGTAGTGCATGTCC
>JBGAKX010000023.1:22520-42800 GCA_044224215.1 Blastocatellia bacterium
GCGTGTAGTACATGTCCCACGTGAACCGGTGCATCCCGGCCGCGGCCGACAGCGGCTGCGGCGGCCGCACCCAGTACGGCGGAATCGTGAGCTTGCCGGGATCGACGGGCTCGACCACGTCGGCGCTCGAATAGCGCCGCACGAGCGCGCCAGAACCGTCGAGGATCTCGAGCACGACCAGTCCCATCGCATCGTTCTTCAGGACATAGTCGATGATCGCGCCATCGGGAGGATTCGCGCTTCCCGGCTCGTCGGGCGGAAGCGGCGTGTCGGTGTTCATGTTCCAGCGCACGCGAACCGCGTCCTGCGGCCGGAACAGCACGACGTCCGCACGCGCGGCCGCGTCGTCGATCTGGCGAAGCGGCGTGACGTCGTCGAGGATCCAGAAGCCCCGTCCGTGTGTTGCCGCGATCAGATCGTCGTCCTTGACGAGCAGATCCCGAACCGACGACGACGGCATGTTCAGTCTGAGCGACTGCCAATGATCCCCGTCGTCGAACGAGACATACACTTCGCGTTCCGTGCCGGCATAGAGCAGGCCCTTGCGTTTTGGATCCTCGCGAACGACGTTCACGGTCGCTCCGTCAGGAATGCCGTTCGTGATCCGTGTCCAGGTCTTTCCGCCGTCGCGGGTGCGGTAGATGTACGGCGTGAGCTCGTCGAGCCTGAGCGTGTTGATCGCGGCGTACGCCGTCTGCGGGTCTGAGTGGCTCGCCTCGAGGATCGAGACCTTTGCCCACGGCACGAGCTGCGGCGGCGTCACGTCCTGCCAGTTCTGGCCGCCGTCCGTCGTCACGTGCACGAGCCCGTCATCCGAGCCGACCCAGATGCGCTGTCCGTCGATCGGCGACGGAGCAACGGTGTAGATAACGCCGCGCTGCGTCGGCTTTGCCGTCGGGGCGTCGCGATACTTGCCGACGTTCGCCGGCACATCCCACGTCTTTCGCGTCAGGTCGGGGCTGATCTGTTGCCAGTTGTTGCCGCCGTCGGTCGTCTTCCATAGCGTGTTCGAAGAGAAGTAGAGCACGTGCGGATCGACGGGCGAGAAGATCACCGGCTGCGTACGGACGACCCGGTAGCCCGCGCCGCGGATCGGCATCGGGCCGACCTCCTGCACCTGTCCGGTGCGGCGGTCGTACCGCTCGACCCTCCCCCCGTAAACTATGTCCGGATCGAGCGGGTCCGGCGCAACGTAGCCGTACTCCTCGGCGCCGACCGGATGCCACTCGCGGAACGTGATCTGTCCGTCATCGCCGCGGCTCGACACGCAAGCCGAACCGCTCTCCTGCTGGCCGCTGCACACGCGGTACGGAAAGTCGTTGTCGGCCGACACGTGGTACATCTGGGACGTCGGCTGGTTGTACCACGAGCTCCACGTGCGCCCCCCGTTGACGGTGACGACGGCGCCCTGATCACTGGTCAGCAGCACGATGTTTCCATTGTTTGGGTCGATCCACGCCCGCTGGTAGTCGTCGCCGCCGGGCGCGCCGCGAAACGCCGTCCACGTCTTGCCGCCGTCTGTCGAACGCCACGCGACGACGGTCGACATGATGACGACGTCCGGGTTCTGCGGATCGATCGTCGGGACGGGCAGGTCCCCGCCGCCGATTCTGCGTGCAGGTCGCGGATCGGTCGTGATCTGCACCCACGTCTCGCCGGCGTCGTCGGACCGGTAGATTCCGACGCCTTGCGCGCTGGCGACCGTCGCAACGATCCGGTTTGGAGCGCTCGGCGCGACGGCGATGTCCGCCTGGATGACGCCGGTATCCGGAAGCCCCTTTGTCAGTTGTCGCCACGTCGTTCCGCCGTCGGTCGACTTGAAGATGCCGCCGCCCGTCCCGCTCCACGCGGCGTTCTCCCACGGCCCCTGCCGCGCCTCCCACAACGCCGCATACACGACGCTCGGATCCCGCGGATCGATCTCGACATCGGACGCTCCCGTGTTCTCGTCCTTGAAGAGCACCTTCTCATACGTGAGCCCGCCGTCGGTCGAGCGGAAGATGCCGCGCTCCGCGTTGGGCCCGTACGGGTGGCCAAGGACCGCGACGAACAGCCGCTCGGGGTTGCGCGGATCGACGGCGATGTGGGGAATCTGCTGGCCGTCGCGCAACCCGAGGTGTGTCCACGTGGCCCCCGCGTCCATCGATTTGTAGATGCCGTCGCCGGTCGAGAGATCCGGGCGCTGCAGCCCTTCGCCGCTGCCGACATAGACGATGCTCGAGTTCGAGGGCGCGACGGCGATCGCGCCGATCGAGCCGGTCGGCTGGCCGTCGAAGACCGGCTGCCACGTGCGGCCAAAGTCGTCGGTCTTCCAGACGCCACCGTTGCAGACGCCGATGTAGAAGGTCCCTGGCTGACCGGGAACACCCGAGCATGCCTTTGTTCTCCCACCGCGCAGCGGTCCGACTGACCGCCAGCGCATACCGGCAAAGAGTGTCGCACCGGTGTCGGGCTGCTGCGCTCGCGCAGCGATGGAGGGGATGGCAACCGACAGCAGCGCTGCGGTGCACGACGCGACGATCAGGCGTGTTGTCTTCACAGGTTCCTCCTGGGCGCCCCAGTGTAATCGAATTGGCCGATCGATTCGCGCCCGAACGCGGCGCGTGTCCACGATCGGGTGGCCGTCGAGATTGCCCTCGGCGCGCTCGACGTGCAAACTCCCGGTATGCGGCACATGAAACATTGGGCGCTCGCAGTGGTCGCCACCCTCACACTCGTGGCGTTCGAAGGGCAGAACAAGGATCAGTCGCCGCAGAACGACATCGCGCCCAAGAATGACGTCGCGCCCAAGAACGACGTGACCAGGAAGAAGGACGTCGCGCCAAAGAATGACGTGACGCCGAACAACGACGTCGCGCCGAACAACGACACGACGCCGAACGACGACTCCGCGCCTAATGACGACACGGCGCCGAACGATGACACCGCGCCCAATGACGACATGGCGCCTGACGATGACACGGCGCCCGACGACGACATGGCGCCGGATGACGACGACACGACCGACGATGACGATCCTGGGGACAATCCTCCGGGAATCTCATTGCGTGCCACTTGTGACCATTCAGCCCAGGAGACTACGTGAAAACCGCCCTACTCGCTTTCGTCACCTTCCTCTTTCTTGCACCACCCGGCCCAGCAACCGCCAGCCCGTCGACCTTTGACCAGTTCTTCACGACAAAGACGATGCGCGTCGACTACTTCCACACCGGCAAGGCCGGCACCGAGATCGTCAGTCTCGACGACGTCGTCTCCGACGGGCCATGGGCCGGAAGCCGCACGCGCCTGCGCGACGACACCAATCTCGGGAAGTACTTCTTTGTCGTCATCGATCCGAACACGAACCAGGCGATCTACTCGCGCGGATTCGCAAGCGTCTACGGCGAGTGGGAGACGACCCCGGAAGCGCGCGACGCATACCGCACCTTCAGCGAGTCGTTGCGGTTCCCGTGGCCGAAGGACACGGTGCAGGTCATTCTGAAGAAGCGCCAGCCCGACAACACGTTTCGGGAGATCTGGTCGACGCTGGTCGATCCGAACTCCCGTTTCGTCAACAGCGCGGACCGCGCGCCGGCAGGCACGGTCACGTCGCTCATCGACAACGGCCCGCCGTCCGACAAGGTTGACCTTCTTCTGATCAGCGAAGGCTACACTGCCGCCGAGATGCCCAAGTTTCGCGCTGATTCGAAGCGCCTCGTGGCAAAGCTCTTCGCAACCGAGCCGTTCAAATCACGGATGACGGATTTCAACGTTCGAATCCTCGAGGTGGCGGATGCCGAGAGCGGCGCCCACCAGCCGCGCACGAACCAGCCGCGCCGGACCCGCGTTGGAGCCGTGTACAACGTCTTTGACAGCGAACGCTACGTCCTGACGCTCGACAACAAGTCGTTTCGCGACATAGCGTCCTCGGCCCCGTACGAGTTCGTCGAGATTCTCGTGAACGAGGAGCAGTACGGTGGCGGCGGCATCTTCAACGACCAGGCGACGACGGCCGTCGACACCGCCTACGCCGAGTACATCTTTGTCCACGAGTTCGGCCACCATTTCGCAGCGCTCGCCGACGAGTACTACACGTCCGACGTCGCGTACGAAACCGGCGCCGCCGAGAAACCCGAGCCGTGGGAGCCGAACATCACGGCGCTCCATGACCCGGCGAAGCTGAAGTGGCGAGATCTCGTCACGGCCGGAACGCCGCTTCCGACACCGTGGGACCGCAAGCCTTTCGAAGAGAACAGTTACGCCGCCCAGAAGAAGCGTCGCGAGTTGCGCGCCACGGGTGCTCCCGAGTCCACGATGAACGCATTGTTCCAGGAGCAGCAGACGTGGGAGACCAAGTTCCTGTCGTCGATGCAATACTCCGGCAAGGTCGGCGCGTTCGAGGGCGCCGGCTACGAGGCGAAGGGACTCTACCGTCCAGAGGCGGACTGCATCATGTTCACGCGCGACGAAGTCGGGTTCTGCAGGGTCTGCCGCCGTGCGATCGAGCGGATCGTGGATCTCTACTCGAGATCGTAGTTTCCGGCGAACGATCGGGCGCCGGTCGCAAAGGAGTCGTCGATGAGCGAGCACGCAACCGAACCGAGAGCGACCTTCACGACGATGAAGGACAGCACCGCCGCGGACTGGGCGATCATCGGCGGCGCGTTTCTGAAACATGCCGCGGGCCTCGCGGACCGGGTCCTCGAGCACCTGATGCTTCTCGAAGGCGACTACGGCGGTTTTCCCGTCAACCGGCTCGAGCACTCGTTGCAGACGGCGACGCTTGCGCACCGCGCCGGCGAGTCCGAGGAGTACGTGGTCTGCGCCCTGCTGCACGACATCGGCGACACGCTCGGCGCGCTCAATCACGCGGACATCGCGGCGGCAATCCTGCGGCCGTTCGTGTCCGACGAGAACCACTGGATGGTCGCGCACCACGCGATCTTCCAGGGCTACTACTTCTTTCACTACGTCGGGCTCGACCGGAACATGCGCGACCAGTTCCGCGACCACCCCGGTTTCACGCAGACGGCGCGCTTCTGCGAGCTCTATGACAACGTCGCGTTCGACGTGACGGCCAAGCCGATGCAGCTCGACGCATTCGTGCCGATGGTGCGCCGCGTCTTCTCGAAACCGCGCCAGTCGATCTATCTCGGCCTGGAGCCCGGCTAAATCAGAACATCGGACATTGGAACAGGAGGTTTCACGCCCTTGCGTGAGACGCCGCAGCCCAACCCCGTGTGGTTTGACTTAGACCGGCTCCGTCGTCACGGCAAACACGTGGTAGCCCCACGCCGGCATGTCCAGGTAGAGCCCGCGCGATGCGAGCTCGTCGCCGTCGCGCGTGTACGCGGCCGTGCTCATGAGGTCGCGCAGCTCGACGCTCTTCCCCTCGAGACCGGCAAACGCAACCGACGCGTAACACTGGCCCGCGTTTGGCCCGTAGTTCACGACCACGAGCAGCCGGTGTCCCGACTGGCCTTCCCACGAAAACGCGACGAACTGCGCTGACGTCGCATTGCCGTCCCACGCCGGCCGGCATTCGAGCAGTCGCCACGACCCGTCGAGGACCTCGGCGCGGTGCCGCAGACAATCGAGCAGCCTCGTGTAGAAGCCGTTGAGTGCCGTGTCCACGGGCTCGGCGGGACGCCGGCCGAGATGCATCGAGACGCGCGCGCGCCGGCCTTCGAACTGGCCTTCGTGGAAGAAGCGCAGACCGGGGACGAGAAACGTCACGATCGCGGCGGCCTCGTGAACGGCGGGCTCGAACGCCCCGGCCGCGCGCTTCTCGTCGTGGTTCTCGAGAAAGCGTGCCGACCGGTGCTGGAAGTCGGCATCCGCCATGAGGTGTCCGCGAACCTCCGTCGCGTTCTTTTCGTGGAGGCGGTCGTACAGCCGCTTGTCGTAGGTGTAGTCGAAGCCCTGCTGCTGCAGCACGTATTCGAGGTCCCAGTAGACCTCCGCCATAAGGACGAACTCGGGTCGATGGCGGCGGATCGCGGCGACGGCCGCGGGCCAGAACGGCTCGTCGACGGGCTCGGAGCCATCCGCCGGAGTCGACCGCTCGCCCCATGTCCGTTGAAAGACGTCCGGAAGCAGCAGCATGGCCATGTCGCACCGCACGCCGTCGGCGACCTCGGCGATGCGTGCGAGCTCGCCAGTCATCGCATCCCGCAGACCGCGATGCCTGTAGTTGAGCTGAAACGTGTCGGGCCATCCGTCAAAATACGGATCGCGTCCGTAGGCGAGGACCAGACGGCCGTGTGGCGTGTCGACCGATCGGTAGTTCTGCGGCTCGCGCTCGAGCAACCCGTCGTCCCCGTGAACGAAGAACTCGGGATGCTCGACAACCCACGGGTGATCGAGCCCCATGTGGTTCGGGACAAAGTCGAGCATCAGTTTCAGTCCGCGGTCGGCCAGCCGTCGCCGCAAGTTGAGGAGCGCGCCGTTGCCGCCGAATTCGGGCCGAACCGAGTACGCCCTGATGGCGAACGGCGACCCGCAGATGTCGTCTTCGGTCAGGTCGGGGAGCGTTGCTTCGAACTCGGCGCGCCACGCGGCGTTCGATCGCGAAACCGCGCGGGACGTTTCGCCCGTCTGCCAGACGCCGAGGAACCAGACCCATTCAAAGCCGGCGCCCGCGATCCAGTCGAGCAGGCTGTCGGAGACGTCCTCGAGCGTCGCGTGGATGCCGAGCCTGGCGCTGAGCTCGCCAAGCAGGATTCGCGTGTTGATCTGGTAAAGCGCGGGGTTCCGGGACGATCCCATGGGGGGCCTCCATCGAGTGGTCGGGACGTCGTGCGGTCGCCATAGTAATACAAAACCGGAACGGGCTTCAGGCGCGTGCGCACGACGGCCGCCAGTTGCGACTCAATTTGCATGCGGTGGCGTATGATCGCCGGTGAGACGCGCCGCGGACGACGTCTCGCGAATACCGACGGTGGACCCTGATGCCCCCGATGATCGACGACAGCCAGGATGAGGTCCGTGCGCACTCGCCGCGGATATCGATTGTCGTAGAGACGGCCAATACCAGACCGGGCGAATACGACGATGTCTTTGCAACAATTGACGCCTTGAACGACCAGACGCTGGCGCGCGACGACTACGAGGTGCTGGTCATCGTCAACCCGGAGGTTCATTCAACGCTTGCAGCGGACGTGCGCACACGCGCGCCGCACGTCCGCGTCGTCGAGGCGCCGGGCGCGTACTACTTCCCGCAGAAGAACCTCGGAGCCGAGCGCGCCAGGGCCGAAATCGTCGGCTATGTGGACTCGGACTGCACACCACCACGGACGTGGGCCGAGGCCATGCTCGACGCATTCGCGCGGCACGACGCGCAGATGTTCGCGGCACAGGGCCCGCTCTTCATGGATCCGGGCATCCTCACTGCGGGATTTTCGGTCCGCAACTTCCCGCACCAACAGGGCTCCACCGAGTGCCGTGTCGCGGGAATGGCGATGTGCAACATGGCCGTTCGCCGAGCCGATATCGTTGCGGATCCGTTCGAGGCGATCCAGCATTTTCACGGATCCGAAGTGAAGAGGGCTGCGCGGCTTCGCGAGGAGGGCCGGTACGTGTTGCTGATTCCCGGCGCGGCGTGCAGGCACCGGTTCGATCCGCCGACGTTTCGGTATTTCCTCGCGCGGAGCATCTACTGGGGTTACTGCTTTCTCGATCTGCGACGCAACGCGCCGGACACGGTGCCGCATACGCGGTTCTTCCGGCGCATCGGACCGCTCGCGCCGCTGGTCCTCGGGCCCGCAAAGGCCGCGCTCGACATTCGCCGGATGGTGAAGCTGCGCTCGCATCTCGGGCTGAGCAGGCTGCAGGCGGCGGGGTGCGCGGCGGCGCTCGTCGCGAGCGGTGCGGCGGTGAGCATCGGGGCTTTTCGGTGGGTCCTCGGTCAGGCGCCGCCGAGTTTCTGATTGCCGGCGCGGCCTTTCGACAACTCCGCGGAACTATCTGCCGGTCGCGCATCGTAGGTGATCTTCTCCGGATCACTACGGACTGCGATTCACTTGCGACCAGGTCCAATATTCATGACGAAATACCTTACGCTTTCGCTGTTCGCCGCGATGTTCGCGACCCTGCTGACGCTTCCGGCGCGCGCCGCGGACGACAAGAAGCCCGCGTTGTCGCTCGTCGACGAGCTTGCGCGCCACCGGTACGAGTTCTCCGTCGCGAACGGCGAGCTCGAGGGTCCGGGTGGGCGGTTTCTCACCGACGAGGCGCGTACCGCGCAGTTTGTCCTCGTCGGCGAGGACCACGGGATCGGGTCCATCCCGGAGTTTGTCGGCGCACTCTATCGCGCGGCGGCGCCGCTCGGTTTTCGGCATCTCGCAGTCGAGGTTGGGCCGCTCAGCGGGGCTGCCATCGAGCGCATGGCTCGAAGCTCCGATCCGGAAAGGGCGTTCGCCGACTTCAACCGCGAACATCCATTCTCGTTGCCGTTTTTCAGCTGGCAGGAGGAATGCCGGCTTGCCGCAACCGCCGTTCGTCTCGCGCCGTCCTCGCGGCCGGCGATCTGGGCGCTCGATCAGGAGTTCGTGCTCTCGTCGGCGATTCACTTCAAGCGCCTCGTCGAGCTCGCTCCGAACCGACAGGCCAGGGCGGTCGCGACGGAGTTTCTGCATCGGGTCGAAGGCGAGTTCGGCAGGATCGTAGAGAAGCACGACCCCGGCGGCGTGTTTCTGGTGCAGGCGAAGGCAGAGGACTTCGATCGTCTCGACAAGGCATTCGGCGCGTCGCCGGGATCCGAGGCCGGACGGATTCTGCACGAGCTGAGAGTCAGCTGGGAGATCTACCTCAAGAACTCGGACGGCCGCGGGTACGAGTCGAACCTCCAGCGCTCGCTCCTCATGAAGGAGCACTTCATGAACTACTACCGCGAGGCGCTTCGGGTCGAGAAGGCGCCGCCGAGGGTGCTCTTCAAATTCGGGGCCTTCCACATGAAGCGCGGCCGCAGCGCGACGAACGTGTTCGACATCGGGAATCTCGCGTCGGAGCTCGCCACATCGAACGGCTCCCACTCGTTTCATATTCTGGTCATTGCCGCGACCGGGACGCAGAATGCGTACTTTCCGTTCCTCGGCAATGTCGCCGACAAGCAGAAGCCGATCGATGCGGTCGGGTCGTTCGATTTCATGGACATCAAGCCGCTCGTCGAAGCGGCCGGGCCGGCAGGCTGGTCCGTGCTCGACCTGAGACCTCTCCGCAAACTTGTGTCCGGTCACAAGTTCGGCACGATGGATCGGGGCCTCGAGGACGCGATGTTCGGGTACGACGCGGTGGTCGTGATCCGTGACGCGCACGCCGCAACGCTGTTCGAGTAACGCCGCATGGCGTGGTAGCATCGACACGTCCCCCCGATTCGACGGCCAGGTTTGCGCGACGAGCAAACCTGCAATTCCACGGTCGGCCCAGAGCATCCAATGCAGCCTCGACGCGCACTGCTCGTCACGGTTCTCGGCGTTCTGTTGAGCGGGACACTCACGGTTCGCACGACAGCGCTCGGGCAGCAGGTCGAGCCCGCCGTTGACGCGGAACAGAACCGTACGATCGCGATCGGTGCGGCGCTCGACACGGCGCGGGATGCGGCGGCGGCGATACGAAACCCGCTTCGCTCGACGGAGGGCATGGCGCGAGTCGCCGACATCGCGTGGGACTACGACGAGGATGGGTCGCGCAAGTCGTTCGAACGCGTCTTTGACGTGCTCGTCGTCGAGCTTCGCGCGGGTGGCGATCGTGGCGCGAGCGCGCGCCCGTACATGGAGTTTGCGCTCGAGCTTTACGCGCGTCATGCGTGGGAGCGAGCCGTCGACCTCGCCATCCTGTATGCGTCATCGTTTACACCCGGGTCGGCGGACGACCGGTATCGTCTCGCAACGCTGCTCGCGCGGCTCGGGATCGACCATTCGATCACGAATCCCGCGCGAGCGGCCGACCTCGCGCGCAGAAGCGTCCAGATGGGCGTCGCCACGCCGGAGCTTGCCGAACTGCTCGCGCAACTCGACGCTCCGGACAGGTACCGGCTCGTACTCGCCACGGTACGGCTCGCGCGGGCGCAGCAGGACGGCTTGAGTGTCCTGCTGGCGCTCAACGACAGACTTGGCATCGTGTCGCTCGACGATCCGGTGCGGCTCGGGGACCGGTCGACGATGGAGCTTGCCGCTGAGTGGCTCCAGTCCGTGCGCCGGTCGCTCGCGCGAATGGCGAACGCCGCGGCAGGACGCGCCCCGTCCGGGCTCTCGCTCAGCGCTCCAGACATGGATGCCGTGATTCGCGTGTTGAACATTCAGGACGAGCTGCTCGACGCGTTCAGGAGCTGGCGGACCGAGAACACGGACCGCGCCGCCGAACTGCTCTACTCGCTGGCCGTGTCGGTGTCTCGGATCACCGACGTCTCGCTTGCGAATACCATTGCCGTGCGCAACCTGCGCCCGCCGACGCCCGCCGAGTTGCTGCATCTCGCCGACACGGCGCCGAACGAGGCGATTGCCGACGCGCTCCGCCAGCGGGCGGCGCTGGCGATCGCCCACGATCGGGCCAGCACGCGCCGTGAACAATACGTTCGCTCGATCCTCGCCGATATCCGCAGTGGCTCGCGGCGCGACGCGACCACGGACCTCGCGTACCTCGTGTACGCCGAGGAGGCGATCGCGGACGGACGCGCCTACGAGGCTTCGGCGTATCTGGCACGCGTGAGCGACGCGGCGTTGCGGTGCGAGGCGGCGGGAAACAGCGCCGCGGCCGTTGCGGGCATCGACGCGGACGCGGCCGGCGACCTTGCAAATCTGGCGCGCATCGCGGCTGCGTCCGCCCGCCCGAATGCGCGAGTCGTCTGCGGCCTGCTCGCGGCGACACGGGCAGTGGCGAGGATTGATGGCGCTGCGCGAGGGCTCGAGCTGCTGCGCGACGCGCTCGCCGCGTTCGACAGGATGGAGTACGAGGCCGACGCGCGAGGCTCGGCGTCGGGTCCCGACAGCTACTTTGCGACGTTCGGGGCGACGCGTGTCTCGCCGTACGTTCCGGTCGCCGCGCGCGACCTGCTGCTCCGCGAGACGATGGCGAGCATTGTGGCGGACGACGAGGATGGCATCCGGCTCGCGGCGCAGGGCGTCCGGTCAGCCGATGCGCGGCTCGACACGTTCGTCGCGCTGGCGCTTGCCATCGAGGACGTCCGCGCGCAGCCCTCAGACACCATCGCCAGCGAGTAGCTGTGCTGGGCAAGCACGGCGCCGGCGTGCGATAGTCTGTGCGTCGGTCTCGCGGCTGGGCACGACGGTTTTCGTGTGATGTAGATGACCACAAACGTCGGTCTCGGCAACGAAGCGGGCATAGACGATGTGCGACCGCGTGTCTTTGTGACGGGCGCGACCGGCTATGTTGGCGGCCGTCTGGTGACGCGGCTGCTCGAGGCCGGGTACCCGATCCGCTGCCTCGCTCGCGAGCCTCGAAAGCTCGCCGACCGGCCATGGGCCTCCGATCCGCGTGTCGAACTGGTTGGCGGCGACTTGTCGGATGTCGCGGAAACGGCACGGGCGATGCGGGGCTGCGGACCTGCGTTCTACCTTGTTCATTCGATGCTCTCACACGGGTCGGACTACGCTTCGGCGGACCGCAAACTGGCGAGTTGCTTTGCCGAAGCTGCCGAGGTCGCCGAACTCGAACGCGTCGTCTACCTCGGCGGGCTGGGAAGCTCGGGAGATGCGCTCTCCGAGCATCTTGCGTCCCGTCGCGAGGTCGAGCGGATCCTGGAGTCATATCGAACACCAGTCACGGTCCTTCGCGCGGGGATGATCATCGGCTCGGGGTCAGCGTCGTTCGAGATTCTTCGGTACCTGACCGAGCGGCTCCCGGTGATGATCACTCCCAGATGGGTCCACACCGAGTCACAGCCGATCGCGATCCGGAACGTCCTGAACTATTTGGTGATGTGCCTCGAAACACCCGAGACGACCGGGCGCACACTTGATATCGGTGGTGCCGACGTTTTGCGTTATGTCGATCTGTTGCAGATCATGGCCGAAGAGCTCGGCTTGCGCCGGCGCATCGTTGTTCCGGTGCCGTTCTTCACGCCCAAGCTCAGCTCACTTTGGATCCAGCTCGTCACGCCTCTCTCAAACGACATTGGCGTACCGCTGGCCGAGGGATTGCGTAACCGCGTTGTCGCAGACGACGCGGAGGCGCGCCGTCTGATGCCGCAGCAGCTGTTGTCGGCGCGTGAGGCCATTCACCGCGCGCTGCGGCTTGCGGCGATGAATCAGGTCGAAACCGTCTGGTCGGCGTCGGGGGTCGTGCCTGGGGATCCGGACTGGGCCGGGGGAACCGTTTTCGTCGACCGGCGCGAGGTTGTTGTGAACGCGTCGCCGGACGTGGTGTTCGGCGCGATCGGAAAGATCGGCGGCGGCCATGGTTGGTACTCGGCGGACTTTCTATGGCACGTCCGCGGATGGATCGATCGACTCGTCGGCGGACCCGGCCTCAGGCGTGGTCGGCGGAATTCCGAGAGTCTCTATTACGGCGAGGCAGTGGACTTCTGGCGAGTCACGGCCGTAGAGCCGAACAGGAGGCTGGCGCTCAGGGCAGAGATGAAGCTGCCGGGTGACGCCCTGCTCGAATTCACTATTGAGCAAGAAGGGGAATCCCGGGCGAGACTCGTCCAAACCGCGCGCTTTCGCCCGCGTGGGCTTGCGGGCCTCGTGTACTGGTACGCTGTGCTCCCACTGCACAACATCGTGTTTCCGGGAATGCTGCGAGGTATCAGGCGCGAGGCGGAACGCCAAGCCGGGACAGCCGACTAGCCACACCCCGGTCGTGTCGTGGCCCGACGAGATGTCGACCGGAGCAAAGAATGTAGTTCCGGGCATGCAACGCGCCGCGCCGCGCAACATCCTATGAACTCCCAACAGAGCGTTGGCGTTTGTTCCGGTATGCCCCGGCAGGCCGGTGCTAGAATGATTCCGAAGCCCGGAGGTGATGAATTGGCCTTGGATCGTTTGGTTGGTCGCACGCCGTGGGACAAGACCCGTTTTGTCCTGAGCGTCTGTATGGATCTCATTGGCAGTAGCAGCTATCTCGGCTACCTGCTCGGCCCGGGCGCCGTGGCGTCCGAGGGGAGCGACGTGATCTTTGCTCCCATTCAGATGCTCTACCTGCTCCTTATCTATCATCGCTGGGATACGCTTCCCGCAATGCTGATCGGCGGGCTCGAGGAATTGATGCCCGGAACCGACGCGCTCCCGACGTGCACGCTCTACCACATCTACGCGATGCGGAAGATGTACGGCGAAGAGCAGCACGCGTTGCCGGCCGCGCCCGACGGCGTCACCGCGCAGTAGCCGCGTGCAGACGCCTCAGCCGCCGTACGAACTCATCGGGGGCGCGGAACCACTCCGCGCCCTCGTCGAGCGTTTCTACGACCTGATGGAGACACAGGACGAATTCGCCGGAATCCGCGCGCTCCATCCGCCGAGCACCGCCGGTTCCCGCGAGAAGCTGTTCATGTTTCTTTCCGGCTGGACGGGCGGTCCCCCGCTCTATGTCGAGCGATACGGACACCCGAGGCTGCGAGCGCGCCACCTTCCCTTTCCGATCGGCGTATCGGAGCGCGACCAGTGGCTGAAATGCATGTCCCAGGCGATGGCCGACACCCAGCTCGACGAGGGCGTCCGGCGCCACCTGGCTCACGCGTTTGCCAAGACGGCCGATTTCATGCGCAATCAGGCCGAGTCTGTATGATATTGTTGATTGTAAATCGTTAGCGTGCCAGCCTTCCCCCTCACGTTTTAATATTTCACATTGTCGAATGTTGCCCCTCAGCATGCGGCTCTGAAAAATACTTGACCGATCATTCCAGAATATGCTACCTTCCCCAATCCCGAAGGAGGGGTGATGGGCCGCAAACGAGAATTCGATCCTGACGCGGTGCTCGACCGGGCGATCGAGACGTTCTGGTCGCGTGGCTACGAAGCCACGTCCGTCCAGGACCTCGTCGACGAGATGGGCATCAACCGCGGCAGCCTCTATGACACGTTTGGCGACAAGCACACCCTCTTTCTCGCCGCAATCGACCGGTACTACGACACGGTGTTGTCGTGCACGCTCAGGTTTCTGAATGCCCCGATTCCGGCGCGGGAGGCGATCGAGATGGCGATCCGCAACAACGGCGTCTGTGCCGGCGCGGACGCCGAGCGGCGAGGGTGTCTGATGACCAATTCGGCGGTCGAACTGGCGCCGCATTGCGTCGAGACGGCCGCGAGGGTCGCAAGCTACTACAGGCGAACCGAGGACGCGTTCGAAGCGGCGATCCGTCGCGCCCGTAGCGAAGGCGGCGTCACGAGTCCGCTCGCGGACCGCGCGCTCGCCCAGTTCATAACATGCTGCCTGCAGGGACTCGTGGTGATCTCAAAGGTCGACGCGGATCCCGGGAAGCTCAACGACATCGTCGAGACGCTTGTGTCGACGCTCGACGGCTGACACCGGGTGTCAGAACGGAATATCGACATAGCTGATACAGAACAACGGAGGGACACATGGCGGACAACGCAAAGTACATCACATTGACCGACGACAATTTCGAGTCGGAGGTCGTCAACAGCACACAGCCGGTCCTGGTCGACTTCTGGGCGACCTGGTGCGGCCCCTGTCGCGCGATCGCGCCGACCATCGAGGAGCTCGCGGCCGAATTCGACGGACGCGTGAAGATCGGCAAGCTGGACGTCGACGAGAACGGAGCGACGGCGAGCAGGTTCAACGTGCGCTCGATCCCGACGCTGCTGTTCTTCCAGAACGGCAAGGTCGTCGACCAGATCGTCGGCTCCGCGCCGAAACCGGCGCTCGAGGCGCGGCTCAACGCGGTTCTCGAAGCCGCGACGGCCTGAGGCCTCGCACGGCGTTGGCCACCACGTGCCGCGACCCGTACCGCCACGGCGGCCACGGGTCGCGGTCTTGATCATTCCCAGCACGTCCGCGGGACGCATAGGACGTAACCGGCGATGAACGAGACCACCGAGTTCCTTGTGCGACACGGGTACCTGCTGCTCTTTGGCATGGTACTGGCCGAGCAGATGGGGCTGCCGCTGCCGGCCATTCCGCTGCTGCTGGCCGCCGGCGCGCTGTCCGGCACGGGACGACTCAACCTCGGCGTCTCGGTCGGGCTCGCGGTCGTCGCGGCGCTCGCGGGCGACGTGACGTGGTACTACATCGGCAAGATCAAGGGCGGGAGGGTCCTCTCGTTTCTGTGCCGGATCTCGCTCGAGCCGGATACGTGCGTCCGCAAGACTGAAGAGACCTTTGCGAAGCGCGGCGCCAAGACGCTCGTCACGGCCAAGTTCGTTCCAGGCCTGTCGACGATTGCTCCGCCACTGGCCGGCATGTTCGGGATGCGGCTCGGCCGGTTCATTGCCTACGACACGCTCGGAACGCTGCTGTGGGTCCTCGCCTACATCATGACGGGGTACATCTTTGCGGACCAGATCGAGGCGGCCACCGAATACGCGCTCCAGTTCGGGTCGTGGCTGTTTGCGTTCGTGCTCGCCGCGCTGGCCGGATACCTCGGCTGGAAGTACTACCAGCGGCAGCGCTTCATCGCAAAGCTGCGCGTCGACCGCATCCAGCCCGAGGAGTTGAAGCGCCGGCTCGATGCCGGCGAGGACGTGGTCGTCGTGGACCTGAGGCACTCGATGGAATTCGAGGCGGAGCCGCGAACGATCCCCGGCGCCCTGCGCATGACGACCGAGGAGGTCGAGGCGCGGCACGACGAAATCCCGCGCGACCGGGAGATCGTGCTGTACTGCACCTGACCGAACGAAGCCTCGAGCGCCCGTGTGGCGCTCCTCCTCAAGCGACAGGGAATCACGCGCGTTCGTCCGCTCGCCGGTGGCTTCGAGATGTGGCGCAGCCTGGACTACCCGCTGGTGGGGTAGTCGCCTGACGCAGAGCCGATCGCGTGAGCGATCGGTGGAGTCTGTCGTTGCGCGCCTCGTGCGGTTCCCCCGATCCCTGACGGGATCGGCTCTGCATTCTCGACCGCATTGTCTATCTGGTGAGCGATCGGTGGAGTCTGTCGTTGCGCGCCCCGTGCAGTTCCCCCGATCCCTGACGGGATCGGCTCTGCGGCGAACGATTCGTACACACCATATCGTATGCCCCCACCGGAAACCGTCGTGCGGAAACACGACAATCTCCATGAAATCGCCTATTTACGGGCGCTTTTTGTCTGGCACGGTCATTGCACTGAGTGACGCCGGTTAGAGATTCCGTCTCACCAAAAGGAGACCGCAGACAATGATGTTCACAACCTACTCGCTGTTCGGACGGGCCGCGCGGACAACCGCAGCCGGCTTCGTTTTGCTTTCGGCACTTGTCGCCGGATCGGCGTCGGCCTCGGCGCAGGCACGCGTTGACAATGGCAGACATCTCGGCTGGGACAAGAACGGCAAGGCCGCACAGAAGGCCGAGCGCAAGGCCGAGAAGCAGGCCGCGCGCCAGTTTCAGCGGCCGACCACGGTCGTTGTGACCCCGAATGGCCAGGTTGTGGACCGGTCGCGCGTTCGCGTCGCGGCCCCGACACCCCGAGCGCCCTACTACGGGAACAACGGCAACAACCGTAACAACAACTATCGTTACAACAACCAGTACCCGACCACCGGCTGGAGCGGACCGATCATCTATGACGGATCCACCGGCCGGATCTACCGCCAGAACAACGGCTCGCGATGCGAGTATCCGTCCTACGGCAACTACGGGAACGGCAACTACGGTTACGGCAACAACGGCTACGGCTACAACAACGGTTACGGCTACAACAACGCCAGCTACGGCTACGGCTATCCGTACTACAACAACGGGCGCGGCGACCTGTCGTCGAACGAAGTCGCCGAGCGTGCGCGCCAGAGCGGCTACAATTCGGGATTCCAGCGCGGCGCCTACGACGCAGCGCAGGGCAACCACCCGAACCCGCAGGGTCACGGCGCCTTCCAGTTCGGCTTCGACGGGTTTGATCCGTCGTGGGGCTCGGCGCAGACCTACCAGCAGACGTACCGCCAGTACTTCATCCAGGGGTACAACGACGGCTTCCGCCGCAACCAGTACAACACCCAGTACCGCCGCCGGTACTAGGACAACACTCCCTCACCCGAACAGCCCAAGCTGGCCGTTCGGGTGAGGCCGGCGAAAGGCCTGGATCGAGAGCTGAGGATACTCGGCGCCGATCCGGGCCTTTTTGCGTGCCATCTTGAAGAGCGCCCCGATCTGCTCGGCAAAGATCCCCTCACCCTTCATCCGGTACTTGAATCGCGAATCGTTCAACCGCCCGTCCCGCATCTCGCGAATCCGGTTCAGCACCTTCTCCTTGCGCGTCGGAACGTGCTGATCGAGCCACTGCTCGAAGAGCGGTGCGACCCCGAGCGGCAACCTCAACACGGTGTAGCCCGCGAACTGCGCGCCGGCCTCGGCCGCGGCATTGAGAATCGAAGGGATTTCGTGATCGGTCAGCCCGGCGATGATCGGCGCGACCATGACGCCGACGGGAACACCGGCGTCCGCAAGCGCCCGCACCGCGTCAAGCCGCATCTCGGCCGTCGAGGCCCTCGGCTCCATCGTCCGCTGCAGCTCCTTGTCGAGCGTCGTCACCGACAGCACCACGCACGCCGCGTTGTCGCGGGCCATGTCGGCGAGGATGTCGATGTCGCGCGCCACGAGGTGGTTCTTGGTGATGATCGACACGGGATTTCTGAACTCGGCCAGGACCTCGAGACACGCCCGAGTGATCCCGAGCCGTCGCTCGACCGGCTGGTACGCGTCGGTGACGCCGCTCAGCGAGAGCAGCTTCGGCTCCCACCGCGGGTTCGAAAGCTCCTTGCGCAGCAGTTCCGCCGCGTCCTCCTTGACGAACAGCTTGGTCTCGAAATCGAGCCCTGCCGACAGCCCGAGATACTCGTGATACGGCCGCGCATAGCAGTAGACGCACCCGTGCTCGCAGCCGCGATACGGGTTGATGCTCGCGTCAAAGCCGACGTCCGGGCTGTCGTTCGTCGAGATGATCGTGCGCGACGTGTCGCGGTAGAGCTGTGTCCGAGGCGACGGCCCCTCGTCGTCCGGATCGTCCGTATCAACCGGATCCGCATAGTGGAGCCGCTCGAAACGGTTCGGCGGATTGTCGGACGCGCCGCGACCGCGAATTGCCTGTCGTGATCCTTCGGACATCTGCTGCTCCCGGCACTCCGGATCGACCTGCCGCGTGTGCCTGATCTGGACAATTGTCCAGGTCGATCAGTCTACACCCGCTTGAGAGCACGCACAAACGGTCTTTTCACGGCAGCGGGCGACACGCGCCCGACGACGACCCTTGGCGTCTGGTGCCAGCGCGCAAACCGCATGACGGCGCCGGCCACGTCGTCGCACCACGGATCGGATACTTCCACACCAGGCTCGACGTACAGTGAACGCACCTCGAACACCCCGTCGCGGCGATGCGCCTTGGCATCGAGCCGACCAACGAGCGCTCCGCGACTCAGGATCGGAAGCGAAAAGTACCCGTACCGACGCTTTGCCGCCGGCGTGTAGCACTCGATCCGGTAGTCGAAATCGAACAATTCGAGCGCACGGGCTCGGTCCCAGACGATCGGATCGAAAGGAGACAGCACCGTCGTGTGCTCCGACGCGAGCCGGCCCGCCGCGGCCCGGCGCGCCAGCCGCAGATTATCCGGATGAACAAGGGCTGTCCCCAGCTCTGAAATCTCCACCTCGACGAGCGCACCTTCTTCGACAAGGCCTGCCAGCAGCGTCGCATTCCCGGGTTTCGGCGTCCGGTAGTAGTCCGGCACCCACCGCGGCCGCGCCACGCCGAGCGTCCGCACCGTCCGCAACGCGAGCTCGCGCCGAACGGTCTCCATCGAAGGCGTCTCGTCATCGGGGCACGCCGGCATGCCGCGCTCGGTGATGTCGTACCTGCGATGGAAGTTCTCGCGAGCGACGATCGCCAGCTCGCCCGTCGTGAGCAGGTGCTCGAGCGCCGCCTTCTCGGGTTTCCAGTTCCACCAGCCGCCCTTCTGTCCGTCGGTCCGCTCAAAGTCCGCGGCCATCACCGGTCCGTGTGCACGCACGTGCTCGAGCACGCGCCGCGTCACGTGCTCGTTCTGCGCGATCCACTTCATCCACAACGCGTTGTTGCCGCGCACGGGCTCGAGCATGAAGCGCCGGAAGAGCGGGTAGTCCTCCATCGGGATGAAGCACGCCTCGTGCGCCCAGTACTCAAAGATCTTTCGCCGTGCGAGCAGTCGGTCGAGCATCTGCTGATCGAAGTCGCCCAGCCGGCTCCACAGCACCAGGTACGGGCTGCGCGCAACCACGTGGATCGTGTCGATCTGAAGCACGCCCATGCGCCGGATCGCGCCGAGCACGTCGCGCGGGCGGACCGGCCCCTCGGGACGCGTGGACAATCCCTGCACTGCGAGCATCAGCGCTCGGGCGGCGTCACGCGACAGTTCGAGTCGTTTTGGCATGGAATCCGTCGAATCCGCGAATGCTCGGCTATTACGGCGACTCGTCGGCGCCGGAGCTGACGAGGTCGAGAAACGCGTGCGCGGCGGGCGAGAGTGTGTGCTCGCGCCGGTGCACAATGCGGATGATACGGTAGAGGTCGAGCTCGTCGACTTCAACCTCGACCAGGCGGCCTTTCGCGACGTCCGTTGCGACGACGATGTGCGGCAGAAACGACACGCCCACGCCGCGTTCCACGAACGCCTTGATCGTCTCGAGCGTCGCAATCTCCATCGAGATGTTGAGCGGCGTCTCGTGCGACGCAAAGAAGTCGACGATTCCCGTTCGCGCCGGCGTCTTCACGTTGTGCGCGATGAAGGCTTCCGCCCCGAGCTCGCGCACCGAGACGCGCGTGCGGCCGGCAAGCGGATGCGAGGGACCGACGACGAGCACCATGTGGTCGCGCCTGACAACGCGCGATTCGAGCGCCGGATTGCCCGGTTCGTACGACACGAACCCAAAGTCGAGGTTTCGCTCGAACACTTCCGCGGGGATGCGCTCGGACGTGCTGCGGGACACCTCGATCCTGATCGCCGGGTGCGCGTCGCGGAATGCCAGCAGGAGCGGTGGCAGCAGGTACAGCGACACACTCTCGTTCGCGCCGATCGCAAGCCGCCCGCGGAACAGCCCGCGCAGCTGGGCGATGTCGGCGGTCGCCTCGTCGTGGATGTGCAGCAGCCTGTTCGCATAGCCGAGCAGTACGACGCCCGCCTCGGTCAGCGTCAGCGGCTTGGCCGAGCGGTCGAACAACGGCTC
>JBGAKX010000024.1:0-43120 GCA_044224215.1 Blastocatellia bacterium
AGTTCGACAAATCGCAGGCGCCTGACGCGCTCGAGATCGCGAGCGATTCCGCGATGGCGATGGCGCCGGCGTTCAAGCTGCAGCGCGTCACGGTCGAGCTCGATCCGGATATCGACCCGTTTGCCGACTGGCACGTCGTCGGCGAGAAGGTGCGTCTCGAACGCGTGTTGTCGAACCTGCTCGGGAACGCGCTGCGGTACAGCCCGAAGGGCTCGACGGTGCGCATCGGGCTTGCGCGCGAGGATGGGTGGATTCGCATGTCGGTCGACGACGAGGGTCCTGGTGTGCCCGAGGACGTGCAGGGGAGGCTGTTCCAGAAGTTCTCGCAGGGAAAGACCAAGTCGGGATCGGTCGGGCTCGGACTGTATTTCTGCAGGATGACGGTGGAGCGGTGGGGCGGCGAGATCGGGTACTCGACGCGGCCCGAGGGCGGCTCGAGCTTCTGGTTCCGGCTGAAGCCGGTGCTGGAAACCATCTGAGGTTCACGGTATGGCCTCTGCGGCTCTGCGTCCTGGCGTCTCTGCGTGAACTCTCACCCCAGCGGCGGCAGATCGTCGATGTGATGGCACGCCGACCAGTGCGCGGGTCCGATCTGCACGAGTTCTGGTCGCTCCACCGTGCACACCTCGGTCGCGTACGGACACCTCGTATGAAAGTGGCATCCTGACGGTGGTTCGATCGGAGACGGCACATCGCCCTTCAGCCTTGTCGCACTGCGCTTTCGTCCCGGAATCGGCACCGGGATCGCGGCGAGCAGGGCGCGCGTGTACGGATGCTGAGGATTTGCAAAAAGCTCCTCGGTCGCCGCGTGCTCGACGATCTCGCCGAGGTACATGACCGCCACGCGATCCGAGCTGTGCTTCACCACCGAGAGGTCGTGCGCGATAAACAGATACGAGAGCTTCAATTCGCGCTGCAGCTCGTCGAGCAGGTTCAGGATCTGTGCCTGGATCGACACGTCAAGCGCCGACACCGCCTCGTCGCACACGATGAACTCGGGCTCGACGGCGAGCGCGCGCGCGATCCCGATGCGCTGACGCTGGCCGCCGGAGAACTCGTGCGGATATCGGTTCATCGCGTCACGCGCGAGCCCGACGCGCTCGAGCAGCGCGCCGACGCGATCGCGCGCAGCCGCGCGGCTGTTCGCAAGCCCGTGCAGCCGGATCGCTTCGCCGACGATCTCGGCCACGGTGTATCGCGGGTTCAGCGATGAGTACGGGTCCTGAAAGATGATCTGCATCCGCCGTCGCAGCCACGCGGGTCGCGCGTTCCAAGCGTCGTCACGTCGACGCCGTCGAACACCACCGATCCGGACGTGGGCTCGATCAGCCGCAACACGCAGCGCCCGGCCGTGGTCTTCCCGCAGCCGGATTCGCCGACGAGGCCGAGCGTCTCGCCGTGTCCGATGACGAACGAGATGTCGTTGACCGCCTGCACGTGTCCGACGACGTGCGGGACGACGCCCTTGCGAATCGGGTAGAACTTCCTGAGGTTGGTTACCTCCAGCAACGGTCGCGGGGCGGCGCTCATGTCGCGGACCCCGCAGCTGTCGCGTCGGTGAACGGACATGCGACGGAATGGCCCGGCCGGAGCTCGTCGAGCTCGGGCTCGATCGTCGCGCACTCTGCACGCGCAATCGAGCAGCGAGTGCGGAATCGGCAGCCCGACGGAAAGTCGAGCGGGCTCGGCACGTTGCCGGGAATGACGGGGAGCGCTCCACGCGGCGTGACGATCGATGGGAGCGACCGGAACAGCGCTCGGGTGTACGGATGCAGGGGATGCGAGAACAGGTCGTCGACCCTCGCCGTCTCGACGATCTTGCCGGCATACATCACCACGACGCGGTCCGCGACCTCGGCCACGACGCCCAGGTCGTGCGTGATCAGCAGCACCGACATCTTGAACTCGTCACGAAGCTCGGCAAGGAGATCGAGAATCTGCGACTGGATCGTCACGTCGAGCGCGGTCGTCGGTTCGTCCGCGATGAGAAGCCGTGGCCGGCACACGAGCGCCATCGCGATCATTGCGCGCTGTTTCATGCCTCCAGACAGCTGGTGCGGGTACTCGTCGATGCGGCGCTCCGGCGCCGGGATTCCGACGCGGCCGAGCATTGCGATCGCCCGGTCGCGAGCTTCGGCGACCGAACAGTGGGTGTGCTGCAGGATCGCTTCGGTGATCTGGCGCCCGATCGAGAGGATCGGATTCAGCGACGTCATCGGCTCCTGAAAGATCATCGAGATCTCGTTGCCGCGGACGGCACGCATGTCGGCACTGGAGATCTTCAACAGGTCGCGGCCCTGAAACAGGACCTCGCCGCCGGCGATTCGCCCGGGAGGCGACGGGATCAACCGCATGATCGAGAACGCCGTGACCGATTTGCCGCATCCCGATTCGCCGACGACCGCAAGCGTTTCGGAGTCGAAGACGCTGTAGCTGATGCCGTCGACGGCGCGCGACACGCCGTCGGACGATTCGAACCACGTCTTCAGACCCCGGATCTCGAGCAGAGGTTCGCCGCTCATCGCTCGGTCCTCGGATCGGCCGCATCGCGCAATCCGTCGCCGAACACGTTCCACGCCATCACCGCGGCAAAGATGAAGAACCCCGGCGTAATGACCCACGTGTATTCGGTCAGGTAGCTGACGTTCTGCGCCGCGCGGAGCATGTTGCCCCACGAGGCCTCGGGCTCCTGGATGCCGACGCCGAGATACGACAGCGCGACCTCGCCCAGAATGTAGAACGGCACGCTGAGCGTGGCAGTCACGATCACGAACGACAGCGTGTTTGGCAGGATGTGCTTGACCACGATCCACATCCTGCTGAACCCGAGCGCCTCGGCGGCGACGACGTACTCCTGCTCCTTGAGCGAGAGCACCATGCCGCGTATGACGCGAGCCTCCGACGCCCATCCGATGAACGACAGAATCAAAACGATCAGCAGGTAGATCTGGATGGAGGTCAGGTCCGAGCCGAACGACTGGCGCAGCACGAGGATCAGGTAGAGGCTCGGGAGCGCGAGGATCAACTCGACGACGCGCATCAGCAGGAAGTCGATCGCGCCACCGTAGTACCCGGCGACCCCGCCGACCAGCATGCCGATCAGCGTCGAGATCGCAATGCCGATCAGTCCGACCGACAGTGACACGCGCGATCCGTAGAGGATTCGCGAGAAGATGTCGCGACCGAACTGGTCCGACCCAAACAGGTAGAGCCGCGCCGGCGCATCGACGGTAAACAGGTGGCGATCGGTGGGGACGAGCCACAACAGGTCGTGCCTGTCGCCGCGGCCGAACAGCCGGATCGGGAAGGTCTCGGACGTGTCGTCCTCGTAGAGCTTGAGCGACGGATTGGCGACGCGCGTGCCGTAGATGAACGGTCGCGTAAGCGACCCGCTGGCATCGCGGACGTGGATCCTCATGAGCATCGGCGCCTGGAATGGCCGATCCTGATCGAGGGTCTCGTAGTGATACGGCGCGAGAAAATCCGCAAAGACGGCGACCATGTACAGCGCGACGAGCACGTAGAGCGCGAGCATCGCCGCGCGGTTCTTCCGCAGCTTGAGCCAGAGCGTCTGCCAGGGGGTGCGGCTTGCGCGTGGCGCCGGCGCGGCCGATGGTTCGGGCTCGATCGACACGGCTACTCCAACCTGATCCGGGGATCGAGATACGCGAGCAGAAGATCGGCCAGCAGGCTGCCAACAACGAGCATCGCGGTCAGCATCACGATCGACGCCATGACGAGCGGTTCGTCCTTGTCCAGCAGCGCTTCGACGGTAAGCCGTCCCATCCCGGGCCACGAAAAGACGTACTCGGTGATGAATGCGCCGGACAGCAGGTACGCAAACGAGAATCCGAAGAGCGTAATCAACGGATTGATCGCGTTCCCGAGCGCGTGTCCGAACAGGACCTTTCGCTCGGAGAGGCCCTTTGCACGCGCGGTTCGGATGTAGTCCTGCGAGAGCGTCTCGATCATCTCGCCGCGCATCTGCCGCATGTATTGCGCCATGCCGATCGTGCCGAGCACCGTCGCGGGCAAGACCAGGTGCCACAACGTGTCGACTACCTTCTGCCACGGCGTGAAGTACTGCCAGTACACCTGGTTATGAATACCGCCGACGGGAAACAGCCCGGACTTTTGCGCGAAGAAGACCATCAGGAGCGAGAAGAAGACGCTCGGAATCGAGAGGCCGACGAACGACAATCCGCCGGCGAGCCGGTCAAACACCGTGTCCTTCTTTACTGCCGAGATCACGCCGAGGGGGATCGCGAGGCCCCACGAGATGATCAGGGCGCCGATCGCGAGAATCAGCGTGTTCACGATGCGGTCGGCAATCAGCGACCAGACGGGCGCCTGGAACTTGAACGAGTATCCAAAGTCACCCTGGACCGCGCCCTTCAGCCAGTAGCCATACCGCACAAAGACGTTCTCGCTGTCGATGTGATACTGGGCGCGCAGCATCTCGAGCCGCGCTGCGGTGATCGACGGATTCTCGGCGAGCTTTGAGAAGTAGTCGCCGGGCGCAAGCACCAGCAGAGTCTGGGTGATGAACGTGACGGCAAGGAGCAGGGGAAGGAGCGCGAGAAGCCTGCGGAGGAGAAACGTCTTCATAGGATGAGCGAACCCGGCGGCGCCGAACGCCAGCCGGGTTCGTGCCTACTTGGTCAGATACAGCTCATCGAGGTTCCAGTACGTGTAGTAGGGAAGCGCGGACGGCCGGAAGTTGCCGAACCGGTTCTTGGCCGCGACGAAGTAGTTCGCCGCGACGAGGTCGATCTCCGGCAGGTTCTCGGACCACAGGTGGAGGACCTCCTTGATGCGCTGCTTTCGGACCGCGATGTCGACGGTTCGCTGATTCGCGTTCATCAGCTCGTCGATGCGCGCTTCCCACGGGGTCGCAGGAGTCTTCTGATTCGGGTTCGAGTAATGCACGAATCCGTTCGACAGGTAGATGTTGTTCGAGAGAATCGGATCGGGAGGATTGCCCGACTGCCAGCCACCGATGACCGAGTCAAAATCGTGCAACTCCTGCAACGACTTGATGACGGACTGGAACGGGATCGCGTTCACGCTGACGTCGATGCCGACGGCCTTGAAGTCGTTCTTGAGCAGTGTCGCCATCGCGATCCGCTGGTTGTTGTCGCCGTTCGTCGTCAGCTTGAACGACACTGGGTGGCCCTTTGAATCCTCGATGACGCCGTCGCCATCGCGGTCCTCCATGCCGATCTCCTTCAGCAGGGCCTTTGCCTTCTCGATGTCGTGCGGATACTTCACGATCGACGCCTCGTCGTACCACTCCTTGTTCGCGGGCGAGATCTGCGAATACACGGGAACCCCGAATCCGTTGAAGATCGTCTTCACCATCGCCTCGCGGTCGATCGCGTACGACAGCGCCTGCCGGAACTTGACGTCGGTGAACCACGCGATCTTGACCGGATCGACGAACGGCTTGCCGGACTTCTCGCTCCTGCCAGGGTTCTGGTTCACCATGAAGTAGTACACGTTGAATCCCGGCCCGAGGTCGTAGACCTTGAAGTCCTTGGCGGCCTCTTCGGCACGCAGTCCCGGCACGTCCTCGGGCTTCACGGTGTACATCATGTCCGTCTGGCCCGCCTTGAAATTCAGCAGCGCCGTGTTCATATCCGCGACGATCTCGATGACGACGCGATCGATGTACGGAAGACGCTGGCCGTTCGAATCGACCTTCCAGTAGTACGGGTTGCGCTCGAGCACGACGCGCTGGTTGGCGACGTATTCGATCAGGCGGTACGGACCGCACGTGACGAGTTCGGCGGGATTGACGTCGATGCCCCACGCGCTCGAGAACGTGCCCGCCTTCCAGGCGGCCTCCAGCTTGTGCTTCGGCACAAGGTAGACGGTCCCCACGTTGATCAGCATCGCGCCGTTCGGCTCCTTGAGCGTGAACCGGACGGTCAGGTCGTCGACCGCCTCGACGAGCGGATACGTGTGGTCTGATTGCTCGAACGAGCTCTTGGCCGAGTTGTCGATCTTGGGATCGAACGTCACGTCGAACGAGAACTTGACGTCGGCCGCGGTGAACGGCGTTCCGTCGGACCACATCAACCCCTTCCGCAGATGAAACGTCCAGACCAGTCCGTCGGCCGACGCTTCATACGAAGATGCCATGCCGCTCGAGATCTCCTGCGTGATGTTGTCGAGTCCGAGGAGCGTCGTGAACACGGGTCCCTGGATGATCTGATTCGACGACGAGTCCGTCGACGTGATGGGGTTGAACGTGCCCGGATCGCTGGGAATCGACATGACGAACATGCCGCCATAGGTTCCCGTGCCGTTGAAAACATACGGGTCCTGCGGCGGTTGGCCGAGGAACGGCGGATTCGCGACGCCACCGCTGGTCATCGTGGGGCCGACGGTCGGTTTGCATGCGGCGGCGAGGACGACGCAGACAATGACGGACAACAACGCGAAGCGACGCTTCATCAGCAGGATCTCCTCATGGATGGCGTGTCACGGGACGTGCGCGGATCGTGCCGAACGATATCAAAGGCGCGTAGTGCGCTCAAGCAGCGTGTTGACTGGACCGGCGGAGGGGCGTAAGAAGCTGGAAGGGTTTGGCAATCCGTCTCGACCGAGGTTGCGATGACCACCACACCGCACGATTTCGGGAAGCCCGACAAGGATCTGGCACGTCGAGCGAAGGGCGACTTCGTCGACTTCCTCAACGACGAGAAGCCGCCGATGTTCGTCGCGGACTCGCTCGCGCATCTGTTGCGGACCAGGCCGCCCGTCCACATCGATCCTGCCGAGATCGTCGAGCTCATCTCTGCGTGGTCCGACGACCGCGCGAACGAAGTGAGCGAGCCGGTGAGCGCCGTAATGCTGACGGTGCTGCGCAGGATCCTCGACGCGCATCGTCTGGGAATACTGCCCGCGTTCGATCCGCAGGCGTTCTATCGCGTTGTCGGCGCGGGGCTCGCCGATCGGTGCCCCCCTGGCGAAGTTGCGGCGTTTCGAACGGGTCTTCGTGACTTGCAGGGGATTGCGGCGCCGCCGGGCGAGCCGGCGCCGGCGCCGTCCGACGCCGCTTCCGAAGTCGTGGTCCAGGGAACGCCGATGTCGGTCGGCGCGGCCCAGGAGGCGGCCATCTCGCGAATCGAGCACGAAGCCTACATGACCGACGCCGATTTTGACGGCGCGTACCGCGATCTCGATGCATCGCTCGCGACGCGTCTCGGGCTTCCGATTCACGGCGCGCTTTCGCGCATCACGCGCGCTGCCGTGAGCGTCTTCAACACGGGCCGCGTGAACCAGGCGCTTCGGTTGTTCGGTCTGGTCCAGGAGTCGTTCGAACGGCTCGCGATCTCGGCCGCCGGGCGCAACGAGGTGCAATGGTCGGTGACGGAGGCCGATTTCAACGAGAGCATGCTCGGGAAGGTGCTCAACGATCCTGCGCAACGCGCGAGTGCCGCGGCTTTGGTCCATGTCGTCGGCAGCCTGCACCCTGGTGATGCGCTTGTCGCGCTCGGTGTGGAGGCGAGGCGCGACCGCCGACGGATGCTTCTGAATGCGATCGAGGCGTACGGTCCGGAGGCCTACCCGGTTTTGCTTGACCACCTGACGGCGTCGGTGTCGACGAAACAACCTTGGTATCTGACTCGCAACCTGCTGTTTCTGCTCTCGCGATTCGATCCGCCCGACGACGCATCACGGAAGCGTTCGGTCGAATCGGTAGGACGCTACGTGACGCACGACCTTCCGCAGATTCGCGCTGCGGCGATCAGCGCGCTCAAGCGCATCGGAGGCAAAGAAGCACTGCCGTATGCCGTGCGCGTGGTCGATCCGACCGCTTATGCACCGGGGTCGATCGACGACTCGGATCTGTTGAAGCGGCATCTGGCGGTCGCGATGGAGCTCCTCGTCGAGACCGGCAACGATGCGGCGATCGCCATCGTCGCCGAGATCGCGACGGGCACGCGTGGCGGCGAATTCGACCTCGGCGCGGGGCTCAGGGACGAAGCGTGCGCGACGTTGTCGCATCGAACGTCGCCGCTGCCGCGCCGCGCGGCTCTCATCGTCGCGACGGCGCTGGGGAACATGGTCAACAAGAAGTTCAAGCTCGTGACCGGAAAGCTGTCGTTTGGCGTTGATCCGCACCTGTGCCGTCAGCTGAGCCAGCTGATCCAGGACTCGAAGGAGCCCGAGGCCCGCGAGGTTCTCGCGAATCCGGTCCTCGAACGCATGTTGAACCAGCCGCACCATTGACGCGCCGGATCGCCGCCGTGTGATGCGCTAGGGCTTTGCGGGCTCGACGACGATCAGCGTGCCCTTCATGCCGTGGTGACCGAGGCCGCAGAAAACCGAGCAGTGAAACGTGAACTCGCCGGTCTTGTCGGGCGTGAATTCGATCACCGTTGTCTTGCCCTTCACGAGCCTGCTTTGAACGCCGAACTCCTTGAGCTCGATGCCGTGGTCGCGATCGAGCGCGGTCGCCTCGATGCGAACGGGCCGGCCGCGCGTCACCGTGATCGTCCCCGGGTCGAACACGTACTTCTTTGCCGTCATCTTGATGACCTGCGGGCCGGGCGCCTCGGATCCCGGTTGCGGGGCCTCCTGGGCGCGAGACGCGGCGCAGCAAACGAACAACACCAGCAGAACCTGTGCAGCCACCTTCATGGGTCGTACCTCCGTGGGTCGGGGGGCCACACGGAATTCTCGCACACGGTTCAATTCGGCGGCGTGTTCGCCGCGCGGACGAGCGACCGCCTCTACGCTGTGTGCGCAAGACGCCGCTCGGCGACGCGTCCGATTCCCTCAATAGCTGCCTCGAGCACGTCAACCGGCGGGAGGTAGACGATTCGCATGTACCCGTGGTCCGGCGCCATGCCAAAGCCGGAGCCGTGAACGAGCAGGACACCCTCCTCGCGCAGCACGTCGAGAACGAACTCTTCGTCCGTCTGGCCGTCGAGGCCGTCAAATCGCGGCATCAGGTAGAACGCGCCTTCCGGGGCCGTGCACGACATGCCGGGGATCGCATTGAGAAGCCGCACCGCCGTGTCGCGCCGTGCTCGCAGCTTGAGCATTGCGTGCTCGAGGTGCGCGCGACCGCCGCCTTCGAGTGCGACGGGAATGGCAAACTGCGGAGGGGTCGGGCTGCACAGCCGCGCGTCGAGCAATCGTCCGACGGCGCCCTTGAATTCGCCCTGCAACTGCTCGCCGTGAAGCGTCATCCATCCGGCGCGCCAGCCAGTCGCAAGGTGCGACTTTGACAGGCTGTCGAACGCCACGATCGGAAGGTCCGGCGCGAGCGCCGCCATTCGCGGCGGGGCCGCTTCGTACGTGAGCGTGTGATAGACCTCGTCGGCAAAGACGACGAGTCCGTGCGCGCGCGCAAGATCGAGCAGCTCGACGAGCGTCTCTTCGTGCCACACCGCGCCGGTCGGGTGGTTCGGGTTGATGATGACGATGCCGCGGGTGCGCTCGTCGATGAGCGATCGCAGATGGCCGATGTCGGGCCGCCACGCGTTGTAGGGGTCGAGGCGATAGGGTCGCTCGTCGACGTTGAGCTTGCAGAGCACCGCGGAATAGAGCGGATAGCCCGGCATTGGCGTCAGGATGTTGTCGCCGGGCTCGAGCATGGCGGTCATCGCGATCTCGATCGCCTCGCTTGCGCCGGACGTGATGAACACGTCGCCAGGCGAGACATCGACGTTCTCGCGCTCGAGAGAGCGCGCAACCGCCTCGCGAGCGGGAAGGATGCCGTGCGACGGTGCGTAGTAGTTCCTGCCGTCGCGCATCGCCCGGTCAACCGCCTCGACCATCGGGGGAGGCGTCTCGAAGTCGTAGAGCAGCGGGTCGCCGATGTTCAGGTAAAGGATGCGGCGGCCCTCGGCTTCAAGTTGCTGCGCGGCGGTCGCAATGTTGCGTATGGCATACTTGAGCTGCCCAATACGGCGTGCTTGCGGAATGTGCAAAATCTTCTCCTTCGGGCGCATGAGACCAAAACCCAATTCTAGCAAGAAAGGCCGCCGTCTGAGAACAGGCGGCACGGAGCTGTGAATTCGTCGGGGGAGTACCGATTGAGAGGTGCGGCGCCGGTGCTGTTGGTTGCCTCGCTGCTCGCGGCGTGCGGAGCCCCCGCAGCGGGTCCTTCGTCCGGCACCTCGGAGCGTTCGACACCGGACACGCGGCTCTCGAATCACAGCGTGTATCGACCCGAGCTGCATTTCGCGGACGGACGAACGCAGATGGCCGGGGTCGCGTTCGTGCTCGACGCGGGTGACGGCCGGCGCTTCGTCGCGACGTCGGGACATCTCGCCCGCAACCTGAGGAAGGGAAGCGACCTCAAGCAGATCACACTGCTCAACAATCAGAGCGGCTCAGCCGACGGGGTGGTGTCCACGCTTGCAGGCTCGCCGGGAGCGACGTTCGACGGTCTGGATTACTCGACGGACGTCGCGCTGCTGAACGCGCCGGGCCTGGCCGACGCCGGGTCACCGTTCGTCCCGGCACGGGGCAATGCGCGGGTAGGAGACGAGGTCGAGATCGTCGCGTGTCCGGCGGACCGCTCGGCGAGGGACGTCCGGCTCCGCGGCCGCGTCGAAGGCTCGGACGGATCGCTGCTCCGTGTGCGGCTCGACTCGGCGGTCGACGCGCGCGGGTTCGCGGGCGCGCCGATCGTGCTGGTGCAGACGGGCGAGCTTGCGGGGATGGTGCAGACGGTGTCGGGCGGTGTTGCGCTCGCGACACCGGCCACGGCGATACAACGCTTCGCGGACGGTGGCGGGAAGGCGCCGATTCCAGTCTCGGACTGGAAATAGCGTCTAGCTCATACCGTGCAGAAACGTACGCAGCTCGCCATCGCCGAATCGCACGTCGATTCGGTCGCCGCGGACTTCGGTCACGCGTCCGCGACCGTACTTGTTGTGTTCCAGGACGTCGCCCTTGTCAAAGCGATGCCGCGTCGTATACGGCCGTCCGGGAGCCGCCGGTTCGGATTCGCGGGCGGCCGCGGCCTTGCGCGATCGAGGCGTCGCCGCCGGATCGCGATACTTGCGCGAGCTGTGGCAGTAGCCGCACTGCACGCGCTCGATCTTGCCGTCGTCGCTGACCGCGGCGACGGTGTGATAGCGCTCAACCTTGCAGCGCCCGCAGTAGACGTCAACTTCCTGCCCAAGCTTGGCCATATGAACCGGATTCTCTCAGTTATCGCGTGGAACCGCCAGCATCCGTTCGAGTGAACGACGCGCGCCGATCAAATCGTCCTCGGGGACCGTCACCTCGAATTCGTCGTTGACGAGGGCGTTCTTCACGTCCTCGAGCGTCGTCACCTTCATGTATGGGCAGTGGAGACGGCATCCGATGCACCCATCTGCGATCACGAATTCGCGGTCCGGGTACCGCTTCTTGAGCTGGTGGATGATGCCGTTCTCGGTTGCCACGATGAACGTCTTTGCGTTCGGGTACTTGGCCGGAATGGTGATCATCTTGGTCGTCGAACAGATTTCGTCGGCCAGCGCGAGCACGTCCTCGCGGCATTCGGGGTGTGCGATCACGATCGCGTCGCCGGAGGATTTCTCGATCGTCTGCCGCATGTCGGCTCCGCGCATGACGTCGTGGACCGGGCAGCACCCGTCGTAGATGACGACCTCCTTCTCGGGGACCTGGTCGGCGACCCAGCGGCCGAGGTTCCGGTCCGGTGTGAAGAGGATCTTGTCGTTCGGCAGGCTGCGCACCACGGACACGGCGTTTGCGGACGTGCAGCAGATGTCCGAGAGCGCCTTCACCTCGGCGGTCGAATTCACGTACGTGACGACCGAGTGATCGGGATAGCGCTCCTTCCATTCGAGCAGGCTCGCCGCCGTGATCGAATCCGCAAGCGAACATCCGGCGGCGATGTTTGGCAGCAGAACGGTCTTCTCGGGATTGAGCACCTTGGCGGACTCGGCCATGAAGTGGACGCCGCAGAAGACGATCAGCTTTGAGTCGGTCTTCTGGGCCTCGAGCGACAGGCCGAGCGAATCGCCAACGAAATCCGCCACATCCTGAACCTCGGGCCACTGGTAGTTGTGAGCAAGGATGATGGCGTTGCGATCGGCTGCGAGCGACCGGATCTCCTCTTGAATGGTCACGGCTACTGCTCCTTCCCAGCGCGTCGAGGCGCTGTCGATACCTCGGCGACGGCCGCGCCGTCGTCGGGTCGAATCCCGGAGGTGCCGGCAGGGAACACACGCCAGAATTCCTTGCGGATCAGGCTCGTGATCGTCGCCGATTTGGAGAACCCGTGATACGCCGCGATCGCCTCGAGCATCTCGATGTCACGATCGACCGCCGAAAACGTCTTCACCTTTGCTCTGCTCACGTGTCGCACCTCAGTCTTATATAAAATCTATATAAGAATCGACCAAGAGTATAGTAACCTCCGCTGGCGCGAGTCAAGAACAAACATTTGTGAAAACCGATTCGAGCGCTGGGCGCGTAACGAATGGAGAACCCTCTCAGGCTGCGCAGTTGCTTGACGTGTCCATGTCTTCATACTACTTTTCCGCTGCCGAAACGCCCGGAGGCAAATCTGTCGCTCGACGGAAGGTGAGTTACGTGGTTCCAGTGAAACACGCGGAGGAGTTGCGTGCCGTCGAGCGTGAACGCCTCGAACTGCTCCGGCGCGTCGCCGGAGGCGACCAGAGCGCCCTCGGCGAGCTCTACGACACGACCAGCCGCTCGATCTTCGGACTCGTCCTCAGAATTCTGAACGATCCGAGCACGGCCGAGGAGGTCACGCTCGACGTCTACACCCAGGTGTGGCGTCAGGCGTCGAACTACGACCCCCGGCGCGGAACGCCGTCGGCGTGGATGCTCACGATCGCCCGAAGCAGGGCAATCGACCGGTTTCGCGCGACAGACCAGACCCGGCGGCGATCGGAACCGCTCACGGTCGTCGAAGCCACATTTTCAGACGGGGCGAACCCCGAGGAGACCGCTTCCGAAGCGGAACGGCGCGTGATCGTCCGCGCCGCGCTGGACTCGTTGCCCGCCGAACAGCGCCAGGTCATTGAAATGGCGTACTTTGGCGGCCTCAGCCACAGCGAGATTGCCGAGACGCTGTCGCAGCCTCTCGGGACGGTCAAGACCCGAACGCGGCTCGGGATGATTCGGCTGCGAGAGGCGCTCAAGTCTCTCGGGGGGGACGGATTATCGTGACAGAGGACACCGCTGGAATCGGCCTCTGCGAGCTGGTCTCGCTCGGTGGGCTCGGGGCGCTCGACGGCAACGACGTGTGGCGCTTCCGCGAGCACCTGCTCGAGTGCCCGGACTGCCGCGCCGAGCTCGAGATGGATGACGGCGTCGTTTCGATGCTCGCCTACGCCGCGGAACCGGTGGCGCCGTCGCCGATCCTGCGGTTCAGGTTGTTCGACGAGATCCAGGGCAGATCAAAGCCCGCTGCGGATCAGCCGCACGACCGTTCAAAGCCGATGACGCACGAGGTCCCGTACGACGCTGCCAGCGGATGGAAACCGTACCCGATCCCGGGTGTCACCTACCGCAGGCTGCACGTCGACAAGGTCAAGGGAGAGATCCTGATGCTCGTCCGAGCGGAGGCCGGATCGTCCTACCCGACCCACAACCATTCGGCGCTGGAAGAGATGTTCATGCTCGAGGGCGAGCTGGACTTCAGCGGGACGGTCTACAAGGCCGGCGACTACATCAGGTCGGAGTGCGGTTCGACCCACGCAGCAAGCGAGACGCGCACAGGATGCATGTTCCTGCTGCGCGCCTCGCTTCAAGACCAGATGCTGTCGTTCAACTAGCCCGTTACTTCTTGCCCTTCTGCTTCTGCTGACCGACACGCTCGACACCCATCGAGCGGACGCGGTGCTTGGCGGCGTCCTCGCAGTCATGCGAGTTCGCCGACGAGTCCTTCAACCACGCGTCCTTGTCGACACCCTTCGAAATGAACGCGACCACCGTAAACGGGTAGCCGCACTTGTCACACACCAGCCGGACAGGCTTTGCGCTCGATCTTCTCGCACCCATGCAGTTAAAACCTCACATTCCTGACATTACGGGCGACCTGACCGCATCTTGTCACGTCGCGGAAACGGGAAGTCTACACGGGAACGGGCGATTCACAAAGCATAGAATCGGCCTCCGTCGGACGCGCGGCTCGGTGGTAGTATCCCGCTCGCACACCACGCGCCGGAGCGCGCGACCAGGAGAAGCTGCCATGCGGACACTCGTACTCTTGCGCCACGCCAAATCGAGCTGGGACACCCCCGTCGAGAGCGATTTCGATCGACCGCTCGCCCCGCGGGGCGAGCGCGACGCCCCGCGAATGGGCAAGGTGATCAAGGCATCGGGCCTGAGCATCGATCGCTTCGTGTCGTCGACCGCCAAGCGCGCGCGCCAGACGGCCGAGCTGGCCTCCCAGGCCGCCAAGTTCGGCAAGCGCGTCGAGTTCGACGACGCGGTGTACGAGGCCACCGTCTCGGAGCTGTTCGGCGTGCTTCGCCGTTTGAACGACGAAGACCTCACGGTCGTGCTCGTCGGACACAACCCCGGGTTCGAGGACCTCCTCGGAACGCTCTGCAGTTCGCCTGGATCGCCGGCACACATCAGAGTTCCGACGGCGGCACTCGCCTGCATCGAGCTCGACATTCCGAGCTGGCAGTCCATCGGGCCCGGGACGGGAACGCTGTTGTGGATGACGGTCCCGAAGATGCTCGCATAGACCGCCGCGGACGCATCCGTGCGAAAAATGTCGCCTCGTTGACAATCGGTGGGGGCGGTTCGATACTGGGAAGATGGGAGAGCCGCCCAACGACAACGATCCCAAGCGTCCGCACGTCGGCGAATTGCGGCTGTCGGCCGATTTCGAGCCGAACACGCTGATCTACGACGCGAACACGTCCTCGCCGCCGAGGCTGATCAATTCCATTGCGGTCAACAAGATAGAGCCCGAGCCGGCACCCGAGAGCCCGAAACCGCCGCCGGTCGACGTGGAGCGTATCGCCCACTTCCGGATCCTCGCCAAAATCGGAGTCGGCGGCATGGGCGTCGTATACCGCGCGAACGACGAGTACCTGCAGCGCGTGGTCGCGCTGAAAGTGCTGAACGGCGGCAAGACCGAGACGATCGACGAAGAGCAGACACAGCGGCTGCTGCGCGAGGCGCGCGCCGCGTCACGGATCAGCCATCCGAACGTCGTGACGGTGTACGCCGCGGGCGAGTTCGAGAAGATCCCGTTCATCGCGATGGAGTACGTCGAAGGAACCGAGCTCGGCAAGATCTTCACGACGGACGGTCTCGACTCGATGCGGGCGCTCAACATCGCGGCGCAGATCGGCGACGGTCTCGGTGCCGCTCACGCCCAGGGAATCGTCCACCGAGACGTCAAACCCGCGAACGTGCTCGTGTGCGAGAACGACCGCGTCAAGATCCTCGACTTTGGCCTCGCAAAACCCGGCCGCCGTCTCGGGGATGCCAGCGGCCGCGCCGCGATCCCGAATCCGGACGGCCTGCCCGCGTCGTT
The DNA here is from genome assembly GCA_044224215.1 of Blastocatellia bacterium. GTDB lineage: Bacteria > Acidobacteriota > Blastocatellia > UBA7656 > JADIYM01 > DAOMFM01. The sequence continues at coordinate 15,506 of JBGAKX010000024.1, forward strand.
CGACGCGCTGGACTTCTACCACACCCAGGAGGGCGTCATCTGGGGCTCGCTGCGCTACATGTCGCCCGAACAATTCACGGGCGATGCCGTGGACGCTCGGTCGGATGTGTTCTCGCTCGGGGTGGTGATGTACCAGATGCTGACCGGCCGTCTTCCATTCATCGCAAAGACGCCGCGCGAGCAGCTTTCGGCGCTCCTCAAGCAGGATCCGCCACCGCTCAAGAAGTTCCGGATGCGGATTCCCGATTCGGTCCAAAAGATCGTCGATCGCGCCCTCGCGCGCAACAGCGATTTCCGATATCCGAACGGAACCGAGATGGCGAACGATATCCGTATTGTGTTCAACCGTTTGCGTGATTTTGGCGACGTCGAGATCGAAGACCTGGCGGTCAAGTCCGCGGTCGATGCCCGTGCGACGCGCAACGCCGAGACCGAGCCGGTGGCGCCCTTTCAGGTCCGCCAGGACGGCCGTTTTGCTCCCGACACGGTCGCATTCTATCCGGAGGGTTCGCGTTTTGACGCCGTCATTGCGAGCGCGAACGCGTACCCGCTCATACCGCGGGGCGCGCATGTGCAGGCGAGCACCGCGAACGGCTCGACGGTCTCGATCGGAGACACCGTCTATGAGGTGCGCACCATCGACCGGCACGGTGAGGTACTGAACAGGTACTTCCTTTCGCGGTGGCCCGAACAGGCGATCATCCGAAAGGTGTTTGACTACACGCCCGCGGTCGTCGCGGAATACACGATGGCGCGGCAGACCGAAAAGCCGCCCGCTCAGCCCACGTTTGGCAGAGTGTTGTCGTCTCTGCTCGGCAAGGGTCGCGGCGACGGGTAGGGAGCCATGGATCGCAAGTATCGCCAGAGTGGCTACCAGGATGAATCGAGCGAGCGGGCCAAGACCCCGTCACCGCCGAAGGATCGCGACGGTCCGCGGTCGCCCAGGATGATGGAGTTCCAGGGCACGCTCAGGTGCGCCTCGTGCGGAGCGCTGCGCCAGGCGGAGCTCGTTGCGGTACAGCTCGATGAACAGTGCGCGAAGTGCGGCGCGGACCTCAGGACCTGCCGCAACTGCGTGAACTTTGATCCGGCGGCGCGGTGGGAATGCAGGGTGCCCATTACCGTCCGGGTTGCAAACAAGTCGGCGCGCACCGAGTGCGACCGATTTTCGCCTCGTAAGACCGTGGAGAAGAAGACCGGCGAAACAGGCGGCGGCGCCGCGCCAGGCGACGCGCGAGCCGCGTTCGACCGGCTCTTCAAACGCTAGGGGTCGTGTGGACATAACTGCGTTCCGAGTGTTGCAGGACAGCGGATGGATTCGCGAGCAACGCGACAGAATCACGAATGGGGATGCGACGCGCTGCCCGGTCGAGTCGTGCGGCGGCAAGCTTGTGCCGTTCGACATCCTGGAAGCGCCGACCGGCCATCCGACCGGCGACGACGTGCTGATGCCGGGCGGTGTGTACTGTGAGTCGTGCGGTGCCCGAAGCCGCACCGTCGTCCTGTAGCGCGACTCGGGCGCACTTGCGCGACGATTCGGGAGTGTGGTACCCAAACTCCTTTATTCCCGTGGCGCTTCGTCGCGGCGGGCCGTACAGAGGAGTCCCATCATCATGACCGTTACAAAGACCAACATCGAATCCTCGACCTGTCCGAACTGCAAGGAATCGATCACCGTCCCGAAATCCACACGTTCATTCATCTGCCGGCATTGCGACGCAATCATCAAGGTAATCCAGAAGGACACCGACATCGAACTGAAGGTTGTCGGCAAGTCGGTCGAGGACGATCCCACCTACCAGGCGATCGAGGCCCAGGTCCAGGACCTGCGGGCTGAACTTGCCGAGATGCACAAGCGGTACGAGGAGTTTATGGCGATCGACGTCGGCAACATCGGCGGTCGGTCGTTCATGCTCGCGGTCGTGGGGTGTATCGGCGGACTTGTCGCGCTCTTCTGGAGCCCGGCGGTCGCCGGGACGATCGTGGTGATCAGCCTGCTGGTTGGCGTCGTCGGATGGGCGATTCACCGGTCGCGTAAGCTCAGAAAGCTCGCGGTCGCGACGGAAATGTCCGAGACGATGGCGAAGATCGGTGCGGCGCGCGACCTGCTGCAGCGCAAGGCAGCCCGGCTGAAGACGGCGGTCTGAACTCGCGGTCCAGGCCGCGGCGCTTCGTTCGAGCCAGTCCACCGACGCCGAGCCATCACTCTTCACAGGGTCCGGTAATCGCGGATCAGGTCAACGCCCTGTCGTCCGCAAACGCCCGGTCCCACGGGACAAAGAAGAGGGCGCAGATGCCGAATTCGATGAAGCTCGGTCCGAGTAGCAACCGAATTCCCACGAGCATCGCGAGCAGCGACGGCACGATAACCAGTCTCGCCCTCCGGCTTACGACTGCGAGCGGCGCCGAAATCTCCAACACCACGGCCGCACCCGCGAGGACCGAGCAGATTCGCGGATAGCGGCCCAGGACCTGCCCGAACGTTGTGAGCGCGGCGTGATCAACCGTTGCAAGCAGCATCAGGTTCGAGAACTGGTCGGATGTGATCCAGGCAAGCCCGGAAGCCCGGAGTTTCGCCACGCCTGCCGCAAAGAATACAAGGCAGAAAACAAGCCAGACCGCCCGCACTGGCCACGTGTACTCTCCGCTCGGTTGGGCCGCGCCAACCGTCGCGCGTCGCCGCCTCCGCCAGGAGTCGACCGAGTACGCATCGCCGCAATGCGACATGGCCATCACGGCGAGCGTAAGAACCACGACCGCATCAGTGTGGCTCGCCCTCGCGAAATTGTGAGGGAGCGCGATCAAGTAGATACCGAGGACAAACGACGCTGCCGTGCAGACGCGTGTCGCGACCCCGAGGCAGCTCAGGAGCAAGGTCCCACGCCAGAGCCACTGGACCGTCAGCATCGTGGCTCCTGATGGTGCCTCGAGGCCAAATGTGCGGAAGAAGGAGATTGGCCGCCACAGCTCCGGCGGAAGATGAGCCAGTTCGCTATAGTCGTAACGAATGTAGAACACCAGGAGTGCGCCGTAGAAAAGCACCCGGCAAACGCCGAGGTTGAGCGGACTGGCAGGCGCGAACCAGAACGTGCTCCACCGCTTCGCGAGTTGCACGCTCACCGGCCACCCACCATGTCGGGCGCGATTTCCCTGACAAGTTCGCGGCCTGCTCTACGAAGCGGTGGCTCCTCGTCGCGCACGACGTCCCATCGGTCCTCGTAGAGGCGGATGGCGACCAGCGCTGGCAAGTCCGTGTGGGCCCGCCTGTGCGTCTCGTACTCGACCGCCATCTGGCGCAGAAGTTCGTCGAGCGCGCCGGAATCGCCCTGCTCGACGAGCATGCCGATGGCGGTTCGGTAGCGTGCCCCACTGAACCTGCCTGCCACGTGCGGCGACTCGAGCGGGACCTCGTTGAGCGGATCGCCTTCGGTGACGCCAACGACCTGGTAGGAAGTTTTCGATGGCTGCGCGAGGCCGGAGTACATTGCGTAGTTTGAGAATGGCCAGTACTCCTCGCGCAGGACAATGCACAGGAGCGACGCACTGACCAGGACGCCGAGCAGAAGGTTGACGGAGACCACGCGCAGCGTCGACATCGCTCGTTACCGCTCCTCGTCGTTGATCATCATTGCGTTGAAACAGGTCGCCTTCTCGAACTCCCGGACGTTCAGCGAGACGATGTGCATGGCAGGCAGCGGTTCCTTGAACGCTTGGACAATCCGTACAGGGCAAATCGTTGGGGACAAGTCGCAGCATACGGGTCGGAGCATAGATCGTCGATACACATGTGACGCCTTAACTGCTTCGTCCAGTCCGCGGGAACACTGATATCGCGCCGCATCAGCTCAGCGTCGTGTGCCTCGCGTCACGTGAGAGATTGTGCGCTGTGGTTGCGATCGCCCAATGAGTAGGGACGGGCCAATTTCTCGGAGGTAGACCGGCCTGCGACCTTCAGCAGCGAAAGGCTACCCGGCTGGCGGCTGCCGTCTGATCTCGCGGTCTATGCCGCGGCGCTTCGCTGCGGAAGGTGTCTGAGGCTCCCGATCGTCGACGTGACGACGCACCGGATGGGCTCACCCAGCGGTCCGAGCAGCGTCACCCGGGCCCGTCCTCCGACGCGCAGCGTCTGCACGTCGAGCCGGTCCGTCTCGACGCCGTCGGCGACGAGACGTACCCGCGTCGGACGTCCGACCTGGCCACCGCTGATGACGCCGATCCCGAGCACGGGAAATTCAACCCAGAAGTGATAGGTGCTGTGCGCGGTTCGAAACACGACGCAGTCACCCACGGCGAGATCGCCAAGATCCTGCTCGGCAACCTCGAACCCGTCGGACTTGAAGAGCTCCATTCGCATAGCGGCCGTATGATGTACGACCGCTCGAGATCGTTTTCCCGAAATTCTTGCGTGATTCTTGTTCCCGAGAGCCTGTGCGGAACTCCAGTGCTCGACCGATTGGAGAGGAGCGTGCCCATTGAGTTCGTGCGTTGAGCGCCCACAACTGATAGAAGGGGTATCGAGTGGTGGCCGAACGCGGCGGGCTCGAACCAACGTGCCATAGGCCGGTCTCTGACGAACTCCCTGACGTGGCGCGGTCCGATCTGGCTGCCAATCAACGTGTTGATTCTGCGCGGCCTGTTGCAGTTCTATCTCTACTACGGCAACACGTTCAAAATCGAATGTCCGACCGGTTCGCGTCACATGATGAACCTGTTCGAGGTTGCGATGGAGATCGCCAGGCGACTCACCAGGATCTTCTTGAGGGATGAGCACGGCAGGCGGCCGGTCTACGGCGGCAGCGAGAAATTCCAAACGGCCCGTTCTGGCGAGACCACATCCTGTTCTATGAGTACTTCCACGGCGACAATGGCGCAGGGCTTGGGGCGAGTCATCAGACCGGCTGGACCGGCCTGGTGGCCAAATTGATCCAGATGCTGAACGTTCTCGGCGCCGAGAAAGTGCTGAAGGGTGGCTCCAGGCCTGTCATGCAGATCTTCATGCGCCCAGATGGGATTGCGTAACGATTGACGCGCGAACACGACGATTCCCGAATCGCAACCCGTCGGAACGTGGCCGCCTGCATGACGTTCGCAGACTACGGCCGACTGCCCACGTCGCTGCGTAATGCTCAGCGCTCGACCTTGAATCCGGGTGGTGTATAACCGGGCGGGCGGTATTCCTCCGGGATTGCCATGGTGTTGCCGTCGCGCAGAGACGTGTAGTGCGGTGACATGATCTCGACGCCGGCCTCGTTGAACGAGTCCTGGATATTCGCGTGCAAGTCCGCATAGATCTGAACCATCTCCTGCGGGCTCCGGGTGTACGCGTTGATCTCGTATGTGACAAAGAAGTCGTTGAGCGCGGTCTGCAGCACGAACGGCGGAGGCTCGTCGAGAATCTTGTCCGTCTTTTTCGCCGCTGCAATAAGCAGCTCGTGCACCGTGCGCCACGGCGCGTCGTAGCCAATCGTGACCGACGTATGCAGGATCAGCCCGCTGGTCTTTGCCTTGGACGAGAAATTGACGATATGGCCATTGAGCACGAGCGTGTTCGGAATGGCCACGTCCTCGTTCTTGATCGTTCGAAGCCTTGTGACGAGCAGCGTCTTGTCGATGACATCGCCCGTCGATCCGGCAATCGTCACACGGTCGCCGACTCGGAATGCCCCGGTGTACGTGAGGATCACTCCCGCGATCATGTTCGAAATCGCCGAGCTCGATGCAAGCGACAACAGTAGCCCGAGAAAAAGCGAGACTCCCTTGAACGCCTCGGAGTCAGAACCGGGCAGGTACGGAAACGCCATGACGAGCCCGAGCGCGACGAGCAGGAACGATGCGATCTTGGCCGTGGGCGCGGCCCACTCGCGTTCAAAGTCGGGCAACCGGATCCGGCCGCGGCCGACCTCCGAAAAGAAGAGGCGCACGAGCCGGATGGCGTAGTACGTCAGGACCGAGATGACGATGAGGAAGATCAGGTTGGGAAGATAGTTACCGAATGCCGAGAAGACCCGTGCGAGAGCATCCACGACGTACCCGACAAGCACGCGCGAGACGTATCGGGTCCGCGGGAAGAAGCTGAGGACAACTGGTATGTAAACGACAATCGCCGTTGCGAGAATCAGGGCGCGGATTGCGTCCAGCAGCCGTGCCATGAAGGAGGCGACGCGGGCGGCCGGCAGCGGGACGACGCGCCGCAGTTTCGCGAGCGCGGTTTCGGTCGCGCGCCGTCCAATGGACTCGGACGCAGCGCGCAACCACCTGGAGGCGAAACGGACAACCAGCCACAGGACGAGAGTGAAGAGAAGCGTCAGCGCGACGCCGATGAGAACGGCGCGAGGGCTGAAATACGTTGCGCGGCGTGTTTCAACGGTCGTGCGAATGACGTCGAATCGGGCGACGGCGATCGAAGCGCGCGGCGCGCCCTCGGCCACTGCATCGTCGTCGGTGACCGACGTGATGACTTCGTCGCCGTTTACGATGTCGGTGTGGGTTGCGAATTCGCGTTGCTCGAGCGCGATGGAGCGCACGAACGGATTGAGCGCGAGGTTGGCGATCTTCTCCTCGGTCGCGTTGGCGCGCTGCTCGGCGGTAAACGGCCCGATGCCCGCATGCACCGTGAACAGCGTCTCGCCCTCGAGGCGCACCGGAACACCGGCATCGGCCGGCGCCTGGGCTCCGACCGCACCGGGCGCGAAAAGGAACACGACCCACGTGGCCGCAACGGCAGCCACACGGCTCGCGCGAATCAGTGGTGCGATAGCAATCACGTCTTGTTTGGTCTGTAGTCGGTGAACGACATTGCGCCCGCGACGATCGAGCCGCTGACCGCTTGCACGCAAGGGACGGAACGCCCGGAGATGAACCCTGCAACGGGTGCGGGCAGCACCGGACGCCTCGTTCGCGACATTCGGCCGCAGAGCGAACTGTTCATGTCGAACCTCCTTCCGAGGTCGAGTGTGACCGACGCGTGGTTGGCAGCGTACCGATGCCGCTGAAATCGATCTTGTACCGATCAGCCGTTGTGGTGACGAAGGATCGACAGCAGTCTAGGTTTGGACCTCGAAGCAGTCAACGCGCGCGATCGCCGCGCGCCGATGACGCCGAGCGCGACCGGTCCGCGACAAGCACTAACGCGCAAGCATCGGCGACAGGTGCTCGTACACGTTCCTCGCCACGATCGCCGCGCCCTTTGCATTCGGGTGGATCCCATCGGCCTGGTTCAGGTCGTCGATTCCCGCGACGCCGGCGAGCAGAAACGGAATCTCGGCAACGTGCTGTTCGGCGGCGACGTCGCGGTAAACGTTCCGGAACGCGGTCGTGTATTCGGGCCCCATCATCGGCGGCGCTTCCATGCCCGCGAGCAGCACCTTTGCGCCGCCCGACCGGGCCTTGCCGACGATCCCGTCGAGGTTCTTCTTGAGCTCGGTCGGCGGCAGGCCGCGCAACGCGTCGTTCCCGCCAAGCCCGACGATCACCACCCTGACGTCGCCGTCGAGCGCGGAGTCGATGCGCCGCAGACCCCCGGCGGTCGTTTCGCCTGAAACACCGGCGTTGACGACCTCGTATTGATACCCCTGATCGTCGAGGAGCTTCTGCAGCTGCGCGGGATAGCTGTCGGACGGCGGCAACCCGTATCCCGCCGTCAGGCTGTCGCCGAACGCGACGATCCTGGGTCGCATGTCGACGGCGGCAGGTGCGGGCGATCGTTCGGCGGCGACCGTGACGGGTGCCTCGTTCGAAACTCGAGATTGCGTGGAACAGGAGGCCGCCACGAACACAGCAATGGCTGCGATGACGCCGACAAACAGCCACGAACACGGCAAACGGAGCCCAATTCCAGTGCGAGCGAACATACGGCACGATAACATTCAGATCATGGAGCCAGCAATTATCCGTCTCGCCGAGGTTTCCAAGACCGTTCCGTCGGGCGCCGGCCAGTTGACGATCCTTCACCCGACGACGTTCGACGTCCGTCGCGGCGAGGTCATGGCGATCGTTGGTCCGAGCGGTAGCGGCAAGTCGACGATGCTCGGACTGATCGCAGGTCTCGACGCGCCGACCACCGGAACGGTGACGATCGAGGGCACCGAGATCAGCTCCCTCGGCGAAGATGCGCTCGCCGCGCTGCGCGGACGGCACATCGGCTTCGTGTTCCAGTCGTTCCACCTGATCCCGGCGCTGACGGCCATCGAAAACGTCGCGCTGCCACTCGAGATCGCCGGGGTTCGCGGCGCGATGAAGCGCGCTCGCGCGCTGCTCGCGGACGTCGGCCTGGCGGAGCGAGAGGACCACTATCCCGCGCAGCTGTCGGGAGGCGAGCAGCAGAGGGTCGCGATCGCCCGCGCGTTTGCGAACCATCCGTCGATCCTCCTCGCGGACGAGCCCACCGGGAACCTCGACTCGGCGACCGGGCGCCAGATCATCGACCTGCTGATAGCGCTCAACACGACCGAAGGCACGACGCTCGTCCTTGTCACGCACGATCGGGACCTGGCATCGCTCGCCGGCCGGCAGATCGAACTGGCGGACGGTCGGATCGTCGCCGACCATTCGACGAGCGTCACGCCGGTGACAGTCGACGCGGGACAGCCGGTTTCGGAGATGCCGTGACGTTTGCGCTCAGAATGACGTATCGCGAACTCCGCGCGTCGTGGCGTCGGCTCGTGTTCTTTGTGCTGTGCCTGTCGCTCGGCGTCGGTTCGATCGTGCTCGTCCGTTCTGCCATTCAGAGCATCAACGCGTACACGACCCGCGAGGCACGCGCGATCAACGGCGCCGACATCGTGTTGCGGTCGGCCCGACCGTGGTCGGATCGCGCGATCGGCGACATCGAGCGGATCGCGGCCGAGCCCGGCGTGCAAGAGCGCACCGAGACGATCGAAATCCCGACGATGATGCGGCCGGTTGCAGGCGCCGACGTCGCAAAGATCGTCGAGCTCAAGGGCGTCGGTCCCGATTACCCGGTCTACGGTCAGTTGCTGCTGTCCGGCGGGTTGACGTACGACCCGGCGCTCCTTGCGAATCAGGGCGCACTGCTGAGTCCGTCGATCGCGGCGCAGCTCGACGTCGCACCCGGAGATTCGGTCCGTATCGGAGACAGGCCGTTCACGGTGCGCGGCCTGATCGACCGCGAGCCCGACGCGGGGATCGGCGCGTTCAGCCTGGGGTCGCGCGTCATCATCTCGATCGACGACCTGCGGGCCTCGGGGCTGCTCGGTTTCAGCGGACGAACGCGGTTCACGACGCTGCTGAAGGTCGACGAAGGATCCTACGAATCGACATTGGCGTCGCTCAAGAACGCACTTCGCACGGATCTCGCGACGGTGCGAGGCTACCGCGAGTCGGAAGCCGCCGCGAATGCACAGCTCGCATCGTCGTCCGATTACCTGAGCCTCGTTGGTCTCGCCATACTCGTGCTCGGAGGCGTCGGCATCTGGAGCGTGACACGCGTCTACATCGCCGAACGCTGGCGCACGATTGCGATCCTGAAGTGTCTGGGGAGCTCGAACGCGAGCGCCGTGTTCGCGTACACGCTCCAGATGTTCGTGATCGGCGTCGTCGGCGGGCTCGCAGGCATCGTGCTCGCTTGGCTTGCGCTGCGCGGCGTCGCCGTTGCAATTGCCGGCGGCCCGCTCGCGACGATTCCGGTCGCACTGGCTCCGTCGGCCGTCGCTCAGGGAATGGCCGTCGGAATCCTCGTCGCGATGCTGTTCTCGCTCACGCCGCTGCTCGGCATTCGAAACATCAAGCCGAATCTCGTGCTGCGGAGCGCCGACCCGCGCGGCGTATCGCGTTGGGACCCGGCGCGCATCGTCGCGCTCGTCGTCGTGACGGTCGGCACGGTCGCAGTGTCCGCGTGGCAGTCGGGATCGCTGCGGATCGGCATCACGTTTCTCGTCGGCCTCGTCGTCACGGGCGGCGTCTCGGCGCTCGCCGGCGACGCCCTGATCCGATTGGCGTCGCTCGCCCGCCGCGTGCCGTCGTTTCCACTGCGCCACGCGCTGCACGGTCTTCGCCGGCCCGGCAACCAGACACGCGCCGTCCTTGTGTCGATCGGGCTCGGCGTCTTCTTTCTCGTCGGGAGCTTTGGTGTTCGCGCGACGTTGCTCCAGACGATCGACACGCGGCGGAGCGCCGACCTGCCCGACATGTACCTCGCGGACGTTCAGCAGGATCAGCGCGACGCCGTGATTGCAGTCGTGCGCAACGCAACGGGTACGAGCCCCGAGATGGTCTCGACGCTGCGCGCGCGAATCACCGCGCTCGACGGGAAGCCGATCGATCTCGACGCGGTCAAGGATCCCGGCGATCGTGGACGTCTCGGCCGCGAATACACGGTCACCTCGCGATACGAGCTCGACGAGCACGAGAAGGTCACCGCCGGCGAGTGGTGGGACGCGACGCCGACCACAGAGCCCGAGATCTCGATCGACGAGAGCCTGAGCCGCGACTTCGAGCTGCCGGTCGGCAAGACGATGACGTTCGATTTCCAGGGGCGGAAGATCACGGCGCGCATCTCGAGCGTGCGCAGCGTCGACTGGCAGAACGCGCGGCTGGGATTCATGATCGTGTTCCGTCCGGGCAGCCTCGACAACCTGAGCGAGGTCTTTATCGGCGCGTTGAAAGGACCCGACGACGCAGGGGATCGCGGACGGCTTGCGCGAGCGATCGCCGACGTCGCGCCGAACGTCTCGGTGATCGACGCCCGCGACATCATCCAGGCGATCGACCGGATCCTGCGCGCGATCACGACGGCGCTGAACATCATTGGTGCAATCGTGCTGGTCGCCGGCCTGCTGATCCTCGCCGGTTCGGTCGCGATGTCGCGTTACGTGCGGGAACACGAAACGGCCGTGCTCAAGACGCTCGGCGCGGGGAGCCGCACCATCCTCGGACTCCTGCTGACCGAGCACGCCGTGATCGGCACTCTCGCCGGGCTTGTCGGAGCGATCCTCGGAACCGTCATGGCGTGGGTCATCAGCGACCAGCTGTTCAAGCTTCCATGGCACTTCGGATTTGCAATCCCGCTCGCCGGAATTGCCGGTTCGATGGTTCTCGCAACGGTCGCGGGGATGGCGTCGAGCGTGGACCTCCTCGTCCTGAAGCCGCTCGGAGTCCTCAGACGCGGCGACTAGCATGCGCCTCTCTCGTGCTACACTCGGCGCACAACGCCGCGCCGGAGCATGCCATTGGACACGCCCCTGACTACGACAAAATCGCCATTCTGGTGGATTCGCTGGGTTCCGACAGCGCTCTTCGTGGCGGTCGTGACGTTCCTGTTGATCGTTCTCGGACGACCGGTACTGCTGCCGCTGCTGGTGAGTTTTGCGCTGACGTTCATCCTCGAGCCGCTCGTCGCATGGTTCGAAAAGCGGCGGATCCGCCGCCGGCCTGCCGTGGTTCTGGCGATGCTCACGGTTTCACTGTCGGTCGTCGTGTTGATCGTGTTCGTTGCGCCAAGCGTCTGGAACCAGCTCAACGACTCGATCAGGAGACTGCCCGACGCGATCGGCGGCGCCGGTGTCGCGGCGCAGGGCTGGCTCGACTGGATCGAGGCGCACGCCGGCAATCCGGTGCTGCAGCAGGTACAGCGCGCGATTGACGACCTCAAGAACGACCCGCACAGCATCACCCAGACCGTTGGAACGTGGCTGACGAGCGGTCTGTTCGGCCTGGTCAACTTTGGCTCGACGATCGTGGGGCTGGTCATCGTTCCTTTCTTTGTCTACTACCTGCTCGTCGACGCCGACCGGATACGCCAGACCATCGAGCGTCACATTCCCGAACGGTTCCGCGATTCCGTGACGGGCCTGCTCGACGAGATCGGTCTCGTCGCCCGTGCGTACGTCAAGGGACGATTTCTGGTCGCGCTCAGCATGGCGGGAATGTACGCCGCCGGGCTCCTGATGCTCGGCGTTCCATTGTGGGCCGGCATCGGACTGCTGTCCGGCATCATCGGCATCGTCCCGTATCTCGGCGTGTTGAGCGGTATGACGCTTGCCATCGGCTTTGCGGTTGTGAGCGGCGCCGGTCCACTGAAGCTCCTCGGAGTCGTCGCGGTGTTCGCGGTCGCGCAGCTGATCGACGATTACATTCTGACGCCCCGCCTGATCGGCGACCGGCTCGAACTCCACCCGATGGTCGTCTTCATCGGCTTGATCGTGTCCGGCCACCTGTTCGGTCTGATCGGGTTCGTGCTTGCCATTCCGGTGCTCGGGGTTCTGAAGGTCGTCTTCGAGTTCCTCGACGAGTTCTACCTGCGGTCGGACTTCTTCCGCGGCCAGGATCTGCAGCATCCCGAGCCCAAGGTCCTTCGTGTGCGCGAGGCCGTCAAGGCCGTCACGGGACGGTTGACGCCGCCGCCGGGCGTGCTCGTCGGACCGGAAGGCGAATCGGCCGAAGCGACCGACGGGCCGCAGACGTTCTAGAATGCCGGGCAGACGATGAACTCGATTCGATGCAGAGCATGCGGCGCCGCGAACGACCTCACGGCGATCTCGTGCGCGCGATGCGGCGCGTCGCTCGTCGACGAGACGTCGGATCGATGGGGCGTGGCGCAGGAGCGCATTGCGGCGCGCGGCGCGCTCGTCGAAGAGCGGACCGAACGCCGCCGCTCGCGGCTGATCGTGATCGGTACCGTGCTCGCGGTCGCCGCGGTGCTCGTCGGCGGCTACTACACGCACGACACGCTTCAGCGGAACTACTACCTGATGGGAGAGCCGCTCTACGACAACCAGCCGGCGGCCTACTGGACGGTTCGCCTGCCGGACGACCATCACCTGCGCCGGCGCGGCGCACAGGCGCTCGACTCGCTCGCCGACAAGGTGAACGCCGCGACGGCAAAGACCATCATCCCCGATCTGACCGAGGCCTTAAACGACGAGGACGAAGTCGTTCGATGGTGTGCCGCCAGCGCCTCGGCAAGATCCGCAGAGGCACGGGCGAGGGCGGGTGACGCCGAACGGCTGACGCTGCCGCGATCGGATCGAGGCGGGGCGTGGAACGCGAGATATTCGCGCGAGAAGCCCTGGTACGTTTCGAACCATCGCCCTGCTCGACGCCGGTCTTGCGCCACCTGGACACGCGCTCGATCTCGCGCGGGGCCGGTCGGCATGCGATCTATCTTGCCGGGCTCGGCTGGACCGTCGATGCCGTCGACGCGTCGCGCGTCGGTCTGGACGTGATGGCCGAGACGGCGGCGGAGCGGAACGTGGCGTCGCGGATCACGGCCATTGAGGCCGACCTCGAGTCGCCGGAGTGCGTGTTCGTCATCGCGCCGGAGGCCTATGACCTCGTGTGCGACTTCTACTATCTCGAACGCCGCCTGTTTCCCGCGATTCGTGAAGCCGTCCGGCCCGGCGGGTATCTGGTTGCCGCGATCCACGTCGCCGATCCGCTTGCCGGAGCCGGCGCGCCCCACGGGTTTCTGCTCGAACGCGGCGAGCTCCGCCGTCTCGTGGAATCGTGGGGATGGACGGTCGTGCACGCCACGGTTGGCGAGACGGGCGAGGACGGACACTCGCACGCGACCGACACGATCATCGCGCGCCGACCGCTCAGCTGATCGATTCCGGCTCGTGCTCGATCTTCTTCATCCGGTACCGCAGCTGATCGCGCGTGATGCCGAGCAGTTCCGCGGCGCGCGTCTGGTTGCCGCCGCTGAGCTCCAATGCCTGCCGCACGAACGACATCTCGACCTCTTCGAGTGAAATGCCCTCGGGTGGAAGCTGGAATCCGGACCGGTCTGCAGCGGCTCCGCCGCCGTGAGACGCCGTCCTGACGAGACCCGCCGGCAGGTAGCGCGACGTGATCACGTCGCCGTCCTCGAGCAGCGTCGCCCGCTCAATGACGTTTCGCAACTCGCGCACGTTCCCGGGCCACGCGTACGCTCGGAAGATCCGCTCGACCTCGGGCGACAACCCCTTGAATTTTCGACGCGAGCGCGAGGCGAACATGTCCACGTAGTGTTTTGCGAACAGGAGCACGTCGTCACCGCGCTCGCGGAGCGGAGGAATGTCGATCTGGATGACCGCGAGCCGGTAGTAGAGGTCGAGCCGGAAATGGCCCGACTCGCTCTCTGCGCGCAGGTCGCGATTTGACGCGGCGAGGATCCGGACGTCGAGCGGAATGTCCTTCACGGCGCCGAGCCGCCGCACGTGGCCTTCCTCGAGAACGCGCAACAGCTTGGCCTGCAGCGACAACTCGATCTCGCCGATCTCGTCCAGAAAGATCGTACCGCCCTCGGCCTGCTCAAAGAGGCCCTGCTTTCTGGCCTTCGCATCGGTGAACGCACCCTTCTCGTAGCCGAACAACTCGGATTCGATCAGCGTCGGAGGAAGCGCCGCGCAGTTGATCGCGACGAACGGGCCCGACGAGCGCCGTGACGCATAGTGGATCGCCTTGGCAATCAGGTCCTTGCCGGTTCCCGAATCGCCGATGAGCAGCACCGACGAGGCTTCGCTCTCGGCAACCCTTCGCGCAAGGTGCAGGATCTCCTGGAACGTCGGCGACGCCCCGATGATCTGGTCGAACGAGAAGCGCCGGGCGCGCTCGGACCGTTCGCGAACGAGCTCGGTGCGGAGCCGGAGCGTCTCGATCCCGTTGCGGATCGTCACCCGCAACTCATCCAGATTCAAAGGTTTGGAGATAAAGTCGTACGCGCCGCCGCGCACCGCCGCGAGCGTGTCCTCGAGCAGGACGTTCCCGGTCATCAGGATGACGATCGTGTGAAACCCGCGAGCGCGTATCAATCGCATGACGTCGAGCCCGGACCCGTCCGGCAGGTTGATGTCGAGCATGACGACGTCCGGGACGTCAGCCTCCAGCGCCGCAAGGGCAGCGGAGACCGAATCGGCCTCCGTCACGACATAGTCCCAGCCGCGAAGCGCTTCGGACAGCGTCCAGCGGATCATCTTCTCGTCGTCGACTATCAGGACTCGCTCTTTTGCCACGTGTCTCCCCGAAAACTCTTTGGTTCGTCTGTTCGTCGATTCCGCGTCAGGATGCCGGTGTGAGCGGCCGCATGATCGTCTCGAGCACGTCCGGCTTTGACGTGTCGCGTTCGAGGTGCGGGTAGCGGTTGCCGTCCTTGCAGTCGAGCGACGTCGTGAAGAAGAAGTCCCGATTCTCGACGATCAGCGGGATCGGCTTTGACGTCTGTCGCGCGCCGGCGAGGGCCGCGCGGATGACGTCCTTTGTGAACCGCCGTCCGTTGACGGCGACGATGGTCATGCCCGGCGCTATGCCGGCTGCGGCGGCGGGCGACCCCATGCGGATGTCCTGGACGATGCCGTTGGTACCGACGACAATGCCGGCGGAGCTGATCAGGTCGAGCGCCTCGTCACGCGTTTCGCCCGCCTTCATCGAGACGTTTGGTTCGTCGGAATACACGAGCCGCCATCCGGCATTCGTGAATCCATTGAGATTGGCGTGCGGGTCGAGCGAATCGAGGCGCGACCGCAAAAACTGGTGCCAGTCGTTCGGGCAGACCTGATTCAGCGCTGTGACGACGTCGTCGAAGGTGTACGGCTTGACCATCGGAGGACCGCTCGGCGCGCCGTGAAATGCGCGGCAGAAGTCCTCGATCGATCTGGCGCCGTTCGTCTTCTGGCGGATCGTGACGTCCACATCGAGCCACAACAACACACCTTCGCTGTAGAAGTCGACGCCGCGGCGGTAGTTGGACCACTCGCCGGGCGCGTTGTACAGGTCCGCGGCCATCGTTGCCGTGTCCTGGTTCGGGCGCCATGTGCGCCCCGAGCGCTCGTCGAGCCAGCTTGCGAGCCGCGCGTTGTCGTCGAGCCATTGCTCGCGTGTCTGAAGCCCGCTGCGGATGGTCAGGATGTCGCCGAGATACTCCGTCAGACCCTCATAGATCCACAGCATGTCGTCGTGCATCGGCGCCTGGTAGTCGGGGGTCGCAAGACCCGCCGGCCGGCGGTACTTCGCGTTCCACGAATGGACGAACTCGTGCGGAAGCAGGCCCGAGAAGCCGAGCCACTGATCGTCGTCGATCAGCGAGCGCTCGGCGGTTCGGTCGTCACTCGATTCGTGGTGCTCGAGGCCGAAATGGGCGACGTTGTCGCTCAGCGTGACGAGAAAATGGTAGGCGTTGTAATGATGCGCGCCGAACAGGGCATTGGCCTCCGCGACGAGCCGTTTGTAGCTCTGCTCGATCGAGGGCTTCGTGACGAGGGCTTCGTCGCTGTCGGCAACCATGTCGAGAAAGTGCGGCGGGAGAGCGCTCCCCGTCGACAGCGCGATCTCGCGAAAGTGACTTCCCGTGATGACGGGCGAGTCGACGAGCGTGGTCAGCGACACCGGGGCGAACGACGTCACACCGGACGCCGTGCCGGACACTACGAGGGCGGTGCCGAATTTCCAGCCGTCGGGAACGCGCAGGCTCGGCGTGCAGGTGATGTTGTCGGTCGCCGTGCCGGCAGGGTAGAGAACCACCGCGTTCCAGCTGAGGACCGCAAGATTCGCGGACGCCGATGCGCCCGACGTGAATCCGTTGGTGAGACCCGGCGACAGGAAATCGAACGCGACGTTCAGGCTCGACGCGCCCGCGGGGACAACGCAGTGAAACGTGAAGTTGTCGCCCAGATCGCGCGTCCACGGGATCGTTGCGCCGCCAGCGGACATCGTGAGACCCGCCATCTGGAGGATCGGGCCGGTCGGTCCGTGTTCGCCCGGGATCCACTTTGGGTAGTAGAGCGTCAGCGGACCCGGCGTCACAGGTATCGAAAGCCGCGTATGGAAGACGTTGCGGGGCGCGTCCGTCAGATCGACGGCAACGGCGATCGAAACGGGTGAGGCGGCGCTGCCGGCAACGCTCGGCGTCCGGGCCGACACGGTCGACGCGGTTGCGATCGTTAAAACTGCAAGCACGGCGAGAACTCTGATCGGATTCATCGAATCTCCTGGCTGCCTTCGATTGACCGGCAGGATCGCCCCGCTATGCAATCCCCGTCAGCTTTTCACTGATCTCCCACAACCGGCGCGCGGCGGCTGGGTCGTTCGACGCCGCCGTGGAACTCACCGCACGACACTTGTCGAAGTACTTCCCCGAAACGCCCTCGACCTCTGGAGACGACGCAAGATAGATGGTCGTTTCGGCGCCCTTTGCAGACGAAATCAGGAACGGGCGTATGACGGTGACGGCGAACTTCATCAGTCCACTGCCCGACTTTCCGAAACCGGTCGCTACGACGCCGGGGTGCAATGAGTTTGCGGTGACGCCCGATCCCTCCAGCCGCCGGGCCAGTTCATACGTGAACATGACGTTGGCAAGCTTGGACTGGCAGTACGCGGCCCACGAGCCATAGTTCTTCTCGCCGCCGAGATCGTCAAAGTTGATCGTTCCGCTGCGATGCGCGTCGGACGCGACATTGACGATGCGCGCCGGCGCGCTGGCCTTCAGCTTGTCGAGCAGAAGATGCGTCAGCAGAAAGTACCCGAGGTGGTTGACCGCGAACGTCGTCTCGATGCCGTCCACCGTGAGCTTCCGTTCCCCGATGATCGCGCCGGCGTTGTTTACCAGCACGTCGATGCGCGGAAGCTTCGCGTTGATCTCTTCGGCAAGCGTGCGAATCGCCGCCTGCGAGCTCAGGTCGGCCGCAAGGAACGACACGGACGTGTTTCCGCTGCGCGAAACGATGTCCGCTACCGCGGCCGCGCCCTTCTGGGCATCCCGCGTCACGATCACCACCGTTGCACCTTTTGCGGCAAGCGCGACGGCGGTCTCCTTTCCAATTCCGGAGTTCGCCCCCGTGACGACACAGACCTTGTTCTTCATGAGTCCGCAGAGCATGACATGAAATCGCGGAACATGAGAATAGAGTGGCTGTTTTCGTGGCAGAATGCTCTCCCATGCATACGACGCTCGTCTCAACCGATCTCCTCGGGCGGAACCTCGGCAATCGTGACTGGGTTGTCGCCGACGTCCGCGCGTCGCTTGCCGACGCCGACTACGGTCACCGGTCGTATGTCGAAGGACACATTCCCGGCGCCGTGCACACGGACTTGAACCGTGATCTGTCGGACCTGACGCGCACCGGCCGGGGTCGCCATCCGTTGCCGGCGATTGAGGCGTTCGCACTGAAGGCGGGATCGTGGGGAATCTCGACCGGCACGCAGGTCGTCGCATACGACGATGCCGACGGAATGTATGCGTCGCGCTTGTGGTGGATGCTGCGTTGGGCCGGGCACGATGCGGTGGCGGTGCTCGACGGAGGCCTTGGGAAGTGGATCGCCGAAGGCCGGCCGTTGGCGACCGGCGAGGAGCGCCGCGCGCCGCGCCACTTTGTCATGAGGCCGCGCGAGGCGCGTGCCGTCACGGCAGACGAGGTCGAGCGGTTGCGGTCCGATCCGGGACACGTGGTGGTGGACTCTCGATCCCCGGACCGGTATCGGGGCGAGAACGAAACGATCGACGCAGTTGCCGGACACATTCCCGGTGCCCGCAACTACTTCTTCAAGAACAACATGGCGGCGGACGGGACGTTCCGTCCGCCTGACGAGCTTCGCTCGCAGCTCGAAGAGCAGCTGGCGGGCCGCGCCTCCGGAAGCTCGGTGTTCTACTGCGGCTCGGGCGTCACGGCATGTCACAACCTGCTCGCCATGGAGATCGCGGGCCTCACGGGTGCGCGACTGTTTCCCGGTTCGTGGAGCGAGTGGATCTCCAACCCAGATCGACCGATCGCCACTGGCGACGAGACGGACTGACGACGGACGCCCGGCACGTGGAATAATAATGATGTATTCAGTCAGGCGGCATGATTCGAGGAGTCACATATGTACTTCAAGCAGTTCTATCTCGGTTGTCTTGCGCACGCGTCGTACCTGATCGGTTCGGACGGCGAGGCCGCGGTGGTCGATCCTCAGCGGGACGTCGCGCAGTATCTCGCCGAAGCCAGCAGCGAGGGATTGCGGATTCGGTACGTGATCGAGACACACCTTCACGCGGATTTTGTGAGCGGCCACCGCGAGCTTGCGGAAGCCACGGGCGCCGAGATCGTGTTTGGCCGTCACGCAGGTGCCGAGTTCCCGCACGTCGCCGTCGCCGACGGTGACGAACTGCGCATCGGCAAGGTGACGCTGCGCTTTCTCGAGACGCCCGGGCACACGCCAGAGAGCATTTCGGTCGTCGTCACCGACACCGAGTCGTCCGCCGAGCCGGCCATGGTCCTGACGGGCGACACCTTGTTCATCGGCGATGTCGGTCGTCCGGATCTTGTTGGTTCCAAGGGATTTACCGCAGAGCAGATGGCGTCGTTCATGTATGACAGCCTGCACCAGAAATTGCTCGTGCTCGGCGACGACGTCGGTGTCTACCCGGCACACGGCGCGGGTTCACTGTGCGGCCGCAGCATGTCCAAGGAGACGAGCTCGACGATCGGTGTGCAGAAACAGTTGAACTGGGCGCTCAAGCCGATGCCGCGCGAGGACTTTGTGCGGTTGATGACCGAGAACCTGCCGGAGGTCCCCGCGTACTTTCCAAAGGACGCCGAGATCAACCGCGGCGGAGCGGTCGCGCTGTCGGAGCTTCCGACGCCGGAACCGCTGGATCCCGAGGAGGTCAACAAGCTGGCCCAGAAGGGACACGTCGTGCTCGACGTGCGTCCCGCAGCAGCATACGGCGAGGCGCACGTGCCGGGATCGCTCAACATCGGGCTCGGCGGACAGTTCGCTTCGTGGGCGGGCACGCTCATCCCGATCGGGACGCCGATCGTTCTGGTGGCCGCCGATCACGAGTCCGTCGAGGAGGCTGTCGTCAGGCTGGCACGTGTCGGCATCGAGACGGTATCCGGATTTCTGAAGGGCGGCATCGACGCGTGGCGCGCGGCAGGTCTCGAAACCGTGTCGGTGCCCCAGATCACGGTTGCCGAGCTTCGGGAACGAATCGATCGCGGCGACGACCTACAAGTGATCGACGTCCGGCGGCCCGTCGAATATGCCGGCGGACACGTGCCCGGCGCCGAGAATTCGCAGCTGGCGTTTCTGGAGCGCGAGATGAAGCGGTTCGACCCGGCGCGACCGACGGCGGTGATCTGCGGGAGCGGCTATCGATCGAGCGCGGCGACGAGCCTGCTCGAGCAGCACGGCTTTCAACAGACCGCGAACGTGGCTGGCGGAACGAGCGCGTGGATTCGCGAGGGCTTCCCGCACGAGACGCTGCAGGCCGTCTGATGGCGACGGCGGGATCGCGCGGCTACCACGCGATCCCGTAATCCTCGCCGTGGTTGCTCGAACCTCCCCACATCGACCCATGCTTGCGGTCGAACTGGATCGCGTTGATGGGTCCCGACGTGAGCGGTGAGAAGATCTGCGTGTATCCCATCGCGCGCAGCTCGCGTCGCGTCCACTGCGGCGTTTCGTCGTTGAGCAGGATCTTTCCCGGCTCGATCGCGTGGTCGCCGAACGACGCTCGCATCTGGAAGCTGTTGAAGTTCGCGGCCTCGCACGCTTCCTGAACGTTCATGCCGAACTCGACGATGTTCAGAAAGAACTGCAACAGGTTTTGATCCTGGCTGTCGCCGCCCTGAACGGCGAACGCGAGGTATGGTAGCCCGTCCTTGAGCGCAAGCGTCGGCGTGAGCGTCGCGCGGGGCCGCTTGCCCGGTTCGATCACGTTGAACGGATTCTCGGCCGGGTCGAGGACAAAGCTCTGCATTCGCTGGCTCATTCCGACGCCTGTGTGGCCGGCGATACATGCTGGGAGCCAGCCGCCGCTCGGCGTTACCGAAACTACCCAGCCCTCGGCGTCCGCCGTTTCGACGCTCGTCGTTCCCGCATAGAAGGCCGCGCCGCTCGATTCGTTGCGCGCGGTGGTCTTCCACGCGTCCAGGTACTGCCGGAACGGATTGGTCTCGCCCTGGAACGGATACGGGTCGCCTGGCCCGATCGAGCGGTTGTTGCGCACGGGATCGACGAGCTTTGCGCGTTCGCGCGCGTAGTCCTTCGAGAGCAGCCCCTTGACCGGTTCGGCGGGAGGGAAGTACGGGTCGCCGTAGTAGAAGTCGCGATCGGCGAACGCGAGGCTCATCGTCTGGTAGAGCGTGTTGATGTAGCGGGTCGAGTTGTAGCCCATCGACTTGAGGTCGAAGTTCTCGAGGATGTTGAGCGCCTGGAGAAATGCCGGGCTCTGCACCCACGTCGTCAGCTTGTAGACCTCGATGCCCTTGTAGTTCGTGCGGACGGGCTCCTCGATGTGGACCTTCCAATTCGCGAGATCCGCGGCAGTGACGAGGCCGCCCTGCTCCTGGCAACCACGCGCGAACTCGGCGGCGATGTCGCCCTTGTAGAAGCGGTCGTAAGCGGCATAGATCGCCTGTTTGCGGTCCTTGCCCGAGGCCAGCGCCTGCTTCTCGGTCTCGACGAGCTTGCGCAGTGTTGCGGCAAGCTCGGGTTGGCGGAAGATCTCGCCGGGCTCCGGCGCTTCGCGGTCGGCGCCGGGATGCGTCAGGAATGTCGCCTTCGAGTACGGCCATTCCTTGATGCGCTTCTTCTCGCGTTCGATGAGGTTTGCGGCTTCGGCCTCGATCGGATAGCCGTCGGCCATGGTGATCGCCGGCGCAAGCACGTCGGCAAGCGACATGGTTCCGTACTCGGCGAGCATCACCATGATTCCGCCTGGCGTTCCCGGCGTGACTGCGGCAAGCGGGCCGTACTCGGGCGGGTACTTCATGCCCTTCGACTTGAAGAACTCGACGGTCGCGCCGGTCGGCGCGACCCCGAGCGCGTTGATCCCGATGACCTTCTTCTGGTGTGGGTCGTAGATGAGCGCCTGTGTCTCGCCGCCCCAGCTGAGCGTGTCCCACATCGTCGAGGTCGACGCGATCATCGCGCACGCGGCGTCGATGGCGTTGCCGCCCTTTTGGAAGATCATCGCGCCGGCGGTCGCGGCGAGCGGTTTGCCGGTGATGGCGACCCAGTGCGTGCCGTAGAGCACGGGTTTTGCCGTGCGCTGCGCCGACGTCGAGGTCGGAAAACCGAGCGTTGCCGCGCTCACCACGAAAGAAAGAAGCCGACCGGCGACACGGCGTACTGTGGCGGTGCGATGCAGTGTACGGGCGCTGAACATTGTGCTGGTTATGTCCCCGGGTTGATCGTGACCTTCACTCCGATCGGCGTCGTGTAGGAGCCGAGGCTCTGGTTTCCTTCGCAGAAGTAGACCCAGACCACCCGTGCGTCCTTTGGCTGCGTGCGCGGATCTTCGAGCGCGATGCCGTTCAGGACGGCTCCCGACGCGGGAATGTAGGTGACATCGATCCGGTCGATGGATCCCGTCGTGGTGATGGTGCCGAGCTTCTGAATCGAGTCGGTCGCCTGGGCTCGTGTACCGGACGTCACGCTCTTCGCGCCGCCTCCGCTCACCGAAATCTGGATGCGCGGATCCGAGGCGTACACGGCTCCGTACCAGCGGACTTCGGCATCGACCTTTGTTCGATATTCACTTGCGTTGACCGCGATTGACACCGGGTTTGTGCCGATGGGAGCAACCGCCGCACTCGTCGCCGTGGTCGGCTGACTGCATTCGGCGCCAGGAGCGGCCGAGATCGTCGTTGCAAAGAGTGCGAGAATGCAGATGAACATGGAGCGCCGTGAATGTGTTGTGAGCATCGGTAGTGAGTTCCTTGTGTTCGAGAGTGTGTCCGCGGCCGGGGATCAGGGTATAACCGTCACGTAATCAACTCAACAGGATTCGATTCGCGCACCGTCGCGATCTTCTATGGCCGAGTGTCCAACCTGCTCGCAGCATTTCTCGGAGGGCGTCGAATGCTGCCCCCACGACGGCGCCATGCTCGTCGGACCCGACCCGCTCGTCGGCAGAACGATCGAAGGCAAGTACCGGCTCGACGCGCGACTTGCATCGGGAGGAATGGGCGCCGTCTATCGGGCGACACAGATTGCGTTGCAGCGAACTGTGGCGGTCAAGGTGATCCTCAGCGCGAGCGCCGGCATCCCGATCGCCGTGAAGCGGTTTCAGCGTGAGGCGCTCGCCGTCGCACAGCTGAAACACCCCCACATCGTCGCCGTGCACGACTACGGCGTGACGGCCGGTATCGGCGCGTATCTCGTCATGGAGTTCATCGACGGCGTGTCGCTTCGAGAGGAGCTGAACGCTCCCGGCGGCATCACGCTGTCGGCTGCGCTCGAATACACGTCGCAGATCTGCGCCGCGGTTCATGCGGCGCACGCGGCGGGTCTCGTTCATCGCGACCTCAAGCCCGAGAACGTCATTCTCGAGACCATCGGCGGCGAGCGCATCGCCAAGGTCGTCGATTTCGGCATCGCGCGGTTTCTCGACGACGGTGCGGGCGCCGCGACTCCGCTCACCGGCGCGTTTGGCCTTCTCGGCACGCCGCACTACATGTCGCCCGAGCAGGCAAAGGGTGAGACCGCTGGCCCCGAATCGGACGTCTACGCGATAGGCTGCATGCTCTTCGAGATGGTGACCGGACGGACGCCGTTCCATGGCGATTCGACGCACGCGCTGCTGTACCAGCACGTCACGGCGCGGCCTCCTGCTCCTTCGTCGCTCGCGCGTGACATTCCGCCCGCGATCGAGGCGGCGATACTGCGCGCGCTCGAGAAGAACCCCGAGGACCGGTTCGCTTCAGCATACGAACTGCGGCACGCGATCGCGGGCGTGACGGGTGAAGCGTCGCTCACGATGCCGCTCAGACCGTCGCAGGCCGAGACCGCGCCTCGCAGAGCGGCAGGTGTGGCGCCGAACAACCTGCCGGGCGAGGTGACGCTGTTCGTCGGACGCGAGCGCGAGCTTGCCGGCCTCGTCGACGACCTCGGGTCCACGCGGATGCTCACGATCAGCGGTCCGGGAGGCGTCGGCAAGACCCGCTGCGCGATGCGGCTCGCCGATCGTGTACGCGACGGGTATCCCGACGGTGCGTGGCTCGTGGAGCTCGCGGCCATCAACGACCCGGCGGTCGTCGCCGATACGGTTGCCGACGTGCTCGGCCTCAGGGACGACCCGGGGCGTACGCTGTCGGACGTGCTCGGCCGCACACTGAAGGACCGGCGCACGCTGCTGGTGCTCGACAATTGCGAACACGTCATCACGGCGTGCGCGCGGCTTGCAGAGACCTTGTTGAGCGCGTGTCCGAACCTCACGATCGTCGCGACGAGCCGCGAGCCGCTCGGCGTGTCGGGCGAGACGGTCTGGCACCTCGATCCGCTTCCGGTGCCCGGCTCGACGGCCGTTCGGTCGCTTGCGAGCGCGCTCGAATGCGAGTCGGTTGCGCTGTTCGTCGATCGCGCGCGCAAGAGCCGGCCGTCGTTCAAGCTGACGGACGCGGATGTCGCCGCGGTGGTCGAGTTGTGCCGCAGGCTCGACGGCGTCCCGCTCGCGCTCGAGCTCGCTGCAGCAAGGGTGAAGGTGCTTTCGGTCCAGCAGATCGTGGAGCGCCTTGCGGGGTACCGGATTCTGAGCGGCGGCGATCGCGCCGGCCTGCCGCGCCAGCAGACGATGCAGGCGACGATGGACTGGAGCTACGACCTGCTGACGGCGGACGAACAGCGGTTGCTGCAGCGGATTTCGGTGTTTGCCGGCAACTTCACGCTCGACGCCGCGGAGCGCGTGGCCGCGGGCGAGACGATGCGCACGGATGACGTGCTGGATCTGCTGTCGAGCCTCGTCGACAAGTCGCTCGTCATGGCGGACGAGCGCGATGACGGGATCGCGTATCGGATGCTTGGGATGATTCGCGAGTATTCACGCGCGAGGCTCGAGGTATCGGGCGACGCGCCAGCCATCGTCGAACGGCTGGTCGAGTGGGCGATCGAGTACGTCGAGCGCGCGTTCGCGAACTTCGGCGGTGCGGGGCAGGACGTGTGGCGTTCCGAGCTCGCGCGCGAGCACGACAATCTGCTCGCGGCGCTCGAGCTCGCGCACGCCGCGTTCCCGGAGTCGGACCGGCCGCTCGCGTTGGCCGTGGGTCTCGGCGCGTACTGGGAAACGTATGGGTACTGGCGCATCGCGGTGCAGTGGTACGAGCGGCTGCTCGGTGCGCTGCCGGACTGCGACGGCATCCTGCGCGCGCGGGCGCTGTTCCGCATGGGATCGCTCGCGCACCGGCGGGCCGAGCTTGCGCGTTCGCGCGAACTGTTCGAGATGTGCCTCGAGCACATTCGATCGACGGACCGCACGCAGATGATCGCCGAGACGCTGTCGCAGCTGGGGCTGATCGCGAGCAAGACGGGTGATTGCGAGCGTGCGATCCCCCTGTTGACGGAGGCGCTCGAGCTCCATCGAACGGGCGGGCGGGCGATCACGATCGCGAGTGCGCTGCAGAGCCTCGGCACTGCGACACGCACGGCCGGCGACAACCGGGCCGCGGAGGCGTGGCTCGAGCAGAGTCTCGACGAATTTCGTCGTGCGAAGTTCTCGCAGGGGCTTGCGGTAGTGTTGATGGAGCTGGCGAGCGTGCGGATGGTTGCCGGCGATCTCGAACGCGCACGGGCGAACGCCGAGGAGTCGCTCGCGATCGCTGAGCGCGACGACTATCAGGCCGTGTACCTCGCGGGATGCGTGGTGGCGGGTGAGATTCTCGTACGACAGCGCGACTCTGTCGGCGCGCGGGCTCGGTTCGGCGAGGCGCTCAAGGGCGCGTTGGAGTTGGACGCGTTCGAAGAGCTGGCGGCCGCGCTGGAGGGGATCGCGGTGGTCGATGCGGCGGAGGGCCGCAGTGACCGGGCGCTATGGCTGGCCGGCGCGGCCGCTGCGATGCGTTCGGTGCACGACAATCCGCGATCGGCGGATCCCGAGCGCGTCCTTGAGACGGCGATCGAGCGGGCGAGGGAGGCGGTGGGGCGTGCCGAGGCCGATCGGCTCGAGACGGACGGGGCGGCGGCATCTGTCGACGAGGTGGTCGCGCGAGCGTCCGAGCCAGGGCTGGCCGAGGGCGAGGCTCCGACGATCGCGCTGCCTGAGTGACGTGGGCCGAGCGCACCGCGAGTCACTGAACGTGCATCTGATAATGTTTCAACCGGTTCCAGAATTCAACCTTTCGAGCGACCGGCAGAGCCTCACGCCCCTCACCTTGGGTTGAACGGCGACCGATCGACGAGGCGCCATTGAAACGGTACGGCCCCGACGCGTTCAACCAGGTGCTCGACGGTGAACTCGACCAACCGCTCGGCGCCTGGCGTCCGCGCAATTCGCGGGTCGTCCCACAAGATTCGGGCGGTTCCGGTGAGCTGAACGACGTCGCCCGTCGTGAAATCGACGAACAGGAGCCCCGTTCGGCCGTCCTTTGCGATGTTTCCGAGGGTCTGGAACATCGTGTTCCCCGAATAGTCGGGCCACAGCAGTGTCCGGTCGTCGACCACCGTCACGAACCCTGGCTCGCCGCCCCGGTGCGAGACGTCCGCGCCGAGTCCCGGCACCGCGCTCGCAACAAAGAACGTATCGGCACTCGACACGATGCGTGACGCCTCGGGGCCGAGCGCCGGTGAATGCACCGCGCGTCGGCCGGCGGCCGCTGGCGCGGCAGATGGCGTGATCTCCCGCGCCTGGATGTACTTGGGGCAGTTGGCGTAGACCTGCTCGGTCGCTATCTCGAGGCCTCGGCCGGCCGGCCGAGAGTTGCCGTTGATTCGCATTCGCCGGCGTTCCGCGAAGTCGATCGCCAGCAGGCCGACCTCGGCGGGCCGGCTCCACACGTCCGCGAGGGGGTCATCGGACGATGGCGCCGCCGACACGCGCAACGTGTCGACGTCGATCGCACTCAGAAATCCAGGTTCCCCCGTGACGATCGAGGCCCACATACGGCCGTCGTCCGCCAGCGCCCCCAGCACGGCAAAGCGCTGCTCGGAAAGAAAGTCGGCGGCAGGACGGGGGATCTGCGTGCGAATGCCATGCCCGATCCGCGCGGCCATCGCCTGCACTCCCGCGCGCTTCTGCACCGCAAGCTCGCCATCGTGATATGTCGACTCAGTCACTGCCGCCTCCTTCCTTTATTCATTGCCTAGTGTGATTTAGAAGAACCCGCACGCAGGGGCTGAGCCCGTCGGCGCGGGCATCTCGTGTCCGCCATCCGCGGAGAAGATCTCGAGACGAATTCCATCCGGATCCTCGAAGAAGATCCCGCCGGATGCCGCGCCCTCGGAATGCGCAACGGCCCCGTCGTGGTGCAGTCGAACGCCGAGCGCGCGAAGCCGGGCCTCCGCCCGCATCACCTCGTCGACCGTATCCACTTGAAATGACAGGTGATGCAGGCCCGGAAGGTCGGTACGAGCGCGCCCTTCGCTCTGCTGCCACAGAGTGACCACAAGGCGCTCGCCGTCACCGAGGAACGCATACCGGCGGTTCGCATCCTCCGAAGTCCGGATGGTCGAGAGCCCGAATGCCTGTTCGTAGAATGCGATGGATCGCTCGAGACTGGTCACGTTCAGCCCGACATGCCCAGTTTGCAATGTGCTTGCTGCCGTCATCATGTCCTCCTCACGAATTGAAATTCTAACCGCTCCTCATCATGATTGACGGTTATATGTAAATTAAGCTAACCTGTCAACGATTATTTTGAAGGTGTAGAGATGGACCAGCCTCGAAATGACACGATCTCGGGAGAATCGCGGAGCCGGTTTCATTTTGTC
>JBGAKX010000204.1:0-6013 GCA_044224215.1 Blastocatellia bacterium
TAAGAGCGCGCTCTTGTGCGTCGCGTCGTGGTAGAGCGTCACGTGAGCCGTCCGGGCGTTCTTCCCCGACTCGTTCGCGACGACTCCGCCGCCATTGAAGTTTTTCTCGAGCGACACCGAGTTCGTGCAGCCAATCACGAGCCGCAAACGGCTGTCCTTGGCGATACGGCGCGAGAACCACGAGAACGTGTCAAACCGGTACTCGATGATCTCGCCCGGCGGGACGAGCTTTGCCTCGCGGAGCGACTCGCGATAGCGCGCCCGCTTGACGTCGTTCGTCAGCTGAACGCACGAGCCGTCTTTTCGGACCTCGTAGAGCGACGCAAACAGGTCGGTATCCGGCACGTCCATCGACAGCCACGCGCTGACGGAAATGGGGCCTGATACCTCGGTGTCGGCGGAAAACGGTTCGGACGTGTAGACGACGCCGGTTCCGAACAGGTTCTGCACGGCGGTCTGGTCCAGCAGGTATCCCGTGTCGCCGCTCGAATCGTGTTCGAGCGTGCCCGGGCGCTTGTCGAGCGGGTCGTACACAAAGGTGTCCGTTGCAGCGCCGCCCCCGGCGGCATCGCCGAGCGTTCCGGACCGGAAGACGTCGTTCGCCTTGCCGTCCGCCGACCCGAGATAGAGCGTGCGCGTCGCGTTCGAGACGGATTCGAGACTGTCGGCGTATTTCCACTGTTCGGGACCGACGACGTAGTACGCGACGCTCTTCTTCAGAAACTCCGGCTTTGGTCCGCCCTTCATCGTCCAGTCGTACCACTGTTTGTGGAGCGAGTTGAGGTCGAGCACGCTTGCGTCGCCGAACGTCAGACCGCCCACCTCCTTGTTCGGCGTGCGCGTGCCTGCGTGGTCCCACGGGCCGATGATCAGGTAGTGGCGCGCGCGCGCTTCGGGCGACGCGTACTGCATGAACTGGTTGTAGTAGTGCAGCGCTCCGGGCTGGTCGCCGTCGTAGTGGCCGGTGATCGTCAGAATCGGGATGTTCATCTTCCGATATTGATCGGGCGTCGGCGCCATGGCGTCCCAGTACGCATCGGGCGTCGGGTGCTGCAGCCACTTCTGGAACACGCTGGTCATGTTGCCGGCGCGGGCGTCGAGCTCGGCAAACGGCGTCTCGGACTGGTACCACTCGTAGAAGACTTCGGACCAGAATTTGCCGTCGCCAAAGAGCTTGGCGTTCGGCGTCACGCCGCTCGTAAACGTGAGCCACTGAATCACGTACGTCGAGAAGACGTTCTGGAAGAACGGGAAGTCGTAGCCCGCGTGCGCGGCCGCCGCCGGGACGATCGTCGCAAGGTGCGGCGGCGCCTCCTTGAGCGTCGCCCACTGGTCGTAGCCGGCGTAGGAGCCTCCCCACATCGCCACCTTTCCGTTGCAATACGGCTGCTTTGCAAGCCACTCGCAGACGTCGTATCCGTCGTGCGGTTCGTTTGCGAACGGTTCGAACGTGCCGCCCGAACTTCCTCGGCCGCGCGCGTCGACGAGCGCAAAGACGTACCCGTGGCTCGCGAAGTACATCGCGCGATCGTGGTACGAGTCGCCGATGTACGGCGTCAGCGTGAAGATCACGGGTTGCGGGTCGGCCTTGCCGCGCGGTTTGTAGACGGTCGCGTTCAGCGACACGCCGTCGCGCATCGGGACCTTGACGCCCCAGACGAGCTCGACGTTGGTCGGGGCATCGTCGGCGCGCGCTGCGTGCGGCATCGCGGCCACGAGGCTCAGGAAGAGTGCGGCTACGGCAAGGCGTCTCGGCATGTCGTGTCGTTCCTTACGTGGGGAATGTCCTTGCTGCTTTGCGCCTCTGCGTCTTTGCGTGAATCCGATCTCATCGCAAAGACGCAGAGCCGCCAAGACGCAGAGGCGCAAAGCATGGCATTCATCGACCGGAATGGCTATAAGAACATCATCCATGTCGAATCCAACCTGGATCCTTTACGGCGCGAACGGGTACACGGGCGAGCTGATCGCCGAGGAGGCGGTCCGCCGCGGCATGCGTCCTGTGCTCGCCGGCCGGAACGCCGAGCGCATCCGGCCGATCGCGGAACGGCTCGGGCTCGAGCACCGCGCGTTCGGCCTCGACGATCCGGCGGAGCTCGACCGGCAGTTCGGCGGCACAAAGCTCGTATTTCTGGCCGCCGGGCCGTTCTCGCGCACGAGTCGTCCCGTCGTCGATGCGTGTCTGCGCGCCGGCGCGAGCTATGCGGACATCACGGGTGAGTACCCGGTCTTTGAAGCCGTGTTCGCGCGCGACGCGGCCGCCCGCGACGCGGGATCGACACTGATTCCGGGCGCCGGGTTCGACGTCGTTCCGTCGGACTGTCTCGCGGCGAGCCTGAAGGCGGCGCTGCCCGACGCCAACACCCTGGAGCTTGCGTTCGCCGGAAGCGAAGGCCCAAGCGCGGGAACGGCAAAGACCATGCTCGAAGGGCTTCCTCACGGTGGCGCGATCCGGAAGAACGGGCGCATTACGCAGGTACCTGCCGCGTGGAAGACGCGCACCGTGCCGTTCGCCGATCGCACGCGCGAAGCGGTATCGATTCCATGGGGCGACATTGCGACGGCGTATCATTCGACCGGCATTGCAAACATCACCACGTATATGGCGGCGCCGCCGAACGTGGTCCGGGCGATGCGGATTGCGGGCAGGTTCGGGTGGCTTCTCGGCGCGGATCCGATTCAGGCGTTGCTGGGCCGGATGATCGACCGCAAGGTGAAGGGCCCCGATGCCGAGCGCCGTCGCGTGGCACGGATGTACCTGTGGGGGCGCGCGTCGTCGCCGGCGGGCGAAGCGGTCGAAGGAACATTGGAGACGCCGGAGGCCTATCAGCTGACGGTGCTCGCCGGCGTCGAGGTCGCGTCGCGATTGTTGGCGGGGGACGTGGAACCGGGCGCGAAGACGCCGTCGATGGCGTTCGGCGCCGGTTTCATCACCGAGATCGATGAGTGCGACCTGCGGATCGGTGCGCCGAAGCGGATGTCGTAGGCGCTCGTGTGGCAGATCGTGAGGTCTAGCTCCCGCGTAGATTCCGAGGCACCCCGAAGGGGTGCGCGAAAATAGCCGGGGGTCAAGACGCGTGAAGCGCGTCGACGACCCCCGGAAGAACCATGCAAATGCGTAGGACCCTGTAAGGGTCCGGCGTGTCTACGGCGGATTGCATCGGTTGGTTGACCACAGGCCGACCCTTACAGGGTCGAATCGGATCGTGCGATGCACCGGGGGTCGTCGTCGCTTCGCTCCTCGACCCCCGGCTATTGCACGGCACCCCTTCGGGGTGCTTCGAACCGCGGACCACGACCTACTGCCGAACCCCTTCGGGGTGCTTCGAACCGCAGACCACGACCTACTGCCGAACCCCTTCGGGGTGCTTCGAACCGCGGACCACGACCTACTGCCGCGTGTACGTGATCTCCATGATCTTGACGAGCTTGCCGCCCGGCATCTCGTCCCAGAACTCGCTGATCTGCGTGTTGGCGTCGACTTCCTTGGACGCGATCTTCATCGACTTCCACTTGCCCGTGACCGGATCGGGATACTTGGCAGTATACGTGAACGTTTTTGTCCCCGCGTCGTACGTGCCCGTCGTCGACATGATCCCGGTGCCAAAGTTGTCGCTCCACGTCCCGACATACTTCTTCTGCACGTTGTCGTAACCCGTCGTGCCAAAGCCCTCGAACGGCATGCCCATCATTTCGCTCTTGAAGTTCTCCTGGATGAAGCGGCCCCCAAGCATCGACGTGATCGTCGACTCGCCGGTCGCCTCGGTCGCCGGTGCGCCCGGCGCAAACCACATCTTGCTGGACGTCTTCCACGTCCCAACCATCGACATCAGCATCTTGTGCTCAGGGCCGGGCGTGGCAGCCTTCATCATGGCCTCGGTCGCGGCCTTGTCGTCAGGCGGCGCGGCTGCCTTCTTCTTTGTCGACTTCTGCGCGAACGCGGGACTAGCTGCGCACAGCACCGCGCACGCAAGAATCAGCATTCCGAGTGTTCTTGAGAAACGCATGGAAGCTCCTCCTCCTTCGAATCGAGTGATTGTGTTGCTGTCCACGCCGGCAATGAACCGTTGTTCGCCAGGACCCGACATCGCCGCGCTGGAGCGAGACATCATGTAGCATGCGACTGGACAAATGTCCAACTATTTCATTCTGTCCAACCGACCGTCATGCGGCCGCATCATGTGATAACTTGGTTTTGCGCCGCAATCGCGGGTCGTATCCGCGGCGTTTACATTCAATTACAACACGTGATGGCTCCGCCCCCGGCAATCACATGGGGATCAACGTGTACAGACACATTACATTTTTCGCAATCGTTGCACTGGTCTCGACCATCCTTGCTACGCCCGCGCAGGTCGCCGCCCAGACGGGTCCACCCGACGTTACCGGCACCTATTTCACGGGCGGACTGAGTTCCCTCTACGACTGCTCGCTCGAGTCTGCGGACCTGTCGGAGCCGATTTTCGCCTATGTGAACGTGACCAGTCAGGATGGCTCGTTGATCGCCGGCAATTTCGGCGGTCCAAACGGCGAGAACGCCTACCTCACGTTTACCGCTGACCTCGCCGACGATGGAACGTTCTCGGGACAGTGGACGTGGCTGGATGGGACCGTCCAAATGTTTCTGACGAACCAGGTGGTCAGCGGTCGGTTTGAGGGAGACTCCATCGAGATCGATCTGACGGCGAGCTATGGCGTTCAGGAAGTCCTGGTGTGCCAGTATCGAATTTCGCTCGCAAGCGAGGCGTCGGTGCTCACGTGGCAGGAGCCCGATCCAAACGCCTCAACCGGGTTGCCGCCGCCGAGGGCGCTCACGATCACGCCTCTCGAGCAGGCTGGCGCAAAGCCGACCGAGAACGTTGCCGCCACCGTGCGATCTGCATGGGATCGTACGGCTCGAAGCGCCTCGCCCCGCGATGGCATGCCGACCGGCTACAACGTCTACAAGTCGAGCTCGCCGAACGTCGAGACGACACCGCAGAATCTGTTTACAAGCGTTCCCGCGACGACGACGACGGTCCCCGCGCCAAACGGCACGTCCGGATCGTTCTTTGTCGTGACGGCGACGTACGACACCGGCGAAAGCGGTCCGTCGAACGAAGTCAGCGGCGGCGTCGAAGCGGCGACTGTCAATACCGTGAAGGTCACGACAAAGATCAAGGCGACTGGCACGGGCTTCAGTTCGACGGTCCAGGTCTTCGTCGACGGGATTCCGTTCACTACGGCGGCAAAGGTGAAGAACGGGACCAAGGTGACCCAAAAGGGCACGCTCGTTACCGGACAAACGCTTGCGCAGTACATCACGCACGGAAAGACCGTCGCGATCTCGTTCAGGAACGAGAACGGCGGCATCGCAACGAAGGTCTACACCAAACCGTAACGCGAGTCCGTGCGAGACTGGAAAACGACGACACCGGAGGCAGCCGTACGAGGCGCCTCCGGTGTTCTCGTTTGATCAGATGCTAGTCGTCGTCGCCGCCCGCGACGATCGGATACACAAACCCAGCGAGCGCCGCGCCGACGATCGGCGCGACCCAGAACAGCCACAGCTGCTGCAGCGCCCAGCCGCCGACGAACAGCGCAGGACCCGTGCTGCGGGCCGGGTTGACCGACGTGTTGGTGACCGGAATGCTGATCAGGTGGATCAGCGTCAGGCACAGGCCGATCGCGATCGGCGCGAAACCGGCCGGCGCGCGCTTGTCCGTCGCGCCCAGGATCACGAACAGGAAGATGAACGTCAGCACCAGCTCGGCGACGAAACACGCGCCCAACGCGTACATCCCCGGTGAGTGCTCGCCGTAGCCGTTCGACGCAAACCCGCCGGCGACGCTGAAGCCGGCCTTGCCGCTCGCGATCACGTACAGAACGCCCGCGCCGGCTACGGCGCCCAGCACCTGAGCGACGATGTAGGGAACGAGATCGCCGGCGGGAAATCGCTTTCCGACCAGCAGGCCAACCGACACTGCCGGGTTCAAGTGGCACCCGGATACATGGCCGATCGCATACGCCATCG
>JBGAKX010000205.1:0-5925 GCA_044224215.1 Blastocatellia bacterium
CTATCCGGCGCTTCAGGACCGCGAGCAGTTGAACCTCATGCGTGGCACGGCAGCCGGGAACGCTCGTGACGCCGCGACGGCGGCCGTGTCGCTGACGCTGGTCTCGAACCGCGATCCCGAGTTGCAGGCGCAGGCCCTGTATCAGCTCGCCATGGCCTACAAGAGGGCGATTCAATACGACCAGTACGAAGCGACCGGCAGCCGTCTGAAATCGCTCTACCCGAAGAGCGACTGGACCGGGAAGTTCCTCGGCGACTACTCGGACTATCTCGAGTCAAAGAACCGGCTCGCCGAGCAGTACCAGGTCCAGCGCGCGCTCATCGAAGGATTCCCAAAGAACGAGAAGGCCGCCGAGGCGTCCTACGACCTGGCCTGGCTCTCTTACAAGACGAGCGACTATCGACACGCGGCCGAACTGTTTGCTGAGCACCTGGCGACGTTCAGGACTCCGCAGACGAAGTGGGTCGGCGAAGCGGCGTTCTGGGGCGGGCGCGCGTGGGAGCGGCTCGGCAACGTGCCTCGCGCACTGTTCTTCTATTCGCTCGCGGCCGAGCGGTATCCGTTCGGATACCACGGTCAGATAGCGACGCGCAGGACGGAGCTTCTGAAGCAGCGCGATCCGAACGTTCGGCCCGAACAGCCGGCTGCGGGGAGCCAGCTTGCGAAGGCTCGCGAGAACGCGCTGGCGGTGCAACCGATCGTCGAGACCGCCGACGAACGCGCGACCCCTCGGCTTGTACGCGTGACGGATTTTCAGACAATTGCGCTGTGGGACGTCGCCATGTCGGAGCTCGCCGCGGCTCAGGCGCTCTTCCCGACGTCGCCTCGCGTCGCTCTCGCCGCGGCGAACCTGTTCCAGGCACGCGGTGACAACTACCAGGCCACGCTCGCACTGCGAAAGGGCTACCCCGACGTCTACTCGTACTCCGAAGACCAGATGCCGCGCGAGGCCTGGGAAGTGATGTTCCCGCTGTCGAACTGGGACGCGATCAAGCACCAGGCCGCCCTCAACAACCTCGACCCGTACGTCGTCTGCGGTCTCATCCGGCAGGAGTCGGTGTTCAATCCCAAGGCGCTGTCACGCGCAAACGCGCGCGGGTTGATGCAGTTGCTGCCGTCGACGGGCAAGCTTGTCGCGAAGTCGCAGGGCCTCGGCGCGATCAGCCCCGCCGACCTCTACAACCCGACGCTCAACATCACGCTCGGCACGTCGTACCTGTCGACCCAGCTGTCCAAGTTCGGCCGCATCGAGCTCGCCGCGGCCGCGTACAACGCGGGCCCTGGCCGCGTCGTGCAGTGGCAGGCGGCGCGTCCCGTCGAACCGATCGAGGAGTGGGTCGAGAACATCCCGCTCAGCGAGACTCGAGGCTACGTGCAGGGCGTCCTGCGGTACGCCGCGAACTATCGCCGCTTCTACGGAAAGGGAGAGCAGCGTGCCGGCGACGCGAAGTAGCCGCACGATTGGGATCGCGCTTCTC
The DNA here is from genome assembly GCA_044224215.1 of Blastocatellia bacterium. Classification (GTDB taxonomy): domain Bacteria; phylum Acidobacteriota; class Blastocatellia; order UBA7656; family JADIYM01; genus DAOMFM01. Next base: position 1,479 of record JBGAKX010000205.1, read on the forward strand.
GTCCTGATCCTGGCCGGCGCTGCGGCCGCGGCACAGCCACCGCGCCGTGCGGCGGTGCTCGTCGTCACGGGCGCCGTGCCCGGTGCGATCGTCGCGATCGATGGCATTCGGTTCGGCCGCACCGACGCGAACGGCACGCGTCGTATCGAAACGGCCGGACCAGGCCGTCACAGCGTCCGGATCCGGCAGGTTGGCTTCCGCGACGACGTTCAGCCGGCAGTGCTCGTCGCCGGTGCGACCGTCAAGATTCGCGCAAAACAGGTGCCTGCGACCGACAAGGCCGAGCTTGCCTTCCTGAACGCGGACAACCTCGCGTTTGACGGGAAGCACACGGAAGCCGTCGCGCTGTACAAAGACGCGATCGCGGCGCGTAACGGCAAGTATGTTATTGCCCAGATTGGACTTGCACGTTCGCTCCTGGCTCTCAAGGAGCTCGACGACGCCGCCGAAGCCGTCGCCGCCGTCATCGCCGCCGATCCGGCGAACGCGGAGGCCCGGACGGTCTCGGCGAACATCCTGCGCGAGCGCGGATTCTATGACGAAGCCGCAGCAGAGTACCGGAAGGCCATTGCGCTCTCGCGGACACGCGTCCCCGAGGCGCATACCGGGCTGGCGATCTCGCTCGGCGACCAGGGCAGCCTCGCGCCGTCGGCCGCCGAGTTCACGAAGGCGATCGCGCAGAATCTGGACGCCGAGCCGTTGCTGTACCAGCTGCGCGGCAACGTGTACGAGCGGCTGCAGCGGCCCGCACAGGCGCTTGCGGACTACATGCGATTTCTCGCGCTCGCACCCACGCATCCGCTCGCGCCGGCTGTGCAGTCGGTTGTCGAGCGGTTGAAGGCCGAGACAAAGGCGCCCGTGGACGACACGGACGTCAACCCGTACGCGCCAAAGCCGTAGCGCGTGATCAGACCAGCGCGGCGTCGTGCAAGTGCACGATGGCGTGAATCCGCCGCAGCTCGTCGACCATGTCGACAAACATGTCGGGCAACAGCGCCTGCGGCCCGTCCGACAGCGCGCGTTCCGGCTGGGGATGCACCTCGACGATGATCCCGTCCGCGCCGACGGCCACGCCCGCGCGAGCGAGTGGAATGACCTTGTGACGCTTGCCGGTGCCGTGGCTCGGGTCCACGAGAATCGGCAGGTGGCTGAGCCGCTGGACGGCCGGAACGATCGACAGGTCGAGCGTGTTGCGCGTGTGATCCGCGAACGTCCGCACGCCGCGCTCGCAGAGGATCACCTCGTAGTTCCCTTCGCTCATGATGTATTCGGCCGCGAGCAGCAGTTCGTCGAGCGTCGCCGACATGCCACGTTTCAGCAGCACGGGCTTGCGCGCCTGCCCGGCCGCCTTCAGCAGGCTGAAGTTCTGCATGTTGCGCGCGCCGATCTGCAGCACGTCTGCGTATTCGACGACCATCTCGAGGTTCGCCGGATCGATCGTCTCGGTCACGATGGCGAGCCCATACCGCTCGCGGACCTCGGCGAGAATCTTCAGGCCCTCGAGCCCGAGCCCCTGGAAGCTGTACGGCGACGTTCGGGGCTTGAACGCCCCGGCACGAAAGAGCTTTACGCCTGTGCTTGCAACGACTTCGGCGGTTGCGAACGCCTGTTCGCGCGTCTCGACCGCGCACGGACCGGCGATGATCGTCAGGTCGCTCCCGCCGATGAGCGTGTCGCCGACGCGAACGACCGTCTTCTCGGGGCGCGCGTCGAGCCCAACCAGCTTGTACGGCTTCGTCACGCGAATGGCATCGGCAACCCCGGGGAGGTTCTCGAACGGCCCCGGATCGACGGGACCGGCATTCCCAGTGATGCCGATTGCGGTTCGCCCGGCGCCCGGCAATTCGTGCGGCCTGAATCCGAGGCTCTCGATGATCCGGACGACGGACGCGACCTGTTCGGGGGTCGCGTCCGGCTTCATGACGATAAGCATGTCGACGCGTGCTCCTGGGGCAAATGCCGGGGTTGATTGCCGCCGGCATTATGGTGCACTTGTGCGAGAAAGAACAAGCGTCCCCTGTGGAGGCCTCGCGACTGCTGCCCGCGGACGGTGCTCAGTGTGACTTCGTCCGGCGCGCCGGTGACGTCAGCCGATCACGTCGATTCGTTCAAAGCACAGTACGACCCGTGTCGGCACCGCCAGACCCGTCGGAGCACGGGACGGGATGAACGATCGCGGCCGGTTCATCGCGACGGCAATCTCGCCGACGAATCGTGCGTCCCGCGGACCGCTGAGCACTTCGACGATCTGCCCTCTCCCGTCGGGCGCGATCTCGGCAATGAGTATCAGGTTGTCGTCCGCCGAGAAATCGACGTTCTCGGCGACTCCCGGCAACTCGCTGTCGCGGGCAATCCTCGGCATCGAGTATTCGCCGGGAATCCCGGTCATCCCAAGCACGGTGCCCTGGTCGCGCGTCATCCAGATCTGGTTCTGCTCATAGTCCGGCACGAACGGCGACAGGCTCATCATCGGCCGCATCGAAGCCAGCAACCCGCCGAACATGCCAAACGACACGAACAGGGCGATGCTGTAAGCGATCAGCTTGAACTCGAGATCAAAGAAGACCTGGCGTGCGATCGACGCGATACCGCCCGAATAGTGCGGGACGAGCTTGAAGTGACGCCGGGTCAGAATCGTCGACACTGGCTCGGATTCCCGGTCCATCGCGACCATCGCGAGGTCGAACAGGTCCGCAGGCGGTGCGGGCGCAGGGATCGCACGCAGCCCGGCGACGACGGCACGCGTCTCTTCTACGTGCTGCCGGCACGCGGCACAGGTTGCCAGGTGATCCAGCACAGCATCGCGCTGGGCGTCGTCGAGACGACGGTCGATGAGTTCCGACGTATGTTTTCGAATCTGGTGACAGATCATGACTGCACTCCACTCCCGAGAAGCCGCTTTCGCAGCTCCTCACGGCCCCGAGCGATCCGGCTCTTCACCGTACCGACGGGCACGCTGAGGGCAATGGCGATCTCTTCGTAGGGAAGCTCTTCAATGTCCCTGAGGACGATGGCAACCCGGTAGTCCTGTCGCAGCGTTTCGAGCGCCGCAAGCAGAATCCGCTGGCGTTCGCGGCCAAGCGTATCCTGCTCAGGCGTTCTTCCCGAGGACTCCAGCATGTCCGCCAGCGTGCCGGTGTGTTCGTTGATCGACGCGTCGAGCGATACGGTCTCGGATCGCCGGCGCCTTCGCCACCACCGGCGATGGTTCGAGACCTGGTTGACGGTCAACCGGTACAGCCAGGTCTTGATTTCACAGTCGCCGCGGAACGTGCCGATGTAGCGGTACGCCCTCAGAAACGTCTCCTGCGAGATGTCCCGGGCCTCCTCGGCGTCGCCAAGCAGCCGATAGGCCAGCCCGAATACCAGTCCCTGGTAGTCGAGAACGAGCTGCTCGAACGCCAGCCGGTCGCCAGTCTTCAGCCGCGCGAGGAACGCCGGGTCGGCCGCCGGACGATCGCTCGCCCCGGCATCAAAGCCGACGTATAGACGCTCTTCGACGATCACTGAGTCGCTGGCTGACATTCGTCCACCTCGCCGTCTAACTCACGTCCCTGTCCTTAGACACCCGTCGGCGGCGAAAGTTCCCACCCTCTTGACAGTCTCTGGAGCCGGGTCTAATGTCGGACGTTCTTTTCGGATGGAGGCGTCCGTCCGTAACGGCAGTATAGCAAAGCGGGTCGCGTCGTGCGTCCGCGGGGAGAGAGTTCTTTCGTGTCAAAGTCCATCGTTCACGTCCGGCGCAAGAAGAAGGACGCCGATCCGCTTCGTTCCGCCTGGCACATCCTCGAAGACTGGATGGAGGTCAATCGCGAGCGGATCGTGATGATCTCGGGCATCGCCGCTGGGGCCCTCGTCCTGTTCGGCCTGGCGTACTACTTCCTCGACTACCGGACGCAGAGCCGTCTGGCCGCCTACTCTGCCGCGTACGACAAGTACACGGCGACGGTTGGCCCCGCTCCCGCGACGGCAGGCCCGCCGGCCCCTGGAGCGTCCAAGGTGACGTATCCTGACGACCAGACCAAGTACACCGAGTCCGCCGCGGCATTCGAGACGCTTGCAAACGACTACTCGGACTATCGGGACATCGGCCACTACTACGCAGGCTTGAGCTACCTTCAGATCCAGCCCGACAAGGGGATCCAGATGCTTCAGCCGCTTGCCGACGGAACCTCGGATATTCGCGCCGAAGCCACGCTTGCGCTCGCCGAGTACTATGACAAGGCAGGCACCTACGATCAGGCGGAGATCTACTTCCAGAAGATCGCCGACAACCCCGGCAAGCTCCCGCGGATGTACGTTCTGAACCGGCTCGCGTCGGTGAAGGAGCATCTGAACAAGCAGGCCGAGGCTGCCGCCCTGTACAAGACAGTCATCGACGTCGATCGGAATGCTCCGACCGGTCTCGAGGCCGAGAAGGGTCTGCAGCGGGTCGATCCGAAGATGG
>JBGAKX010000206.1:0-5901 GCA_044224215.1 Blastocatellia bacterium
CTTGGAGTGCGCCGGCAAGCCCGGAGGGCGCGACGGCGCTTTCGCGCTCGGTTGATTACCCGATCCGCCAATCGACGGGTTCGCGGCCACCTTCGACAAGAAGCGAATTCGCCTGCGAGAACGGTCGGCTTCCGAAGAACCCGCGATGCGCCGAGAGCGGCGACGGATGCGCGGACGAAATCACCGCGTGGACACGCTCGTCGATCAGTGCGCGCTTCTGCTGCGCCGCGGCGCCCCACAATACAAAGACAACCCGCTCGCGTCGGTTCACGACCTCGCCAAGCACGGCGTCGGTGAACCGCTCCCACCCGCGTCCGCGGTGCGAGTGCGCAGCGTGCGCGCGAACGGTCAGCACGGTGTTGAGCAGGAGCACGCCGCGCGCGGCCCACGCCGTCAGATCGCCCGTGACCGGAGGCTCGACGCCGGCATCGGCTTGCAACTCCTTGAAGATGTTTCTGAGCGACGGTGGCGGCGGCGTGCCGCGAGCGACCGAGAACGCCAGCCCGTGCGCCTGTCCGTGATCGTGATATGGATCCTGTCCGAGGATGACGACGCGGACGGCCTCCGGCGGCGTCGATTCGAGCGCCGCGAAGACCTGCGGTTCGGGGGGAAACACGTCGTGTTCGCGTCGTTCGCGATCGACGAACTCGCAGAGCGCCTCGAAGTACGGCGACTCGAATTCGCGAGCGAGCGCGGGGCGCCACGCGGCGGGAGCGTTGCGCATCAGAGCCCGCGGAGCGGCTGTCCGTGCGTAAACTCCACCCGGTGTCCGTCCGGGTCGCGCAGCGTCATCCAGTAACCGACGACACCACCCGAATCCGTGGGCGGCTCCTCGAGGATACCGAGCTCGGTCGCGCGGCGAGCCATGGCGTCGACCTCGTCACGGGTGTCGCACTGGAACCCGAAATGATCGAGACGGTCCGTGACCTCTCCCGGCATCAGCACCAGCACGAAGACGGGGTCCGATGCGGCATCGGGCGCGTACCCGAGCCAGACCGTGCTGCCACCCGACGGCCTGCGGTCGCGTACGACCTCGAGCCCGCAGATCGATCGGTAGAACGCGATCGACCGATCAAGGTCCGCAACCGTTATTGTGATGTGCGTCCACCGTGCAGGCACGTCATCGCGCTCCAGTCAGGTAGTCTCACCAGCGTCCGGCTCCTGCAAGCTGGGCAGCATCGACAGGTCGAGCTGGGCCGAGAAATCGTCAAAGTGAAACATCGCGTCATCCTTGCAGTGCTCGCAGAAGAAGGTCGCGCCCTCGGCGAGCCACATGTCGCGGAGATAGTACGCCACGAAGCATCCGTAGCACCGTTGAATGCGCTTGCCGAACTTTTCTCGCAGCGCGTCGGTTGTCATCGGGTCGACCTCGTGCGTTCCTTCGGATCAGTAGCCCGGTAGGCGGCCGTAGGCCGTCAGCGAATAGTGCGCACCTCGTGGAAGGCGCAGCGAGAATCGCCCGTCCTTGCCCGTGCCGACATACGTGCCGAGCAGTATGTGCGGTGAGCCTGTCTCGTCGGTGGACACCGCCGAGATGAACGCGAACTTGACGGGCCTCCCCTTGCTGTCAACCACGGTCCCATTGATGGTGACGTGACGCGCGATCGGCGGAACCTGGACGTCGACATCGACGTCCGAGTCGAATGACAGAACGCCGCCCGCGACATCGAACAGTTGCAGAGTGCCGTCATCGTTCGTTGAAAAGTCGTTTCCAGCGACCGGCTCGCCAAGCGCAACATCGAGGAGTGAGTTGAGCGATGACGTTCCGCCTCGGGGCACATAGAAGCTGTAGCCGCGGGCGAATCCACTCACCACTCCGGATCCAAAGAATGTGCCTTGCGCCGTCGTTCCGCCCGCATACACGTAGTGGAGGGACGGTGGGCGGTCGGGGCCTCCCGATGAGGCCAGCGCGAAGCTCGGATCGAGAATGGTGCCCGAGACCTTCACGACAGGCGGAACGGTGAGTGCCACCTCGGGGGCCGCGGTAAACATCGGCAGTCCGAAGCGTTCGGTATGACCGGCACTGTTCGGTGTGGACGGAAACCTCGAAATGCTCACCCCACCGGCAAACGAATTGTCGGGAAGTGGAATCGTGACGGACAAGGGCGTGGCGACGAGCGCGTCTCTGTGGATGTTCACCGAGTAGGAGTTATCGGTCGTTACGACATCAACCGTTACATTGAGCGGATTTCCGACGGTGGGCTCGAACTGCTCGAGTCCGAGAACGTTGATGGTTGTGTCCTGCATCGGCGGAATGACGTCGTGCGGGACGGCAACCTCGAAAATCCGGGACGATCCGCTGATCGATATCGGATGGTCGAGTGGATGAACAAAGAGCATCGAGCCTGTCGCGACAAGCGGGTTGCCGAACTCGAGCGAGTGCAACAACGAGATTTCATAGGAGCCCGCGGGCAGGTTGGCGTGGCTGTACAGCGTGCTGCCACTGGTCGCAAAGCCGGCCTGTGCGTAGAACACCTGGCGGGTTGTCGTGTCCGTTGCCATGAGGCTGGTGTGTTGCGAATTGACGCCGGCGTCAAGCGCGGGGACCACGGCCGCGAAGACGACGTCAAAGCCGGTCGACTCGGGCTTGGAAAGAGTCAGAGTCAGCGAGCGGTCCTGGTTCGCATTGAGGTCGTCAACAACAGCCGTCGACTGCCCAGCGACCGGCCTGGATGGCGACCGGTTGACCTTTGTCTGGAGAAAACCGTTCTGGATGCGATACAGGTCGACTTCCGTTTCGCCACCTGAGCCGTTGCGCACGAGGAGCCGCCGGATCTCGCCGTCCTTGAAGAACGCGTCAATCGGGACGCCGTTGACCGTGCCCTTCTGTACGAGTTGAACGCCGTCCTTGGCAACCGCCGTGTTCCCGCTGATTGGGAGCCATTCGGCGCGGTCGGCGGCAAAGACCTTTGGGGAGCCTGAGAAAAGGGTTCCTCCGTTCTGCTTGACGTCGAGGATCAGCTGGCCGTCGCGGATCTCGATGTTCGAGAACGGGCCGGGGCCTTTGAGGTTGCCCGCCGACGCGGGAATCCACGCGGCAATGACAAGTACGATCAGGACACTCGGCGAGAGACGCATATCGCCGAATAATGTACACGAAATCCGGGCAACGCGCGGTGCGGACTGAGACGCAGAGCCGATCGCGTGAGCGATCGGGGGGGCGCGACTGTACGCCCACCGCGCGGTTCCCCGGATCGCTCTCAAGCACACCGCAGAGCCGATCCCGTCAGGGATCGGGGGAACCATACGACACGCGTACCGTCAGCCACCCCCGATCGCTCGCGCGATCGGCTCTGCGTTCGGCGCCGATCACCAAACCGCGGTTTCCGATTGAGTCTCGCCCGCTTTCGATATAGTACGGACCCGCACCATCCCCACTGACAACCTGAGGAGGGTTGGTTGGAACCGCAACGTGCCATCGTCACGATCGCAGTCATGCTCGCGCTCGTGGGAACTAAATAGCACGCACGATGCACGGCCCACCCGGTCCCTGACGGGATCTGTTCTGCGTACCGGACTTTTGTCACAGACGCCGCAATTGCGGCGCAGGAAACTCGCGTCATGAGCAACCACATCAAGAGTGTCAATGGCGCACATAACATCAAGCGCCTGTGGATGGCCCTCGCCATCACCCTCGTCTTCGGATTCGCCGTGCTCGGATGGATCGGCACGCGAATCTACCAGGAGATGCCCCCGATCCCTGACCGGGTGGTCACGACCGACGGACAGGTCGTCATCGACACGGGCGAGATCGCCCGCGGCCAGAACGTGTGGCAATCGATGGGCGGCATGGAGATCGGCTCGATATGGGGCCACGGCGCCTACGTCGCGCCGGACTGGACCGCCGACTGGCTGCACCGCGAGTCCGTCCTGCTGCTCGACGAATGGGCCGTGCGCGACGCGGGGAAACCCTACGCCGAGCTGCAACCCGAGCAGCAGGCCGCGTTGCGCGAGCGGCTGCGCCTGCTCGAGCGGACGAACACCTACGACGCCGCGTCGCACACCATCATCGTGGACCCGCTTCGCGCCAAGGCGATCGAGGCGAACCGCCAATACTACGCAGATGTCTTCAGTCGAGGCCGCTCGGATTATGCGATTCCCGCCGGCGCCGTGACCGACCCGCAGCGCCTGCGCGAACTCGGCTCGTTCATCTTCTGGACGTCGTGGTCGTCTGCTGCGAACCGGCCCGGAAGCGAAGTCACCTATACCAGCAACTGGCCGCACGAACCGCTCATCGGCAATACGCCAACCGGTGACGCCGTCGTCTGGACCGGTGTCAGCATCATCGTCCTGCTTGCGGGGCTCGGCGCGTTTGCGTGGTACTTTGCAGCGCGCCCGCCCGAACTGCCGTCCGGACCCGTGCCTGAGACAGATCCGATTCTCGGCTGGACCGTCACGCCGTCGCAGCGCGCGACACTCAAGTACTTTGTGATCGTCGCCGGACTCTTTCTGCTGCAGATCGTGATGGGCGTCGTCACAGCGCACTACGGCGTCGAAGGCGACGGTCTCTACGGAATACCGCTGTCACAGTACCTTCCGTACAGCATCACTCGAACGTGGCATATCCAGCTGGCGCTCTTCTGGATTGCGACATCGTGGCTTGCGGCGGGACTCTTCATCGCGCCGCTCGTGAGTGGCCGCGAACCGAAGGGCCAGGCGCTCGGCGTCAACATCCTGTTTCTCGCGTTGCTCGTCGTCGTGCTCGGCTCGCTTGGCGGCGAGTACCTGAGCATCGCGAAGCAACTGACGGACGGTCAGGCGTTCTACTTCGGTCACCAGGGCTACGAATACGTCGATCTCGGCCGCATCTGGCAGATCGGCCTCTTTGTCGGGCTACTGCTGTGGCTCTACCTGATGATCCGGGTGATCCGTCCGGCGATGCAGCAGGAGGGCGAGCAGCGGCAACTCGTCCTCGTCTTCGCGCTGTCGGCGGCCGCCATCGCGCTGTTCTACGGCGCGGGTCTGATGTGGGGCCAGCACACGAACCTCAGCCTGGTCGAGTACTGGCGATGGTGGGTTGTCCACCTGTGGGTGGAAGGGTTCTTCGAGGTCTTTGCCACGACGGTCATCGCGTTCCTGTTCGCCCGTCTGCAACTGATCAAGCCGCGGCTTGCCGCTGAGGCGTCATTGCTTGCGGCGACCGTCTATCTCGCTGGCGGCATCATCGGCACGAACCACCACCTGTACTTCACAGGTACGCCGACGGCGGCGCTCGCGTGGGGCGCGACGTTCAGCGCGCTCGAGGTGGTGCCGCTGCTCATGATCGGCTACCAGGCGATGCACGACCTCCGAACGTCGCGATCGGCGCCGTGGGCCGTCAAGTACAAGTGGCCCGTCTACTTCTTTATCGCGGTGGCGTTCTGGAACATGGTCGGCGCCGGCCTGTTCGGATTCATGATCAACCCGCCGATCGCGCTCTACTACATGCAGGGGCTGAACACGACACCGCTTCACGGGCACGGAGCGCTGTTCGGCGTCTACGGAATGCTCGGGCTGGGGTTGACGCTGATGTGTCTGCGCGCGCTCACGGCCGACCGCGCGTGGAAGGAGGGGATGGTCAAGTTCTCGTTCTGGGCGATGAATATCGGGTTGATGTTGCAGATCCTGCTGAATCTGCTGCCAGTGGGCTTGCTTCAGACGTGGGCGTCGGTGCACACCGGCTACTGGTATGCGCGCAGCACCGAGTTCATGGGCACGGGGCTGATGCAGACTCTCAGGTGGATGCGAGTCCCGGGCGACACGCTGTTCGCAGTGGGGGCGGTCGTGTTCGTGGTGTTCATCTTCGGGCTCTGGTTCGGGTACTCGGTCGATACGTCGGGCCGAGAGGGCGCGGCGGCGCGACCGTCGGAAGCTCCGGCGAATTGAGCGTCACACCCGTGTAGGTCTCGCAAGAAAGCGCCG
>JBGAKX010000207.1:0-5878 GCA_044224215.1 Blastocatellia bacterium
GACCCATCGGACTTAACGCAATGGTTCCGTAGCGGAGAGTGCTTCTTACCGCCGCTTGCCCAGCGCCGACTTCACACGCGCCAGCAGCACGGCCGGCATCACCGGTTTCCTCAGGTAGTCCTCGGCGCCAAGCTCCAGTCCTCGAACTTCGTTATCGGCATCCACGCGTCCGGTGATGAAGATCACGGGCGTCGCGAAGCCCTTCTTCGACAGCGACTCGAGCAGCGTGAATCCGTCCAGGTTCGGCATGTCCACGTCCGACAGGATCAGGTCGAACCGGTCCGCCCCGATCCGCAGAAGCGCATCGATGCCGTCGCTTGCCGTCTCGACCTGATAGCCCGCGCGCTCGAGCGTGGCGCGCGTCACGACCCGGATGTCCTCTTCGTCGTCGATCACCAGAACACTGGCAGTCTCGGACGGGGTCGTTGCGCCCGCCAGCACCGGAGTAAGCGCCGGATTCGGTTTTGCGGTCTTTGGGCCCGTGACCCCGGGTGTGTTCAGTATGGCCTCCTCGAGCTGGACGACGAACTCGTCCGCGCTCGCCTGACGCGCGAGCGGGTCCTTCTCGAGCGCCCGCAGCAGGACCGCGTCGATCTCGGGCGGAAGCTGGTCGTTGACCGACGTCGGTGTGGGCGGAGTCTTCGTCAGGTGCTGCATCAGCACAGAGCCCTGCGTCGGTCCCGCAAACGGCAGTTTGCCGCAAAGTACTGAGAACGCAAGGATTCCGAGCGCATAGATGTCCGATGCCACCGTCGCCTCCTCGCCCTCGATGACCTCCGGCGCGAGGTATCCCGGCGAGCCGAGGATCGCCTTGCCGGTGAGCTTGGCGCCCCCGGAATCTCGAAGCCGCGCAATCCCGAAGTCGACAACCTTGACCAGATCGTCCGGACTCTCGGGGTCGGGCAGGATGATGTTCGACGGCTTGATGTCGCGATGGATGACACCCGCCACGTGCAGCGAGTGGATCGCCTTGCACACGGGCTTCATGATGTCGATGGCTTCCTGTGGCGTCGCGACACCGCGCTCGGCGAGCCAGTCCTCGAGATTCGGCCCCCCGAGGTACTCCATGACGAGATACATCCGATCTCCCGGCGTCACCGAAAAGTCATAGACCGTCACGATGTTCGGATGGCGGAGCCTCGCCGTCGCCGCTGCCTCGCGCCGAAACCGCTCGACGACGGTGCTGTTGCGCGCCAGGTCTTCGAGGATGACCTTGATCGCGACCTTTCGTTCGAGCTCGGGCTGGTACGCAAGGTAGACACTTCCCATGCCCCCTTTTCCGAGCAGCGCGTCCACGCGGTAGCGGCCGCTCAGCACGGTCCCGATGAGCGGGTCCGTCACACCATCCGCAGGGGTGTTGTCGCTGTCCGAATGCATGGTCGCGTCGTCTGACGTCATACGAGGTTGCAAGGGTAGCACAGGAGCGGCGCCCGGCCGGAATCACCGAGCCGAGGTCGTCGTGGGGCCCAAAGTCATGGTGCTTGAACGGCTTACGGACGGCGAGTATAGTGTACCGCAAGCACTTTTTCGCGGTTTTTCGTCGTGACTCGGTACCCAGGAGTCACTTCCTCACCCAGTTCGGCTCGTTCCCATGCGGCGCCTCGACGGCGGTGCCGAGCCGGGCCGCCAACGAATCGGAACACACGGAAAGGATTCTCATGAGCTCTGCCCACGAAGACAACCGACCCCCCGAAGCAGGGGAGAGCCACGCATTGACCGAGGGTGACCTGCTGCCGGGCGGAAACCTCGACAAGATACGGACGATCCTGTTCGGTGCGCAGTCGCGCGACTACGAGAAGCGGTTCGCACGGATCGAGGACCGGATCACAAAAGAGACCGCCGACATCCGCGACGAGATGCGCCGCCGGTTTGACGCGCTCGAAGGCATGCTGAAGCGCGAATTCGAGGTCTTTGGAGACAAGCTGCGCTCAGAGGAGAACGAGCGGAACGTCTCGATGCGCGATGTTGCGGGCCAGTTGAAGGACGCGACCCGCAGTATCAACGACCGCTTGAAGGCCGAACAGTCCGAGCGGTCCGACTCGCTGACCGAGATTTCGGGCGAACTGCGGTCCGCCTCCAACGCGATCGAGCGGCGGATCAGCCAGATCGACGACAAGATGTCGAAGGCGAACCGCGAGCTGCGTGACCAGATGGCCGAGCAGGCGCGTGCCCAGTCCGAAGAGTTGCGGGCGAAGGCGGACGAGATCTGGGCGGCGCTCGGCAAGGCCGCGCACGAGCTGCGCACCGAGAAGACCGACCGTTCGGCGCTCTCTGCGATGTTTACGGAGCTGGCGATGCGGTTGAACGACGAGTTCAAGCTTCCAGCGGATGAATGACCTCTCGCACGCACCAAGGATCCGGTGATCCGGCCGACGGGCTGAACGCGGACGATGCGTCCGGCCATTCGTCGCCTGATGAGCCGGATTTCGACGAGCTGCGCCAGATATTGATCGGTCCGGAATTCGCGGCACTGGACGATCTGACGTCGCGGATCGAGCAACCCGCGCGCTTCTCGCAGGACGTTGCGCGTGTGCTGCCCGAAGCAATCGCGCGGCGCGCGGCACAGGACGACCGCCTTGCCGCGGCGCTCACGCCAACGATCGAGCAGGCGGTGCGCACGTCGGTCCGCAAGGACTCGCACGTGCTCGTCGACGCCCTGTTCCCCGTGATGGGACCCGCCATCCGCAAGGCGGTCGCGTCCGCGCTCGGCGAGATGATTCAGTCGCTGAACCGTTCGATGGAGCACAGCTTCACGGTCAAGGGGATCAAGTGGCGACTCGAGGCGTGGCGGACCGGCAAGTCGTTTGCCGAGGTCGTGCTGCTTCACAGTCTCGTCTACCGGGTCGAACAGGTGTTCCTGTTCCACACCGAGACCGGGCTCCTGCTTCAGCACATCGTTGCGCCGTCGGTCGAACCGCCGGACGCAGACCTGTTTTCGGCGATGCTCAATGCGATTCAGGACTTCATTCGCGACGCGGTCGGCATCGAGGCGATCGACGCCGTCAGGTTCGGCGACCTCAAGATGATGGCCGAGCGTGGACCGCTGGCGTCCGTCGTCGGAATGGTCCGCGGCGCGCATCCAAAGGACCTCCGCACGGTCTTTCAGGTCGCACTCGAGGCGATCCATCGGGACTATGGCGCATCACTCGAGCGTTTTGACGGCGATGCGACGGTGTTTGACGGTGCTCGACCCATCCTCGAGGAGTGCTTCCAGGCGCGCTACGAAACCGAGGAGAAGAAGGTCTCGCCCGCGTTGATCGTGGTCGTGTCGGCCGTAGCCCTCTTACTTCTCCTCTGGGGAGGCTATGCGTGGTGGCAGAGCCACAAGTGGAACGGATTCATCACGCGACTCAAGTCCGAGCCCGGCGTCGTCGTCACCGACGCAGGGACGAGCGGTGGGAAGTACTTTGTCACGGGACTGAAGGACCCGCTGGCCGCCGACCCGACGGCGCTTCTCGCGGACGAGCACATCGCTGCCGACGACGTGGTTTTTCGGTGGGAACCCTATCATTCGTTCCAGCAGCAGTTCCTCGTTGAGCGGGCCAGGCCGTTGCTCGCTCCGCCGTCGACGGTGCAGCTGTCGGCCGCGAACGGCGAGCTCGTGGTCACCGGCGTCGCATCGCACGCGTGGATCGTCGAGGCCCGGCGGCTCGTCCAGACGATGCCGGGCGTGACGGGGCTCGATGAAAAGGGGCTCGTCGACCGCGACTTCCAGGACCTGCTCGAGGTGAAGGGCCGGATGGAGAGCATCGTCCTCAAGTACGTCAGCGATACGACGACGCTTGTCGCAGGCCAGGAGCGCGAGCTCGACATGCTCGAGAAGACGCTCGGCGAATTGCGAGCGGTGGCCGCGAAGCGAGGTGTGACGATCGGGATCGAGATCGTTGGCCACACCGATTCGACGGGCACTGAGGATACGAACGTGCGTCTGAGCGAGGACCGCGCAACGGAGCTCGTCCGCATGCTCGATGCAAAGAACATCGACACGACAGGCATCAAGCCGTACGGCGTGGCGACGGCGCAACCGCTCCGCGCCGAGATCGGTCCGGAGGATGCGGCACTCAACCGCAGCGTCACATTCAAGGTGTCCATCCAGGAGAAAGAGCCCTAACTCATGCTTCAGAAGAAGATCTGCATGCTGGGAGCGTCCGCGGTCGGCAAGACGAGCCTCGTTGCGAGGTATGTTCAGGGGATCTTCTCCGAGAAGTACCTGACGACGGTTGGCGTCAAGATCGACAAGAAGCCAGTAAACGTTGGTGGCGTCGACGTGTTGCTGATGCTTTGGGACATGCAGGGCGAGGACCGGTTTCAGAAGGTCCAGATGTCGTACCTGCGCGGCGCGGCCGGATACTTTCTCGTCGCCGACGGCACGCGGCGCGATACCCTCGACCGCGCGCTGATTTTGCAGAAGGAAGCCGAGGCGACGGCTGGCGCGGTGCCGTTCGTGCTGCTGCTGAACAAGTCGGATCTCGAGGACGAGTGGGACATCGAGGACGCGGCGCTCGCCGAGCTGACGGCATCCGGATGGACCGTGTTGCGAAGCAGCGCGCTGTCCGGGCTCAATGTCGACGAGGCGTTCCAATTGCTCGCCCAGCGAACGACGGAGTAGCCATGGAAGGATATCCCGAGGCGGTCCTCAAGTTTCTGCAGATGGTGTCGATCGAGCACGGGGCTCCGGCGTTCATCCATGTGGACCACGAGGGAATTGTCATCGAGGCGGGCGGGCAACTCGACGTCCACGGCCTCGCGGACGTGGCCGAAGGAATCCTGGCTGAAGAGCGGTTGAATTTTCTTGTCGGACTGCTTCCGATCGGAACGGTGCCGGTTCATCTCCCCGCTGTCGAGACGGCGCCGTCGTGTCATGCGGACGTGCACGTCGTAGAGAGCGAGTCTGGCGCGTGGATCATCCTGTTCGATCGCTCGCGCGAAGTTGCCGAGCGGCGTGTCGCGCAACAGCTGGCGAACGACATGAGCTTGCTGCGCGACGACCTTGCGCGCCGGCACACGGGCCTGCCGGGCTCTCCGGAGGCGTCGGATGCGGCAACTCCGATCTTCAAGTTCAGCGGCGACGGCGAGACCCACGCTGCAAGTGTGGTGACGATCATTTTTCACGACCTGGCGCGCATCGACACGGACCCCGCGGAGCTGATCCGCGATCTCGCCGTGTATTCGCGCGCGGCGACGCGGCCGATGGTCGACGAGGCGGGACTGGTTCACGGACTCCTCGGCGATCAACTGCGGGTCACGTTTGGAGCGCTTCCGACGACGGTGGCGCCGGCAACGCTCGCCGTGACCGCGGCGCGACGGATGCTGGGCGCGATCGACGACGTGAACGCGGCGCGCAACGACGACGGGAAGCCGTCGTACCACATGAGCATCGGGATCGCGTCGGGGCAGCTCGCGTTCGGTTTGATCGCGGGCCCGGCACGGCGCGTCTTTACCGCGGTGGGCGACCTGTACCTGAGGTCGGATCGGCTTGCGCGGATGACGGGTCTCGGCAACCTGCTCATCGATCGGGCGACGTTTGACCTTGCCGGCGACGACCAGCGGCTGTTCGGGCCTGCACCGCCAGGTCTGGGCGGCGCGGACGAGTCGTACATGCTGGTGCTTCAGTGAAAGACACCATCTATCCCGGTCTCGTCGCCGTGCTCGACATGGTCGTGCTCGAGCGGCGGGAGCCCGGTGTCTTCGAGCGGCTGGGACCCGCGACCGATTGGTTCGCTCAGTTGGTTCCCGACGGCGCGGGAGAAGCGCCCGTCGAACCCGGCCAGCACCTGCCGTTTCTTGACGCTTTTCTGTACGACGCCGAGGAGTTCTGGGCCGCGAACGAAAGCGGCTCGATGAAGTCGGGGCCGTGGATCGAGATCGACGCCGAGGG
>JBGAKX010000208.1:0-5838 GCA_044224215.1 Blastocatellia bacterium
GACGCGCGCCACACCGGGGCCGGCAGTCCCACCATGATGCTGTAGGCCCACACCGGAATCGTGCCGGCAGCGAGCCGGATCCAGCGCCCCCGGGTCAGGCGCGACGTCGGCCACAGCAGGCACGCTGCGACGATCGCGATGTGCGCGCCCGAGATGACGAGCACGTGAAACGTTCCCGAATCGCGGTAGATCTCGGCTGTTTCGGCGTCGAGCCAGCTGCCGTCTCCGAGCAGAAGCGCGCGCAGCAGACCCCGATTTCTGGCGCCAAAGTGCTCGTCGAGAAACGCGAACCACGCGTCCCGTTGCGCGTATAGCGCTGAAACCACCGGACAACCGCGGCTGTGGCCGACGAATTCGACGGACTCCGCCCGCGATCGGACCGACGCGTCGAGGCCGCGCCGTCGGAGCGACGTGCGAAGCGGCTCGACGCCCGGATTGAAGAACGCGAGGTCGTCGTCGAGCACTCCGGAAAGGCGCACAACGTCGCCGTAGCGGATGTCACGCTCGGTTCGCTCGACCGCCGCCTGGTCGCCGCCGATCGAGACCTGGACCAAACCGCGGACGCCGTGCCGCCACGATCCGGGAACGCCGAGACACGAAACCGCGAGCTCGAGCCTGAGCCTGCCGGGCAGCGCCTGGGGCGCCGTGCGAACCACTCCCTCGAGATACAGCTCGTCTCCAGCCTCCAGCTCGCCGGATTCCACGAGGCGGACGATCGGACGCGATCCGTCGGATACGCGCACCGCGATCGCCCGGGCCGCACCGGCGCATGCGACCGCGCCCAGTGCGAGGGCGAGCGCAACCACACGTTGGCGCGAACAAAGGCCGACAAATACGGCCGCGAGCACGAGCACGACGCCGGCAGCGGCCGACGAGGCGGTACTCATGGACATCGCCGACGCCAGCCCGATTCCGGTCGCAAAGGTGCACGCGGGGAGCAGCGCCGGCTGCAGACCGGGCCTCAAGTCGTACCGAAAGTCGACGTCGGACATCGTTCCGCGCACGACCAACGATCGAATTTCCACGGCCGAATGTTGCTCGAAGGGAACATGGCAGGGTTGCGACCGTATAGAAAACTGCTACCATTGCGGGTTCTTAGAGCGCGCGACCCCGCCGATGGCTGGTATTGAGCCTGCGGCATTCGCGCTCTCACGGACCAACCTGACATTGACGTTGTCACGGAAACATTCGAAAGGCGGGATTCATTTCATGCGTAGATCGATTGCTCTTTGCGTGTCCCTCGCGATTGCGGGACTTCTCGGAGGTTGCACGTCGCAGGCAACGGCGCCCGGAAAACCGGGTGCGCCGACACTTACCGTGCTGGGTGCGACCAGCTTTGCATCAGGCGACGTGTTTCAGGCGTTGCCCCCGGGCGACATGATCATGACCGTGGACGCGGGAACGTTGATCAACACGACGATCCCCGGAATCCTCTCGAACCAGCCCGATCACAAGGCCAAGTTCGACGCGGACATGAAGGAAGCCATCGAAAAGACGGGCGTCGATCCCAAGCAGCTCAAGCTTGTCGCTGTGTCCCTGAAGTTCCCCGTTGGCGGCAAGGGAGATCCCCAGTTCGCCGCGCTCCTCACAGGGACCTTCGATTCGACCAAATTGACCGAGTCGCTCAAGAAGGACCCCAAGACAGGCGTTGAGCGAAAGACCGAGGACTACAACGGCAAGACGATCTACATTCTCGACAAGCCATCGGACGGCACCTCGACACCGGCCGCCGACCCCGCTCAGCAGGGCGGAATCACGCTGCTCGACCCATCGACGCTCGCATTTGGCGGTCCGATCGCCTCGCTGAAGGCCGCGATCGACGCACAGGGTAAGACGGCCGACAACGCAACCAAGGACACGGACCTGTTCTCGGCGTTCAAGTCGACCAAGGAGTCCAGCCTGATGCGCTTCGCGATGCGCGTCCCGGCGGACCAGATGAAGAAGGAGTCGTCGAATCCGATGGAGGCGAGCTTCTCCGCCGCCAAGTACTTCTTTGGCAGCCTTGACGGCGCCAACGGGCTTTCAGTCGACCTGACGGCTCGTGCCGCAACGGCCGAAGACGCCAAGCCGATGTACGACAGCCTGACCAAGATGCTCGACGAAGGAAAGACGAAGATGGCGGGTCAGGAGCAGTTGAAGTCGATCCTTTCGGTTCTGGAGAAGACGACCGTCACGTCGGACGGCGCGGACGTGAAGGTATCGATGAACATCCCGTCTGACACGATGAACCAGATTGCAAAGGACATGGGCCAGATGTTCGGCGGAATGATGGGCGGCCCGGGCATGGACCATGGCGGCATGCATGGCTCGCAAAACGATATGGGGCATCCCGACGGTTCTGACGACGAGAAGAACGACGATAACTAGCTGCCGGTGCGGTCCTCGACGAGGACTGCAAGAAAGAGAGCCGCGCGGATTCATTCCGCGCGGCTCTCTTTTCGTCTGCGCTTGCAGGCGGCCGGCGGCCGAGAGCCGTTCCTGCGGTATCATTCGCGTGTGAAGTGGACCGTTCTCGGAACAAGCTCGGGCAGGCCGACGCCGCGGCGCAACCTGTCGGCGGGCGCGTTGCAGCTCGACGGGCTATGGGTGCTCTTTGACTGCGGCGAGGGCACGCAGTATCAGCTGCTGCGAACGGACCTGCGCCTCAGCCGCCTGAGGTATGTGTTCGTCACGCACATGCACGGTGACCACATCCTCGGCCTCCCGGGCCTGCTCGGCACGTTGAACCTTGCGCGGCACGACCAGCCCGTGGACGTCTATGGCCCCCCGGGAATCGTCCGCTACCTGCGCGAAGTTTCGCGTGCGACGTACTTCCGGCCGATGTTCGAGCTGAACGTCCACGAGGTCGAGCCGGGTACCGTCGTCTCCACCGACCAGTTCACGGTCGAGGCGGCGCGACTCGACCATCGAGTCGTCGCCCACGGGTACTCGCTGACTGAATGCGACCGGCCGGGCCGGTTTCGTCTCGAGGACGCGCGTCGGCTCGGTATTCCCGAAGGCCCGCTCTACGGACGGCTTCAGCGCGGCGAGCAAGTCACGCTCGACGACGGTCGCGTGATCGAACCGTCAGACGTCGTCGATCCGCAGCGATCGGGTCTGCGCGTCGCGTATGTGACCGACACCGGCCCGACGGATGCGGCGGTCGGGCTTGCGCGCAACGCGGACCTGCTGGTGCACGAGGCCACATACACGACGGAGCTCGAAAGCGAGGCGCGCGACCGCGGCCACTCGACGGCGGCCGATGCTGCGACGGTGGCGCGGCGGGCGAACGCGCGACACCTCGTCATCACGCACTATTCGCCGCGCTATGAAGACCCGCGACCGCTTCTGGCCGAGGCGCGCGCCATCTTTCCAAACACGACTGCGGCTCGCGATCTTCTGGAAGTCGACATCGCCGCGGTGCGGGCGCCCGGCGACGCAGTTCCGGCTGTGTGACCGACGGGTCGAACGCGATCAGTGCGGTTTTGTCGCAGCCGGAGCCGGCGCAGGCGCCTGGGAGGATCCGCCCGACGCCAATTGCAGGCGCATCGGCTTGGACTTTCCACCGGTAGTGGCGACAACGAGCGGGCCGGTCTTGGCCATCCGCGGAACTGTCACGTCAATCCGCACCGGCGAGACGACGGCCGGGACGACAGGTTGGGCGACGCCCTTGAAGATGACCTTTGCATCGGGGCTGAATCCCGCGCCGTCGATCAGGATCCGATCGCCGGGAGCCGGATTCGCGGGTGTCACACTCTTGATCGTCGGCACGACCTGCAGCGACTGTGCGTTGCTCGATCCGCCCTCGGGCGTCACGACGCGCACCGCTCCCGTGATCGACTCGTTCGGAACGTCGACGGCGATGCGCCGCGGTTCGGCCGTTACGGGTCCCACGAGAAACGTGCTGTTTGCGAATGCAGTGAACTCGACCGATGCATTCGCGGGAAATCCCGACCCGACCACGCGAATCTCCTGACCGACGTTCGCCGACGGGCCGCGACCCGCCGGCTTGCCGGTCTTTGCGCGCGACTTGATCGACTGAACCGACATGCCTCCCTGGGCGCTCGCCCGGCCTCCCGAATATGCGCACAACACGAGGATGCCGGCGAAGGCGACGACGAATCCCGGCTTGATCCACGGACGCAACGCCACTGACTCGAATAATTGCAGTTTCATGGGCGCGGATTGTAGCAGAGGCCCGGTGGAGGTTGTCACGCGCCCTCGGAGCCCCGTTCGGTTGTGCGCCGCTCGAACCGTGTTGTATAGTCCCCGTGCATCCGCGAGACTGCCCGGTTGACACAGTCAGAGAGAGGACGACGCTCGGTGTCCCCTGAACTACAGAAACTCATTCTTCTTCAAGATATTGACGTTAGAACGTTCGAACTGACTGACCGACTTGAAGCAATCCCGGGTGAACGACATCAGATAGAGGAGCAGTTCCGTCAGGAAGCTGCGGACTATCTGGGGATCGAGCAGGATCTTGACGACGCGCGCGCGCAACGAGCTCGTGTGGACGTCGATCTGGCCGAGTACGAGCAGTCGCACGAGAAGTTCAAGGCGGACCTTATGAAGGTCCGGAACCAGAACGAGTACGGCACGGTGCTGCGCGAGATCGACGCCACGAAGAAGAGCATCAGCGCGCTCGAGACGGAAGCGCTCCAGCTGATCGAGCGCATCGAGGCACGCGAGAAGGAGCTCACCGAAAAGGCTCCAGAGTTCGCTGCCCGCCGGGCCGAGGTCGATCAGCTGCTCGCGACGTTCGATCACGAAGTCGAACGCATCCAAGCCGAGATTGACGAGCTCCGATCGAAGCGGGGCGGCATTGCAAAAGAAGTTTCGCCGAACATGCTGCGTGTCTACGACCGAATCGCGCAGACTCGAAAGGGCCGGGCGATGTCCGAGGTTCGCGGCGAGAAGGGCGCGAGCGGAAAGTGCTCGGCCTGCAACATGGCTCTGCGGCCCGCAGTCTTCAGCCTGATCCGTCGCGGCGAGGAGCTCATCGTCTGCGACAACTGCAGCCGGATCCTGTTCTATCGCCCGGAACAGGCGGCACCGATCGAAGCAAGCGCTTCCTGAGCCGCCTTCCATGGGCAATGAGAACGACGCCATCTCGCACGCGATACGGGATATGCGTATCGGCGAGTACTGGTACGAGCCGGGCGACGCCTCGCCGGACGTCGAACGCGTCTACCGACCCGCGGTCCTCGTCGACTGCCGGATCAACTTTCGGAGTCTGAAAGCGGGCGTGAACCACTCCGAGGAGCGAAGCTACACGGCGTGGCTTCCGGGCGGATCGCTCCCCGTCGACTGGGACGTGCACGCGGTCGAGGACCTCGACCCGCACAAGGTGCTGAGCCTTCCGACCGAGGGCGTCGAGACGCCGGCCGACCGCCCGGGCCTTTCGGACGACCGGTTCGTCGAGATCGAGGATGACCTTGTCGACACGCTCGTGCGGCGCGAGCGGTTTGTCCTGTTCTACAACCCGGTCTTCGAGATCTTCTCGGACGGCGAAGAGCCGCTCGGCGACTTCCTCGACCGAACGGCCGAAGTCGCGTTGCAGGAGATCGAGCCCGAGCTCAAGCAGCTGAAGCACGTGTACGAGCTGCAGCTCGGCCAGGTCCGCGAGGCGCACCTTCTGAAGCGCGGCGCGGCCGCCGCCGACGGACAGCTCGACGGGAATGCGCGTGGGCAGGCCGAAGTCGAGCGAATGCTTCAGAGCCGCACGGAGTACTTCGAGATCGGCACGCGCATCACGTCGCTGTTCACGGGACTCGCGGGGTTTGTCCTGCAGATGCCGCTCGCGCGGTCCGGCCCACTGCCCGATTCGGGCGAAGCGCTCGAGCTTCGCGAGGACCTCAA
>JBGAKX010000025.1:0-41046 GCA_044224215.1 Blastocatellia bacterium
GTCGCGCTTCGCTTGCCGGCGCACTCCAAAGGCCCGCGCAATTCCTTGGAGTGCGCCGGCAAGCCCGCAGGGCGCGACGGCGCTTTCGCCACCGCAATGCTTAATGCGCGGCACGCACCTTTCGCCCTCGCGCAAGGTCGAGCGCCGTCTGCATCGCGCGGTCCTTCCCCTCGACGAGGTCGTCGATCGTCGGTTGCACCTCGTAGTCCGGGATGGTTCCGCGCGCCGCGTCGTGAGGTCCCTTCACGGCAAGGTAGTAGGTCATCAGCGGGACGCGGACCTGCAGTTTCGAGTTGGGAAGAACGACCGTTGGCACGAAACCCGACGTGTTGCCATAGAACGCGCCGCCGGACTCCTCGCCCACGAACGTCGCGCGATGACGGAAGTCGACCTGCGAAAGGAATTCGGAGGTGGTCGAAAAGCTGCCCCCGTTGATCAGGATCACCACCTTGCCCGAAAACCCCGGCGTGCTCGGCTTCTGCGTCCCCCAGTTCGGGTGACCGATCATGTGAAAGTGGCCGTCGGCGCGGCGCTCGACCGCGCTCTCGGGAATGTCGGGCTTCTCGGCGGTGTACCTCGAGAAGTCGAACGTCAGCTTGTTGATGACCAGATCGTCGTAGTAGTCGAACGGCCTGTCGACGAGGTACGAGAGCAGGAGCTTCCCGAGCTCGTCCTCGCCGCCGCCGTTGTTGCGCAGATCGAGCACGAGCGCCGTCGATCCGCGCGCCCGGATCGCGTCGAACGACGCGTTGATGAAGGTTGCCATGTCGACCTTGTTCCCATCGTCGGCGAATCCATAGAAGCCCCGGATGGTCATGCGCGCCACCGCGCCGCCGTCCAGAAACTCGAGGTCGCCGTTGTGTTCGACCTCCGCATCCTGCGGATACCGAGCGGCGAGCATCGCGGTGAGATGCGGAAGGGTCTCGCCCTCGAGCTTTGCACGATACTCGAGCCGCGACCCCTCAGCCCTCAGCGCGACGTGGTATGGCGAGGTCATCTGGAACATCCGGGCAAGCCCCATCGCAAGGCGCCACCCGCTGATTCGGTACTCACGCGATGTTTCCACGTCGCCGTCGGCAGGCGTCGCGTCGATCAGGGTGTCGACGATCTTTGACGCGCGCACGCCGTTGACCGAAAGCAGCTCGAGGCCCGTGAGCTTTCCACCCGTGAGCGACATATCGCGCAACACGTAGGCCTTTCCGTCGATGACCTTCATGTAGAGCGGAAGGATTGGAAACGTCGTGCTCAGCTCGTCCTGTATCGGCTTTGGAAGCGACACCGACGTATGCCCGCACTTGACGGCGGCAATGGTCGTGGCCAGCAGGCGATAGAACTCGTAGCAGTCCATCGGATGGTCGAGTTTCTTTGCCGCGTCGTCGAATTCGTGGTCGAGCTCGGACTTGCTCGTGTATCGATAGATGCCGCTGTGCCCTTCCTCGAGCGCGCTGCGCGCGATCCGAAAGTCCTCGGCGAGCTGCGCGGGCGACAGCCGTGGCAGGGGCGACCCCGGCACCTGGCCAAAGGCGTGCGAAACAAGGACAAGCAGAAGTAGGGGCAGGCACAGACCGCGTTTCATCGCCGATACCTCGCGAGGGGAATGCCGAGTGTAAGGCATGGGTATGAATCGAACCACACGCAAAGACGCAAAGACGCAAAGACCATAATCAGTGCTCTCCGCGCCTCTGCGTCTTCGCGGCTTTGCGTGAGGTTTGCGTCTTCCCTCCTGTGCTATTCTTCCGCGGAAGCTATGGTTGCGACCGAACAGAAGGTCTCGGTCAACTCCACGACCGACACACCGCACCGTGGCCTGCCTGCGCCGGTCCGGGTGCTCCTCGTCCTGCTCGTGCTCGCGACGATCGGAACCCTCGTCTGGTACTTCCTGATCCGCAAACCGCCGCTTCCCGCGGGCGTCATCGCCGTCAGCGGACGCATCGAAGGCGACGTCTCGTCCGTCGCGCCAAAGGTCGCAGGCAAGCTTCTGGAGATCCTCGTCCGCGAGGGCGACACGGTGACCGCCGGTCAGCTGATCGCCACGCTCGACGCGGCCCAGGTCCAGTCGCGACGCGACGCGGCACAGTTTGCCGTCACCCAGGCCGAGGCGCGCGTTACGCGAGCGCAGCAACAGATCGCCGTGCTCGAAGCGCAACGGCAGCAGAGCTGGCTCGGCATCGACCAGGCAAAGACGGATGCCGCCGGGCGCGTTCAGCAGGCGGAATCGAACGTCGCAACCGCCGAGGCCGCGCTCGCCCAGGCGGAGGCCTCATACGAGCTGGCAAAGTGGGACGTCGAACGGTTCGAGTCGCTGGCCGCCGACGGGATCGAACCCGAACGATCCGCCAAGCAGGCAAGATCCGCCGAGCAGGCGCAAGCTGCCGCCGTCCGAGCGGCGCACAAACAGGTCGATGCGGCCCGCGCCGCGCTCGAGACCGCCAGGGGAAATCTTGCGAATCCCGCGATCCGAACGGCGCAGACGACAGCAATCGAGCAGCAGATCGTCCAGGCTCGATCCGACATCGCCGCCGCGGAAGCCGACGCCGATCGCTCCAAGTCGCAGCTCAAGGAAGCGGACGAAAACCTGAACGATCTCAGAATCGTTGCCCCGTTCGACGGGACCATCGCGACACGCGCTGCCGAGCCGGGCGAAGTGATCGCGGCCGGAACGCCCATCGTCACGCTCGTCGACATGACCAAGGTCTATCTGCGCGCATTCGTGCCCGAGGGCCAGATCGGCCGCGTCGTCGTTGGCCAGAAGGCCCGCGTCTACCTCGATTCCAGCCAGAAGACCGCGCTTGACGCCGAGGTGGAGCGCATCGATCCCGAGGCCTCGTTCACGCCCGAGAACACGTACTTCAAGGACGACCGCGTCAAGCAGGTCGTCGGCGTGAAGCTCGCGCTCAGGCAGGGGTTTGGGAACGCGAAACCCGGCATGCCGGCCGACGGCGAGATCCTTGTCGAAGGGAGCGATTGGCCGGCCGGCGCCCGCCGGTGACCACCGCGATCGACAACAGGGTCGGTACGCCGTCCGCGCCCGGCACCGCCCGCCTCACGACCGAGGAGTCGCCCGCAATCCGCGTCCGCGGCCTCATCAAGAACTATCGGGGCGGGGCGGAGGCGGTCAAGGGAATCGACTTTGACGTCCGGCCCGGCGAGATCTTCGGCCTGATCGGACCCGACGGCGCCGGAAAGACGTCGACGTTCCAGATCCTCGGCGGTGTGATGCAGGCGACCGCCGGCGAGATCAGCATCTTTGACCATACGGCGCGTGAAGCACGCAGCTTTGTCGGGTACCTGACGCAGGCGTTCAGCCTGTATCTCGACCTGAGCGTCGAAGAGAACATCCGCTACACCGGCGAGCTCCGGCGACTGACGTCGTCCGTCATCGAGGAACGCGGCGACCGGTACCTCGCGCTGTTCGACATGGAGCGCTTCAAGAAGCGCCTTGCCGGACGCCTGAGCGGCGGCATGAAGCAGAAGCTCGCGCTCGTCTCGGCATTGATCGCCGAGCCGCGCGTGTTGCTGCTCGACGAGCCGACGACGGGCGTCGATCCCGTGTCGCGCCGCGAATTCTGGGACACACTCGCGAACCTCTCGGCGGATGGAATGACGATCGTGGTCGCGACGCCGTACCTCGACGAGGCCGAGCGCTGTTCGCGTGTCGCGCTGATCCACGAGGGCGTGATTCACGACGCCGGAACACCCAGGGAGTTGCGCGAGCGGCCGGGGCTCCGCCGGCTCGAGTTTCGGTCGCCGGACCTCGAGCGCGCCGAGTCGGTGCTCGATTCGGTCCCGGAGATTCACGACGTCCAGCGATTCGGCGACCGGCTTGACGTCATGGTGCCCGATCCGGTGGCGGGCGAGCGCGCCGCGCGCGACTCGCTTGCGCGCGCGGGCGTCGAGGTGACGGGCGTGCGCGAGGCGATGCCGACGCTCGAGAACTCGTTCGTGTCGGTGCTCAAGAACATCGGCGGCGAGATCGTTGCGCCGCCGTTTCCGTACCGCCGGCACTTCCGCGAACGCCCGCCGGGCATGGTCGCGATCGGTGCGACGGGGATGTGGAAGTCGTTCGGCGACTTTGACGCGGTTCGACATCTCGACATCCGCGTGGGGTACGGCGAGATCTACGGCCTGCTCGGCGCAAACGGCGCGGGCAAGACCACGACGATCAAGATGCTGTGCGGGCTGCTGGAGCCCACGGCCGGGGTGGTCGAGCTCGCCGGCGAGCGGGGATCCGTGCGGTCCAGCGACGTCCGGCAGCGCATCGGGTACATGTCGCAGAAGTTCTCGCTCTATGACGAACTGACGATCGACGAGAACCTCGATTTCTTTGCGGGCGTCTATCGCGTGCCCCGGTCGGAGCGCGAAGAGAAGAAGCGGTGGGTGCTCGAGGCATCGGGGCTCGAGGGCCGCGGCAGGATGATGACCGGATCGCTGCCGGGCGGGTGGAAGCAGCGCGTCGCGTTCGGCGCGGCCGTGATGCACGAGCCGAGCGTGCTGTTTCTGGACGAGCCGACGTCTGGCGTGGACCCGCTCGCGCGCCGTGCGCTGTGGACGATGATCAACAGCCTCGCGGATCGCGGTGTCGCGACGCTCGTCACGACGCATTACCTGGAGGAAGCCGAGCAGTGCAACCGGCTCGGATTCATGGTCGCGGGCGAGCTCGTCGCCGAGGGGACGCCGAGCGGGATCAAGGCGGAGCAGGGAGGGCACCTGCTGGAGTTGGTCACGGACGCGCCCGAGCGTGCGGCTCGGGCGATGAAGGAGGACGTCGACCGGTGGCGCGTCGCGCTGTTCGGGGACCGGTTGCATGTCATCGTGGACACGGGGGTCGACGAGGGGATCCGGTTCGTTCGCGACCGGTTGGCGACGCGGGGGATCGGCGTGGTGAGCGCGCACGAGGAGCCGTATTCGCTCGAGGACGTCTTTATCGCGGTGGTCGAGAAGGCGCGGCAGAAGGGGGCGTTCGTTGATGAGTAGAAGAGTTCACGCAAAGGCGCAAAGGAAACAAGATGCGAAGTCTTTGCGCCTCTGCGTCTTCGCGTCTTTGCGTCTTTGCGTAAGGTTCCCGACACCATGAAACGCATCCTCGCCCAGGCCCGCAAGGAGCTCACCCAGATCCGCCGCGACAGGCTCGCGCTTGTCCTCGCGCTCGTCCTGCCGGTGATCCTCCTCGCCCTCTTCGGGTTCGCCATCTCGCTCACGGTCACCGACCTCCCGATCATCGTCCAGGACCTCGACCAGTCGCCGACCTCGCGGCAGTACATCGACGTCTTCCGCGAGTCGCTGACGTTCCACGTCGTCGCAGCCCCCATCGAGGAATCGCCGATGCGATCCATCGAGAACGGCACCGCGCGCGCGGCGATCATCATCCCCGAGCATTTCGAGCGCGACGTGCTGCGCGGCACGGGCGCCGACGTCCAGATGCTCGTCGACGCGGGCGACGCCAACACGGCGAACCTGATCCGCGGCGCATCGGCAGCGCTCTCGCAGGCGTTCAACCGTGACCTCGCCGCAGCCGCCGGGCACGGCCCGCCGATCAACGTCGAGACGCGGCTGTGGTACAACCCCGGCCGCAAGTCCACCGACTTCATGGGACCTGGCATGCTCGCCGTCGGTCTCGCGCTGTTCGCACCGCTGCTTGCCGCGCTCTCGATGTCGCGCGAGGGCGAACAGAAGACGATCCTGCAGGTCTATGTCTCGAGCATCTCGGCGCACGAGTACCTGCTCGGCAAGATCCTTGCGTTCTGGATCATCGGGCTCTGCCAGTGGGTGCTTGCCGTCATCTTCTCGTACCTGCTGTTCGGTCTGTGGTTCGTGGGCGATCCGACGCCGTTCCTTGTCGGAACGGTTATCTACCTGTTCTGCAACGTGACGTTCGGCGTGATGATCGGCGCGGGAATTCCAAACCAGGCGGCCGCGATCCAGGCGGTTCAGCTCGGCAGCTTCATGCTCTCGTTCCTGCTGTCGGGCCTGATCTTTCCCGTTGCGAACATCCCGGCGTCGATCCGGTGGATCTCGGCAATCGTGCCGGCGCGGTACTACATCGAGATGTCGCGCGACGCGTTCGTGAAGGGCGGCGGCTGGTCCGCGGTCTGGTACGCGCCGATCGTGCTGACGGTCATCGGCGCGTTTCTCTATCTGCGTGCGTGGATCGTGATGCGCAAGATGCAGGTGGACGCATGAGGGAGTTCATCGACAGGCTGCTGGGCGGAAGGCTCGCGCCGCTCTTTCTGAAGGAGCTGCGCCAGCTGAAGCGCAACCGCCGGCTCGTGATCATGCTGATCATCCCGCCGACGGTCCAGATCCTGCTGTTCGGCTTTGCGCTCAACCCGGAGGTGACGAACCTGCGGCTTGGCGTCGTCGACCAGTCGCGATCCGCCGAGAGTCGCCAGGTGGTGTCGGCGCTCACCGAGGGCCTGTCGTTCAAGGTCAACGGCCAGTACACGACCGCGGACGCGGCAGGGAAGGCGCTCAGCGACGGGCAACTCGACGCGGTCATCGTCATCCCCAAGGATTTCTCGAAGCAGCGACTGCGCGGCGAGACATCGGACGTTCAGCTGTTGCTGGACGCGACGAACTCGAATACGGCACAGATCGCCGCGGGCTACGCCGGGCGGATTCTGGCGGACTTGAATGTCCGGATCGTCGAGGAGTCGGGCCAGCCGGCGCTGCGGCCGCAGGTCACGACGCACCCGGTGATGCTGTTCAACCCGGGGCTCGAGAGCTCGTGGTTCATCGCGACGGGCCTCATCGGGACGCTGCTCGTGCTGATGGGATCGCTCGTGTCGGCGGGCTCGATGGTGCGCGAGAAGGAGACCGGCACGATCGAGCAATTGCTGATGACGCCGGCGGAGGCGGGCGAAATTATCATCGCAAAAATGGCGCCGCTCATCCTGCTGCTGTCGGGCGACATCGCGCTCGCGTTGATCGTGTGCCGACTTGCGTTCGACGTGCCGGTTCGGGGAAATCTGCTGCTGCTCGTGTTTGCGGGGATGCTGTGCGTGTTCGCCGGCGTCGGGATCGGGATCTTCATCGCGACGTTCACGCGCTCCCAACAGCAGGCCCAGCTGATGAGCTTTTTTGTGAACCCGCCGGTGGCGATGCTGTCGGGTGTGACGACGCCGCTCGAGTCGATCCCCAAGTGGCTGCAGCCGCTGACGGTGATCAATCCGGTGCGCCATTTTGCGACGATCTCGCGGGGCATTCTGCTGAAGGGTGTGGGTCTGCCCGAGTTGTGGCAGCACTTCGTCATTCTCGGCCTGATCGCGACGGTGCTTGTCGCCGTGAGCGTGTGGCGGTTCCGGAAGCAGCTTGGATAGAGGCATACTCGCGAAATGACCGACATGACAGAGAAGAGCATTCAGGAGACGTACGCGCCGCACAATGCGTGTTTCGGGTGCGGTCCGGCGAACGAGAAGGGGCTGCGGATCCGGAGCTTTCCCGCGGGCGACGAGGTGGTGGCAGACTGGCAGCCCGAACCGCATCACGAGGCGTTCCCGGGGATGCTCAACGGCGGGATCATCGGGGCGCTGCTCGACTGCCACTCGAACTGGGCGGCGGCGTGGCACCTGATGAAGCAAGCCGGTGCGGACAGTCCTCCGTGCACGGTGACGGCGGATTATGCGATCCGGTTGACGCGGCCGACGCCGACGGACGGGCCGGTGCATCTGGTCGCGCGGGTGGTCGAGTCGACGGACGACCGGGCTGTGGTGGAGGCGCGGTTGGAAGCGGGCGGGAAGGTGTGTGCGACGTGTCGAGGGACGTTCGTGGCGGTGAAGCCGGGGCATCCGGCGTATCACAGGTGGTAGGGGAAGGCCTCACGCAAAGACGCAAAGGCGCAGACTCGGAGAGTCGCAGAGTCAGCGACTCAGACTCCTCCGAAATTTTCGCTTCCCTATTGGGGCAGCCCGACTCGGCGTAGCAAGTCCGCATAACGCGGGTCCGTGCGCAGATTATCGAAGCCGATCTCCTGTTTGAGGTGCACCAGGCCGTCCGCGTGCATGGCGTAGGCCCTTTCCAGCCACTGGAAGGCCTGATCCTTTTCGCCGAGGCGCGCGTAGAGTTCGGCGATATCGATCGCGTCCTGCTCCGCCTGCGGCTGTGCCTTGTACTGCTCGAGCAGTTTTGCGTAGAAGCCCTTGATGCCCGACCGCGCAAACGACTCCCTCAATTCGGCGATCTTGTCCGCCTCCGTTCCGAGCTCCGAGAGCCCCTTCAGATAGTTCCCGACCGATTCACCATACATGCCCTTCGCGGCATATGCGTCTCCGAGTTTGAGATGCGTCTCGCCGTGCGCCGCGTCGGGGAAGCGCCGAATATCCTCCTCGTATTGCTGAATCGCCTCGTCGTACTGCCGCGCGTAGAGGTAGTGATATGCGAGGTGACCGAAGGGCGATTCCGAGACCGGATCGAGCTCTAGAAACCTTTTGCTTTCGGCGAGCGACTCGTTGATCCGGCCCAGCAACAACAGCAGGTGCGAGTACGAGTGGTGCGCCTCGGCGTAGCTCGGATTCAGCTCGATTGCCGTCTTGCATTCCCGCTCGGCCCCCGCAAAATCCCAATCCCCGTAGAGGAGCACCCCGACGAGCGCCGCGTGGGCCTCGCCAAGCTGCGGATCGAGCGCTAACGCCTTCGTCGCCGCTTCCTTCCCCAGGCGTTGCTCCTCCTTCGACGGCAGCCCCGCCCCCGGACCGAACATGTACACGTCGGCGAGGCCGGCGTAGGCGAGCGCGTAGTTCGGGTCCTTCTTGATCGCCTCCTCGTAATAGGCGATGGCCTGCTTGCTCGAGTCCTTGGTCCACATCTCCCACGAGTAGCGGCCCTTCAAGTACAGCTCGTACGCTTCCGGGCTCACGGTGTCGCGCTTGACGAGCCCGTTCTGCTCGTCGCCGCTAAGCCGGAGCTCGAGCGCCGACGCCACGCGTCGCGAGATCGCGTCCTGCACGGCGAAGATGTCGGTGAACTTCTCGTCGAAGGTGTCGGCCCATACGGTCGCGCCGTCGCTCGCCTGCACGAGCTGCACCGAGACCCGGATCCGGTCGCTCGCGCGCTGGATCCGACCGTCGAGGAGCACGTCGGCGCCGAGCTCGGTGCCTGCCGCCCGCAGGTCGCGTCGCTCGCCGATGTAGCGCATGACGGCGCTCGTCGGGCGGACCGCGACCTGCTTGACGCTGCTCAACCGGTTGATGAGCGCGTCCGTCATCCCGAGTTCGAGCGCCGCGTCGCCGCTCTCCGCGACGAGCGGCTCGAACGGGAGGACGGCGATCGACCGCGCAAGCGGCGCGGTCGCAGACGTCGGAGCGGGCCCGCGAAAGTCGTGCACCAGGATTGGCAGTCCCACCGCCGCGGCGAGTGCCACGGTGGCCCCTGCGGTCCACCAACGCCACGTCGCCCTTGGTGGAACGGCGCGCGGCGCCGAGGCGGCGCGTTCGGGGTGGGTCAGTGCCGCGCCAAGAGCGCTCTCGAGCTCCTCGTCGGTCTGGTAGCGGTCCTCGGGCACCTTCGCGAGACACCGCCGCGCCACGCACTCGAGGGCCTCCAGCGATCCGCCCACCTCATCTGCCATCGGCGGCGGCTCCTCGTTCAGGACGGCGCTCATCGTCTCGGGCGCGGTCTTGCGCATGAACGCCGCACGTCCCGTCAGCATCTCGTAGAACATCGCGCCGAACGCGAACGTGTCCGTCCGCTGGTCAACCTGCTCGGCGCGGAGCTGCTCGGGCGACATATACGCCATTGTCCCCATCACCGTCCCGGAGGCGGTCAGCTCGCCCACGAGCGTCGACTCCTCCTCGCTCGCGCTCGACGGGACACTGAGGAACTTGGCGAGGCCGAAGTCGAGCACCTTGGCGCGACCGTCGCCGGTGACGAAGACGTTGTCGGGCTTCAGGTCGCGGTGCACGATGCCCTTGGCGTGCGCCGCCGCCAGGCCGCGCACGACGCCAATAGCGAGCTCAACGGCCTCGCGCGGTGCGATAGGCCCTCGGGCCACTCGCCGGCGAAGCGACTCGCCTTCCAGCAGCTCCGAGACGACATAAGGCGCGCCCTCGTGCACGCCGACGTCATGGATCGCCACCACGTTCGGATGGTTCAGCCGCCCGGTCGCCCTCGCCTCCAGCTCGAAGCGCCGCAGCCGGTCTTCGTCGGCCGCGACGCCGGAGTGCAGAACCTTGACGGCGACGTCGCGCGCAAGCCTGAGGTCGCGCGCTCGGTAGACCTCGCCCATACCGCCACGCCCGATCAGCGCCTCGACGCGGTACCGGCCGTCGACCAGCGTGGACGGCACGAGCGCGTCGTGCGGGCGATCGTCGCTGAGCCTGCTGGCAACCGCGTGCGCGGGATGCTTGCGGAGCGTTTCGGCGACAGAGGCGTTTGCGAGCAGCGATTCGACCTCGCGGCGGAGCTGCGGGTGCCCGGCACACGCCCCATCGAGGAAGGCGG
Organism: Blastocatellia bacterium; assembly: GCA_044224215.1. Taxonomy (GTDB): domain Bacteria; phylum Acidobacteriota; class Blastocatellia; order UBA7656; family JADIYM01; genus DAOMFM01. The sequence goes on from JBGAKX010000025.1 coordinate 10,435, forward strand.
TGCGCGCGTCAGGGTCGAGCTCGAGCGCGCGTTCGAGCAGATCGAGCGTCTTGGCTCTCCCACCGGACATCGTTTGCTCCCTCGAATCCGCCCTCGCGACAGGGGACCCGAATACACCGAGGAAGCCGCAATTATAGAGTGTTCACGCGAGACGAGACAATGCACGATCCCTTGGAAGAATCGGGTTGCTTCCTGTTTGCGGCTGAGGAATAGCGAGTCCAAGTGGAAAGCGCTTGTAATCGGACGCCAGGTGCGAGCGCATCGTGATCTGGTTCCTTGGCACGTCGACAGCAGAACCGCTGCGGATCGCGCTTTGCGCGTGGAAACGGAAAATCACCACGCAAAGACGCAGAGGCGCAGAGACGCAGAGTCAATAACTCTGACGCCTCTGCGCCTTTGCGCCTTTGCGTGAGGTTTCTCCCTACCAGTCCTCGCAGCGCTTCTCCGGAGGCCGGACCATCGGCGATCCATCGCCGCACCCGAACGCCTTCCAGAACTCCGGCATTTTCGAGAGCGGGCCCTTGCCCTCGCGAGAGTGCATGCACGCGATGAACGCGATCTCTGCACCGTCGAGGTCGCCGATGCTCTCGCTGAGAACGAGCAGGCCGTTGTGGTGCAGGCCCGGCTCGAAACGTTACCGCAGAATTACTACTCGATTATGACTGCGCCGACCTGGCGCCACTATCCTCCTCGCGACGTGAAGGGAAACCTTCTCGACCGACGCGGCACCTGCCAATCAGCAGACGATGCGTCAAATGGAATGTCTTGGTACGGAGGATAGACAGCACATGGTTACTCATTTTCGATGCATCCCTCGAAAGGGCTTCGGCGCGCGACGACCGCGGCGTCCTTTTATCGCCCTTTTCTCTCTCGCAGTCCTCGCGATCTGCGGCATGTCGTCGGTACCGCGGTCGCAAGCGAACACGTCGGCGAGCTTTGTCGTCTTCACGAGCAAGGCCGCGTTCGAGTCCGCGCTCGACGCCGCGGCGCCCAACACGCGATTCAACGTCAACTGGGACGGCATCTCGTTCGCAACCCCAGGCACGAAGGCGATTGCGCCAAACCTCTTCGCGGCCAGACAGATCCTTCTCGACACGGATCCGCTGTCGCCGGACCTGCTCGTAAGTAACGATAACTTCGGCGGCCTCAAGGCGAATTATCCAGGGAACTTTCCTACGTTCTCGCCGCGCGTGAACTTCAAATACCGTGAGAACGACGGGCAGAAGAACACCTTCCTGCTCGCCGACCGGGCAACACCCGCGCTCACCTCGGCCTTCGGTGCGATCTTCACAGATGTGGAGAAGGCAAACACGAGCGGCCTGGTCTTCAAGGATCAGTTCGACAACGAGATCGGACGGTTCTACGTGCCGGCTGGGGCCAATGGCTTGAATCAGTTCGTCGGCGTGATCTTCTCGCGACCCGTCGTCGCGCGCGTGGAAGTCTTGATGGGCGACCGTGGCGAGGACTTCGGGGCGATCGACGACATCACGAACGGCGGCTCGGCCGATCTCGTCGTCACGGACGACTTCGTGTTTCAGCGCGGGGTCGTGGCGCTTCCGACGATCGCGGCCGTAAGTCTGCGCTCGAACGGCGTGCTCAACGTCACGGGTATCGGCTTCGCCGATGGCGCTCGGATCGTCATCAACGGAGCGAGCCACGACGCGACGAACAACCCGGCGACTCCAGATCGCAGGCTCGGGAGCGCCGAGGCTGCTTCGTTCATCGTGCCTGGGCAGACGGTCGAGGTTCAGGTCGTGAATCCCGACGGCACGCTCTCGAAGGGCGTCAAGTTCTCGATCTGAAAGTCGCGATGCGGCGGGTTGGCGGGACTCTCTTAAGCGTGACACCGATGGGATTTGGAGGACGTCAAATCGTGACGAGCAGGGCAGCTATTCGGCAGCAGGCCAGATCGGCGAAGCTTCGGCCCTGTCTGTGTCAGCGAGTTAAATCGAGGTTTGAGCCGTGAGATCTGAGATCTCGCGACTCATCCCTTGATCGTACGGGCCGGCCGTCGGGGGGCGACCGGCCCGTTTGCATTCCCAAGGTACGCTGACGACAGCAACTCTCGGAATGTGGTGTGGATCGCGTTCCACACGTGGAAAAGGGAAAGCCAACACGCAAAGACGCCAAGGCGCAAAGACGCAGAGTGAATAACTCTGATTGCTCTGCGCCTTTGCGTCTTTGCGCTTAGGTCTTTCCTACCAGACCTCGCAGCGCTTCTCCGGAGGCCGGATCATCGGCGACCCATCGCCGCACCCGAACGCCTTCCAGAATTCCGGCATGTTCGAGAGCGGACCGATCACGCGGAACTTCCCGATCGGATGCGGGTCGCCCTGCACCATCAGCCGTGCCGTCTCGGGCCGAACCGCGTCGCCGCGGAACTGGCCCCACCCAATGAAGAACTGCTGCTCGGGCGTAAACCCGTCGATCGTCGGCTCCGGGCCCTTGCCCTCGCGAGAGTGCTTGTAGGCGATAAACGCGATTTTGGCGCCGGCGAGGTCGCCGATGCTCTCGCCAAGTACGAGCTTGCCGTTGTGGTGAAGGCCCGGCTCGACAAAGTAACTGTCGAACTGCGCAACCACGCACGCCGTCCGCTCCTGGAACCGCTTCAGGTCCTCGGGCGTCCACCAGTTCCGCAACCGGCCCTGGGCGTCGAACTGCGCGCCCTCGTCGTCAAAGCCGTGGCTGATCTCGTGCCCGATCACGACCCCGATCGCGCCGTAGTTCACCGCGTCGGTGGTCAGCAGGTTGAACGCCGGCGGCTGCAGGATGCCCGCGGGGAAGACGATCTCGTTCAACAACGGGTTGTAGTACGCGTCGGAGGTCGGCGGCGTCAGGCCCCAGCGGCCGCGATCGACGGGCTTGCCGATCGTCCCGCGGTTGTCGGCCACTGCGAACCGGCTGGCGTTGAGCACGTTGTTCCAATACGAGGCGCGGTCGATCTTGACCGAGCTGTAGTCCTTCCACTTGTCGGGATAGCCGATCTTCGGGTTGAACGTGGCCAGCTTCTCCTCCGCCCGCTTCTTTGTCTCGGGACTCATCCAGTCGAGCTTCCGAATCGTGTCGCCCATCGCCCACAGCAGGTTCTTGACCATCTCCTGCATGCGCGCCTTGGCCTCGGGCGGGAAGTACTTGTCGGTGTACTTCTTTCCGAGCGCCTCTCCGAGGAGGTCGTCCGTCGACTCGACACAGCGCTTCCACCGGGGCTTCATCTCGGTCGCGCCGCCGAGGTACCGGCCATAGAACTCGAAGTTCTCGCGCACGAACGCCTCCGAGAGCAATTCGGCCCCGTTGTGGACGACGTGCCATTTCAGGTAGGTCTTCCAGTCGTCGAGCGCCGTATGCGCGATTTGGCGATCGACCTCGGCGAGGAACGCCGGCTGGGTCACGTTCACGTCCTGCGGCGTCAGGTTCGCCGCCTTGAAGTAGGCGTCCCAGTCGAACGAGGGCGTCATCTTCCTGAGGTTCGCCCACGAGGTCGGGTGGTCCGTCGCGTTCGGGTCGCGTAACGCGACGTTGTCGAGCGAGTGCTCGGCGAGGGCGGTCTCGAAGCGCATGACCGTCTCGGCCGCCGCTTTCGCCCTGGCCTCGTCGTAGCCCGCAAGTCTGAACAGCGCCGCGACGTGGGCGAGGTACTTCTCGCGGGCCTCCTTGAAGCGCGGCTCCTGCTTCAAGTAGTAGTCACGGTCGGGGAGGCCGAGGCCGCTCGCGTAGACGTACGCGATGACCTTCGTGGGCTCGTGACTGTCGGAGTTGCCTCCGACCGCGAACGGCACGGCGACGCCGACTTCGTGCAGGCGCGCGATCATCTTCTGGAGGTCGCTCGCGCTCTTCATCTTGTCGATGTCGGCAAACCACGGCTCGAGCGGGGCCGCGCCGAGGGCGTTCGCGCGCGCCTCGTCCATGCACGCGCAGTAGTGATCGCCGATCAGCTGCTCCACGCTCCCTGCAGGCCAGTCCTTCCGTAGCGCGATCTCATCGAGGATATCGTGCAGCTTGTCTTTCGTGGCCTCGCCGGCGGCCCAGCGACGGCTCCACCGGGGCATCGACGCAGGGATCGGGTTGGCGTCGCGCCAGGAGCGCGATCTCATCGAGGATATCGTGCAGCTTGTCCTTCGTGGCCTCGCCGGCGGCCCAGCGACGGCTCCACCGTGGCATCGACGCCGGGATCGGGTTGGCGGCGCGCCAGGCGCCGTTGGCGTACTCGTAGAAATCGACACAGGGTTCGACGCTCTTGTCGATGTCGGAGACCTCGACACCCTTGGGCGCGGACTGCGCGTAGGTAGCGATCGACGCGCAGAGGACAAGCAGCAGAAGTCCGAGAATTCGCATGGTAGTTCCGCCTTTCGTGGCCGACTAATAACGGAATCTACCGGCGCGGTCAAACCAACGGCGCACGAACGCAAAACCAAACAACGCAAAGACGCAAAGGTGCAAAGACAATGATCTCTCGGCGGCTTGGCGTCTTTGCGACTTTGCGTGTGGTTCGTCCCTTACGCCTCCAGCCCCGCCGCGTGCAACGCGCTCACCGCCGCGCCGAGCACGCCGACATCGTCCTCGGCCGCAACGATCTCGAACGAGCTCCCCCTGAGCGGACTCATCCGCACCATGTCGCTCACGTACTGACCGAGCACGTCCAGCCTGACAAACCGTGCATTCGGCCCGGCGACAAAGAACCGGCCCGGCCCGTCGACATGCACGAGCGTCGCCGTCGCAGCCGCAAGCGCCCGGTGCCACAACTCGACGAACTCGCGGCACCGCGCGTCGCCCTCGGCCGCCTCCGCAAAGATCTCCTCGGGCTCGAGATCCAGAAAGCGCAGCCTCATCGCCCGATGGCCCATGATCCCCTCGAGGTGGCCGACGCCTCCGCACCCGCAATACGTCTCGCGCGGATCGAGCGTGACCGTCATGTGACCGCCTTCGCCCATGCCGTCGGTCTGCGGATATCGCCCGAACCCGACGCCGACGCCGAGCGTCCAGACGCGGATCAGCTTGTCCAGGTGCCCGCGTTCCGCCGCTATCCCCGCGGCAACCGCGTCGGCGTCGTTGATGACGTGAACCGGCGCCGCGATCGATCGCGCCGCAAGCGCCTCGGCAAGCCGCTCGCGGAGGTCACTGCCCTTCGCCTGCTGCAGATTGGGCGACTCTTCGACCATACCGCCGCGAATCACCCCCGGAAATCCGAGACCGACCGCATCGACCGTATGGCCGGCCGCGACGCGCGCGACGAGGTCAGCGATCGCGCCGGTGATCTGGTGCGCCGGCAGAAGCCCGAGCTGGTCGACATCGTTTCCGGCTTCGGGAAAGACACACAGCGGCGATGCGACGCGCGAGCCTTCCACGACACCTGCGACAATGTGCTCGGCCGCCATGACTCCGACTGCTCGTGACATCCGGAGACCCTCCCTAGCAACCCTCGAGTCGCGCGAGCTTGTTGATGCCGTTGAACGCCGCCGCCTTGTAGCACTCCGCGAGCGTCGGGTAGTTGAAGACGGTGTCGACAAAGTAGTCGATCGTTCCCTTGAGCGTCAGCACCGCCTGTCCGATGTGGACGATCTCGCTCGCGCCTTCGCCGATGATGTGCACGCCGAGTATCTGCCGTGTCTCGCGATGAAAGATGATCTTCAGGCGACCGGTCGTGTCGCCGCGGATCTGGCCGCGCGCGATCTCGCGATAGTAGGCGACGCCGGTTTCGTACGGAACGTCCTCGTCGGTCAGCTGCTCCTCGGTCTTTCCGACGAACGACATCTCCGGAATCGTGTAGATGCCGTAGGGATAGCTCGCCGGATCGGACCGCACGGGCGCCGAGAACGCGTGGCACGCGGCGATGCGCCCCTGTTCCATCGAGACGCTCGCAAGGCTCGGGAACCCGATGACGTCGCCGACGGCATAGATGTGAGGCTGGCTGGTCCGGTATTCGGCATCCACCGTGATGCGGCCACGCTCATCGGATTCGAGCTCGGCCGCCGCGAGATTCAGTCCCTCGACGTTTCCCGCCCGGCCAATTGCGTAGAGCAACGCATCGCCGACCACCTTCTTCTTGCTCTTGAGGTTGGCGACAACCGTTCCGTCGGCATTCTCCTCGACGGTGTCGACCTCTTCGTTCAGCCGCAGCGTGACGCGGTTGTCGCGCAGGTGATAGCAGAGCGCTTCGACGATCTCCTGGTCGGCGAATTCGAGCAGTCGCGGGCGCTTCTCGATCAGGATGACGCGGACGCCGAGCACCGCGAACATGGACGCGTACTCGACGCCGATGACGCCGCCGCCAACGACGATGAGCGTCTTTGGAACGGATTCGAGCAGAAAGATCTGATCGCTGTTGACGATGGTGCGCTGGTTGAGCGGAACCGTCGCCGACACGGCGGGTCGTGTGCCGGCTGCGATGACGATGTTGTCGGCTTCGATGGTCGTCTGTCCCCGGGAGCTCTCGATGAGTAGCGTATGCGGATCGGTGAAGCTCGCCTTTCCCGTCAGGACGTCGATGCCGTTTCGCGACAGCTGCGCGCAGGTGACGTCGATCTCGGTCTTGATGACGCTCTGCACGCGGAACGAGAGATCCGCCATCGTGATCTTCTCCTTCACGCGATAGCTCATGCCGTAGATGGCCTGGTACGCGTAGCCGGAGAAGTGGAGCACGGCCTCGCGCATCGTCTTGCTCGGGATCGTGCCCGTGTTGATGCACGCGCCGCCGACGACCTCCTTCTTTTCGATCAGCGCGACGCGCTTGCCGAGTTTCGCGCCCTGGATTGCGGCGCGATGCCCTGCGGGTCCGGAACCGATGACGGCAAGGTCGTAACGTTCCATGGAGAATTCGTGTTCCTGGGCGTACGAGCGACGTCGGTGGTCAGCGAAAGCGCCGTCGCGCCCTGCGGGCTTGCCGGCGCACTCCAAAGGGGTCGCGCGTCTCCTTGGAGTGCGCCGGCAAGCAAAGCGCGACGGCGCTCTAGCGGGGAAACACTAGCGCTTGGCTCGTGCGCGCCGCGCCGGTGCTTTCCGTGCGGCCGGCTTCTTCGCCGCCGGCTTCTTTGCCGGAGCCTTCTTCGCCGGCGCCTTCCGGGCCTTCGGCTTTGCGACCTCCAGCGCCGCAATGCGAGCAGAGAGCTTCCGCACGTCGTCAAGCGTCGCGAGCCCGAGACCCGAGATCGTCGCCTTCAACCGCTCGTCGATCACGTGCACGATTGCGTCCCGGCTGTCCGATGCCGCCGAGCCGATCGCCCCAACGACCTTCTCCGGCTTGCCGAAGGCGTCGGCGACGATCGCCGAGGCGTGGACGGCCCGGTCGACGGCCTCGCGCGCGTAGCGCTCGACCTGTGCTGCCAGCTTTCCGGTCTTGGCGGCAGCCTTTGCAATGTCACCCTTCTTCACTTCTTTCTTTTTTGCTTTGGCCATGTGTGCACCTCCTCGTCAATTGATCGTGTAGGGTTCGATGAGCGCGAACGGCGCGATACGCGCATTGAACTGGGATCCGTCGGGGCGGACCATTCCATAGGTTCCGTGCATTGTGCCCGTCTCGGTCCGCAGCGGACAGAATGACGTGTAGGAATACTCATCGCCGGGGTTCAGAAACGGAGACTCGCCGACCACCCCGTCTCCGACGACCTCCTCGATGTGCCCGCGCGCGTCCGTGATGATCCAGTGGCGAGTGAGCAGCTGCGCGGGCTCGTCGCCCTCGTTCCTGAGCGTGACCTCGTACGCAAAGAAGAAGTAGTTCTCTCGCGGGTTCGATCGCTCGGGGACAAAGGTCGTCCGGACCGTGATACGTATGCCTTCGGTGACTGCTTCCGACACGACGACTCCTCCGGCTTTGGCAATCCGCGCGGCCCGCATCATACTACACCGGCCGCAGATGGCGTCGAACTCTGGCAGCGAGGTGTCGATTGGCCGCGCGTGACGTTTGGGCGATCTACCGCATGGAAATGCGCTCGGCGCTTCGCGAGCGCAACATCGTCGTCTACAGCATTCTGCTCCCCCTGCTGCTCTATCCCGCGCTGCTGTGGCTCATGCTGTCGGGTTTCTCGTTCGTGCGGGGCCAGACCGAGGGGATCGTGTCGCGCGTCGCCCTCGTGGACCTTCCGCCCGCGCACGACGAGGTTCGCGCGCGCCTAGCAGCCGGCCCGCAGATCGAGATCACGTCCGCGAACGACGACGTCGATCGCGCGCTCGAGGATCTGCGCGCTGGCCGGGTCGACGCCGTTGTCCGGTTTGCGCCCGACAGTTCAACCGCATTCACGAATCTTCCTGCGGACATTTCGTACGACGGCGCGCGCGATCGCAGTGCGTCGGCACAACGGCGCGTGAAGACAATTCTCGATGCATATCGCGCGGAGCGCCTCGACGCGGAGGCCGCACGACTCGGCGTGTCACGGGACGAATGGCAGCAGTACCACGTGGTCGACCTCGACCAGACGTCCGAGGCGGAGAGCGGCGTCTACGTGCTCCGCATCCTGTTGCCGACGCTGCTGATCGTGATGATCGCGCTCGGCTGCTTCTACCCGGCGATCGACTCCACGGCCGGTGAGCGCGAACGCTCGACATGGGAAACAACCATGACGCTCGCCGTGCCGCGTTCGAGCGTCGTGACGGGCAAGTTTCTCTACGTCGCGACCCTTGGCGTTGCCGCGGCGCTGCTCAACATCGTGGCGATGGTGCTGTCGCTCGGGCCGATCATCTCGTCGCTCACCGGCGGCAAGGGACGCGGGGCGACGTTCGCGATTCCACTCTCGGCGATTCCCGTCATCGTCATGGGGGCCGTACTCGTGGCGCTGTTCGTGGCCGCTGCGATGATGATCTTTGCGGCCTTTGCGCGCACGTTCAAGGAGGGGCAGACGATGGTCAGCCCGTTCTACCTCCTCACGCTGCTGCCCGTGATGTTCCTGCAGACGCCGGACCTCGACTTCACGCCGCCGCTCGCGCTGATTCCCGTCGTGAACGTCGCGATGATGTTCCGCGACGCGATCGGCGGGCAGTACCAGTGGCCGCTGATCGCGCTCACCGTCGCGGTCGAGGCTGTGACGATCGTCGCGTTCCTGTGGCTGGCGCGATGGATTCTGCGTTTCGAGGAGATCTGGACCGGCGCGTTCCAGGGGACGCTGTTCAAGTTCGTGCGTGGCCGCGTGGCCGGTCCCGCGCGCGGGGAGGCTGGCAATGAGTGATGCACCGGTCGTGACGTCCGAGCTCGCAAAGACGTACTACGACGAGGACCGGGGCGAGATCCGCGCGGTCGATCGAATCTCGTTCGCGTGCGAGCGCGGCGAGATTCTCGGACTGCTCGGGGCGAACGGCGCGGGAAAGACGACCACGCTCCGGATGCTGTCGACCGTGCTTGCGCCCACGTCGGGCACCGCGACGATCTGCGGCCACGACATCGTGCACGACCCGGCGGCCGTGCGACGCAGTCTCGGCTTCTACTCGGCATCGACGGCGCTCTATCCGCGACTGACGACGCGCGAGACCCTCGAGTTCTTTGCGCGCATCAACCAGTATCCGTCGGATCGCGTGAAGCAGCGCGTCGACGAGTTGATCGCGCGGTTCGGGCTCGAGAAATTCGCCGGCGCGCGCATCGACAAACTGTCGAGTGGAATGAAACAGAAGGTCTCGATCGCGCGCACGGTCGCGCACGATCCGCCGGTGCTCATCTTTGACGAGCCGACGGTTGCGCTCGACGTGATCAACGCGCTCGAGATGCGCGACATCATTGCGGAGCTGCGCGACGCCGGGAAGGCGGTCATCTTCTCGACGCACATCATGAGCGAAGCCGAGAAGCTCTGTGACCGCATCGCGATCATTCACGACGGACGGATCCTCGCGCTCGGGCGGCTCGCGGAGCTGCAGGCGGCGACCGGCGAGCGCTATCTCGAAGACGCGTTCATACACTACGTCCGGGGTGTTTCGACGGACGCGCCGCCGACCGCGGATTCGGACGGAACGCGGTGATGGCACGGTCCGGCGTTGTTGCGCTGTTCCGGATCGACCTGCGGTCGCTGCTGCGTGACCGGCGGACCGTGATCTTCTCGCTCGTGCTGCCGCTCGTTGTGATGCCGCTGTTCATGTTCGCGTCGAGCACGCTCGAGCAGAAGCGGCAGCAAAGGCTGCTGCACGAGACATTCACGTATGCGGTGACGGGCGACCGGCCCAACCTCGTCCAGGACACCGTCGCGCGCGCGATCGAAACGGCCAGGACGTCGGCGGACGGCAACGGCGGCGCGCCGGCGCTCACGTACGTGCTCGTGGCGTCGGACGATCCGGCGGACGATGTCCGTGCGGGCCGGCTCGACGCCTATGTCGAGCTCGTCACCGGCGAGCAGGCGCGTGCACTCGTGGATGCGGACACTCGCGGAACCGACACCGCAAGGACGCCCGACACGGCGCCGGCGCTCGCGGTGCACTACCGCTCCGACGACTCGACGTCGCGCACGGCCGCGGGCGGGCTCGAGCGGGCGCTCGAGGGCGAGCGCGAGGAGCTTCGCGAAAACCTGATGCACTCGCGCGGGTTTCCTATACCCATCGACACGGTCGACGCGGTGACGATGGTCGATCTTGCGTCCGCGGAGCAAATTGCCGGCGCGCGCATCGGCGGGTTTCTGACGACGCTCCTTGTGTTCCTGATGCTCGTCGGCGGCGCAACCGTGGCGAGCGACGTGATTGCGGGCGAGAAGGAGCGCGGCACGCTCGAAACGCTGCTGTCGACCGCGGCGAGCCGCAACGAGATCGTCGCGGCCAAGCTGCTGGTCGTTCTTGCCGTGACGATCACGATCACGGTGCTCGAACTGGCCAGTCTGCTGGCCTACGCCAGCCTTCACATCGTCGCGTTACCGGCCGGATACGAGGCGCTGCTCACGCCGGGGACGATCGTGCTGCTGTTCGTCCTCCACGTGCCGGTTGCGACGTTCGTGTCGAGCGTACTCCTGCTGGTGTCGGGGTATTCCAAGTCGTACAAGGAAGCGCAGCTCTACTTCTTCCCGGTCATCCTGGCGATCGCTGCGCTGGCGATCGCGCCCGTGCTGCCGGGGATATCGCTGCGGTCCGTCGTCGCGCTCGTGCCGGTGTCTGGTGTCGCCGTCGCGGCAAAGCAGGTGCTCGTCGGAGCGTATGACTGGCCGATGATGATTGTCGCATGGCTCGCGACGGCCGGCGCGTCCGTGCTTCTGCTGAGGAGCGCGGCGCGACGGCTCTCCTCCGAGGACCTGCTCGGCGGAGGCGAGAGCATCGAGATCGCGGGCGGGCCGGCGCTGTTCCCAAAGCGGGTCGTCCGGTGGTTCGCGATGATGTGGGTCGCGATCTTTGTCGCGTCGAGCTACACGTCGAGCCTCGATATCCGTTGGCAGGTCGTCGTGAACCTTGTCGGGATATTTCTCGGCTCGTCGATGCTGATGCTGCGGATCTACCGGCTGGACGTGCGCACCGCGCTCTCGCTGCGCGGTGTGCCGTTCGCGTCGTGGCTCGCGGTGCTCGTCGGCGCGCCGTCGGCGCTCGTGGTTGCGATCGGCATCTCGCGCGCGGCGAACCTCGTGTTTCCCGTACCGCGGCAGATGATCGAGGAGTTCGGCAAGGCCCTGTTTCCCGAGGGCATACCGCTGTGGCAGATGCTGCTCTTTGTCGCCGTGCTGCCGGGGATCTGCGAGGAGATCGCGTTTCGCGGACTGTTGCTCTACGGGTTGCGCCGCCGGCTGCGTCCGGTCGCGCTCTGCGTGACCGTCGGCCTTGTCTTTGGCCTGTTCCACTTCACGCTGTTCCGGATCGCGTCGACCGCGTTTCTCGGCATGCTGCTCGCCGCCGTGACGTTGCTGACGGGATCGATCTTTCCTGCGATGCTGTGGCACGCGATCAACAACGGGCTCGGCGTCATTGCCGCGACGTCGGGCGTCTCGGACGACGGGTTGCCGTGGTGGTCCGCGCTCGTTGCACTCGTTCCGCTTGCGGGCTCATTCTGGGTGCTCGCACGATCCAGAAAATCCACAACCCCACAGGAGGCTTGAGATGTTCAAGTCGCTGCTGATCGTCGCGCTTGCGCTCAATTCGCAGGCAGCGGCGCCAAAGGACATTGTCTCGACCCGCGAGATGGACCGCATCAACTGGATGGAGTTCAAGGAGGTCGTCCCGTCGCGCATCACGACCGTCCTGCTCCCGACCGGCACGCTCGAACCGCACGGCGTGATCAACAACGGCGCGGACATCACGGCGCCGGTCGCGATGGCCCGCACGATCGCGCCGCGCGTGAACGCGATGATCGCGCCGGTGATCCCGTACGGCATCACGGGAAGCATGGAGGCGTATCCCGGCGCGTTCCAGATTACCGAGGCTGCGTATCGGCCGTACGTCAAACAGGTGCTCGAGGGGCTCGCCAAGAACGGCTTCCGGAACATCATCGTGCTGAACGGCCACGGCGGTCCGCAGACGGCCGTGCTGAACGCGGTCGCGGCCGAGGTCGCGACCGAGCAGCACGTCCGGACGCTCGTGATCAACTGGTGGTCGTTCGCGTCCGACGTGACCAAGTCGGTTTTTGGCGAAGACGGCGGCCATGCCGGGCTCAACGAGACGGCGTTCGTGCAGGCGATCGACCCGGCGCTCGTGCATCCCGAACGGTACAAGGACGGAATGACGACACCGTATCCGGCGCCGAACACGTGGTCGGCGGTGCCGTTCCCGTCGTCGATCGGGTTGTACCAGCCGGGGGTGCGTGAATGTGAGGTGGGGATTTCAAGGAGCGCAAAGCGCGACGACGCGACTCCGCTTGCCGGACCCTGTGGGCGGGGTCCGGCGCGGTTTTCCCGACCCCTTCACTCCAAAGAGTCGTGCGCGCCTTCACTCCTCGACCGCCGGCAAGCCCACTCTTCGGGGGCGAACGTGCAACGGAATGTAGTAATGAACATCCTTCGTACCAAAGTCAAACCGCCCAGAGGTCATCCTCCAGCTCAGCTGCCGGCAGCTTGCGCGCGAACTCGATACCCGCATCGATCGCCTTGACGTTCAACTCGACGAGCTCCTTCTTCTTCGTGATCTCCTCGATGACGGCGACGACCCTGTCCCGTGCAAGCAGGCGCGTTACCCCGATATAGGCGCCGAGCGCCACGATGTTGGCAACCTTCGAACTTCCGATCTCGTCCGCGATCGCCGTCGCCGGGATCGCCACGATCTCGACGTCGTCTCGAGTCGGCGCCCTGTCGATGAGCGACGAGTCGTAGATGATCAATCCGCCGCTTACGACCTCGTTCTCGAACTTCTCGAGCGATGGCCGGTTCATGGCGATCAACACAGACGGGTCCGAAATCAACGGCGAGCCGACCGTCGTCGTCGAAATGTTGACGTGGCAGTTCGCCGTTCCTCCGCGCATCTCGGGGCCGTACGAGGGAAGCCACGACACGTGGAACCCGTCGCGCATTCCGACCTCGGCCAGCAGCCGGCCGAGGAACAGCACGCCCTGGCCGCCGAATCCCGCAAGCTTGATCCGCGGATCGCGGTAGCACGTCGCCACGTCGGATTCCGCCCACGTGCCCGTTGCCGCCTCGGTTGCTGCGTGTCTCAGCCCGAGGACCTCGGAGACATGATCCGGCGTCACGTCGTGGCGTCGTCGCGTCCAGTTCTCGCGATTCGCCGTCTCGTCCTTGATGATGCCAAGCGGATACGCCTTCATCAGCGTGTCGCGAACCCAGTCGCACGCGTCGGTCGGCGTGAGGCCCCATCCGGTCGGGCACGGCGAGAGCACTTCGACGAGCGAAAAGCCGCGTCCCTCGATCTGGTTCTGCAACGCCTTCTTGACCGCCTTGCGCGCGCGCATCCGGCTCTTGTTGTCGTATAGCGCGACGCGCTCGATGTAGGTTGGACCTTCGAGGCTCGCCAGCAATTCGCTCACACGAAGCGGAAACCCTTCCATAAGGACCTCGCGCCCGGCCGGCGACGTCGACGTATGCTGCCCGAGCAGCGTCGTCGGCGCCATCTGGCCTCCGGTCATTCCGTAGATCGCGTTGTTGACAAAGAAGACCGTGATGTTCTCGCCCCGGTTCGCCGCGTGCAGGATCTCGTTTCCGCCGATCGCCGCGAGGTCTCCGTCGCCCTGATAGCTGATCACGAGGCTGTCTGGCAGCGCGCGCTTGACCGCCGTCGCGACTGCGGGCGCGCGGCCGTGCGGTACCTGGATGTTGCCGACGTCAAAGTAGTAGTACGCAAAGACCGAGCAGCCAACGGGATTGACGAACACGGTGCGATCCTGCGCGCCGAGCTCGTCGATGGCCTGGGCCACGTACTTGTGAAGATTGCCGTGGCCGCAGCCCGGGCAATAGTGGGTCGTCAGGTGGTCTCCGGGTTTGCGGTCAAACTCCCCAAAGAGACTCTTCGGCCTCTGGAACGACTTTGCGTACATGGTCTGCCTCGCTCGCTTTGATGATCTGCGCCAATAGCTCGTCGGTTGTCGGCACCATGCCACCCACGCGCGCGTAGAGCCGCGTGGGAATCTCGTTGCCAACCGCCAGCCGGACGTCGTCGATGAGCTGCCCGTTGCTGAGTTCGACGACGAGGATGCTCTTCACATAGGTCGCCTCGAACGCGATCTGCCCGGTCGGGAACGGCCAGAGGGTGATCGGCCTGAGCAGGCCCACCTTGATACCCATCTGTCGGGCGTGGTCGACAGCGGTCTTGAGGACTCGCGACACGATCCCGTAACCGACCACGAGAATCTCGGCGTCGGACGTGTGGTACTTCTCGCACATCGCCATGCCGTCGGTCTCGAGGGCGTACTTGGTTTGAATATGGTTCACATGCCGCTCGAGCTCCTCGGGTGCCATGTAAATGGAGGTGATCAGGTTGCGCCTCGTGTCGGCGTCACCCCTGATGGCCCACGACTTCTCGGCCGGTTCGACCATGCGTGTCGGGAACTCGACCGGCTCCATCATCTGGCCGATGAATCCATCTGCCATGACGACGGCCGGGTTGCGGACGCGGTCGGCCAGTTCGAACGCGAGAAACGTCAGGTCGCACATCTCCTGGACCGAGTTGGGCGCCAGGACGATCGTGTGATAGCTGCCGTGACCGCCACCCTTGACCATCTGGTTGTAATCCGACTGTTCCGGTCCGATGTTGCCGAGCCCGGGACCGCCACGCGTGATGTCGACGATGACGCACGGAAGCTCCGAGCCCGCGAGATACGAGATCCCTTCCTGCATGAGGCTGAGCCCCGGACCCGACGAGGCCGTCATGGTGCGCTCGCCGACGGACGCCGCGCCGAGGACCATGTTGATCGCGCCGATTTCACTCTCGGCCTGGAGGAACGTGCCTCCGCACGCCGGGAAGTACTTGGCCGCGACCTCGGCGATCTCGGTGGCGGGTGTGATCGGGTACCCGTAGAACGAGCGGCATCCGGCCATGATCGCCGCCTTCACCACCGCTTCGTTGCCCTTGATCAGTTCTTGTGCCATGGCGATTGCCTCGTCGTGTAGTTAAGCCGTGGTGGCCAGCGAAGCGCTTTCGGCATCGGCCGCCTTCGCGGGAGACATGAGGGTGTAGACGGTGATGGCGCCCGGTTCGGGGCACGCGAAGAAGCAGATCCCGCACCCGGTACATCCCGAACCGAGATACGTGGCCGGGTGGTAACCTCGGGAGTTGAGGCTGTCGCTCATTCGCATCACGTCGGGAGGGCACGCGGTGACACACAGACCGCATCCCTTGCACTCCTCCTCCGAGATTTCGATCCTTCCACGGTCCTCTTTTTCCTCAGTCTTCATGGTCATCTGCCCCCTTGGTTCAGGGTGGAGCGATTGCCTTGCGGCGCGAACGATCGCCGACCGCGCGGGCCGTGGGGTACCGCCTTCGTGCGATCGAGTCCGGGACTGCCCGCGGTGAACATCACCGCGCGCCGGCGCTCGAATCAGGGATCGGCACCGACTGTGGCGCTCGAAGGGAGCACTCGAGCGGGCGCCAATCTTACCGCCGTTCATGCAACGGTTATGCCCACCCGCGGCCGATTGCGTTGTCTCGCTGGATCACCGCCGGGATCGAGGGGCCCGGAGCGCCGTCAACGCCGCAGGCGGGCGAGCTCGATCTCGTATCTCGCCTGAACCGCTTGGTTTACGGCACGCCTTGCGGTGCGGCGGTGGGGCACGAGCCGGCTACCCGGTCGATCGACCGACGGAGCGGCTCGCCGGTAACCATTCAGCGCGCTGAGTTTTTCCCGACATGGCGGAATCTTCCACAACGGGGAGCGAGCGGAGATGGTGTGACTTTCAGAACCTCGACGACGTGAGGGTGACGTCGGCTCGTGCCCACGCCTTTGCGAACCGCTTCTCGACGAGGTCGGCCTCCGAGTCCTTCTTCTGCGCGCGCAGCGCCCTGGCGAGTCCAAACAGCGACCAGCCGTTCTCGGGATGCTCTCGCAAGTCCTGCCAGTAGACGATCTCGGCCTCGGGCGCCCGGCCCGCCTCGAGCAGCACGGCGCCGAGCGATTGGCGAACCGGGTAGTGCCAGTCTTCGGGCTCGGTATAGACGAGCAGGTCGTAGAACCGGACCGCGGCGTCGAGCTTTGCAATCGCTTCGTTGAAGTCGCGCCGGCGCGCCGCGATCTCGCCTGCCAGGGTGAGCTCGGCGATTCTCAGAATGTCGACGGTCGAGTTGTAGGACGACACCGAGAGCCTTGCGAGTTCGGGGTCCGCGACGATACGGCTGAGCTCGCGAAGCTCCTTGTCGGCGGCGTCCGCCTGACCCTTTCCCGCGAACGCGATGCCGCGCGCGTAGTGCCACACGCCGCGAGTCATCAGCGAGTCGTAGGCGGGTCTGGGTTCGCGCAGCATCTCGTCCCACTTGCCGAATCGAACGAGCGCGAAGTAGCGGGGCACGAGAAATTGCTGAAGAAACGGAAACTGCTGAATCTGCGCCAGGTCGATCTTTGCGGCCATCTTGTTCGCGGTCTCGATCGCGAGCTGGCTGCGCCCGTCGAACGTTGCCGAGGCCCACAGGAAGTGCAGGTTGTGGGGGTAGTAGGCGAGCGGATAGATGCTCTGCACGCGGCATTGCGTGATGTAGTCCTCGTCGGCGGCGATCGCGAGCTCGTTCGCGCGAACGGCATCGGAGTACCTGCCGACCCGGATGAAGATGTGTCCCGGCATGTGCACGAGATGTCCCGCGGACGGCGCGAGCGGCATCAGCCGGTCGGCAGCGGCTTCGGCGGCGCGGGGATCCGTCGCTTCCATCAGGTGAATCCAGTAGTGGAGCGCTCCGATGTGGTTCGGATCGCGCGCGATGACCGACTGGAGCGCCGCCGCCGCGTCGGCAGTGCCGTCGTATGGCTGGCCGTCGCGGGTCCAGTAATTCCACGGGCGCAGGTCCATGAGCGATTCGGCGAACATCGTGGCTGCGTCGAGGTCGTCCGGGTACTTTGCGGCCAGTGCGCGCATCGCCTGGGCATAGACCCTGTCGGCGGTCGCGCGATCCGCCGCGTTGCCGGTGTACCGGGCCGCGAGCGCGTCGATCCAGTCGCGCTCGCGCTGCGAGGCGCCGCCTTTCTTGGAGATCGCGAGCTCGATGAATTGCCGTGCACGAGTCTCGTCAGCCGGATCCATCGGCGCATTGATGTTCGGTCCGATGACGAGCGCCTGGCCCCAGTACGCCATCGCGCAGTCCGGGTCGAGCCGGGCAGCTTCGGCGAACGCGCGTCCCGCTTCCGGATGGTTGAAACCGTACGCGAGGTTGACGCCCTGGCTGACGAAGAGCTGCGCGCGTTCGTTTGAGGTCGTGACGGGGAAGACGTGCGGGCCGACGTTCTGGAGGCGTGGCGCGAGGGCGCCGGTCGGCGAGGGCTGCTTCGCCGCCTCGTCGGGTTTCGCGTAGTGCTGATGCACCGGCGCCTGGGCGGACGCCGCGTGCGGGAGCGCGCCTGCAAGAAGGACGCACGTGGCGACGAGGATCGTGAACCGTGTGGGCATGTCGGGACCTCCGCGTTCGGTATGCATCAGCCGGGGCGTCGATATCAAGAGTATTCATTCGAACCACACGCAAAGGCGCAGAGGCGCAAAGACCTGAGAAGTTCACTTTGTGCACCTTGGCGTCTCTGCGCCTTTGCGTGTGGCTCGATATTTCTGGAACCTTTCGGGCCGCAATCAGGAATACTCACCGTATGGCGAGATCCGCGGAACCCTCGGACGGCGAGCTCTACAGGCTCAGCCGGGCCGGCGACGAAGAGGCCTTTGTCGCGCTCTATCGCCGGCTGCAGCAGAGCGTCTTCCGATTCTGTCTGCACATGTCGAATGACGAGGGCGTCGCGGAAGACGTTTCGCAAGAGGTCTTTGTACTGCTCGCGCGTGGCGCGTTCGAATTCGATCCGGCGCGCGGTTCGCTCCAGTCGCTGCTGTTCGGCGTCGCGCGAAATCTTGTTCGCCGGCGGACCGAGAAGAACCGCGGTCTGGTGCCGATCGAGGACGAGATCGAATCGGGAACCGTTCCGGACGCACTCGTCGACCGAACGGATCTGCTGCTGAACATGACGCGCGCCGAGACGGTCGCGCGCGTGCGGCAGGCGGTCGCGTCGCTTCCCGCGCACTACCGCGAAGCCGTCGTGCTGTGCGATCTGCACGAGCAGAGTTACGAGGAGGCCGCGGTGGCGCTCGGATGCGCCGTCGGCACCGTTCGATCGCGACTCCATCGCGGCCGGTCGATGCTCGTCGAACGGCTTCAGCCGGAGCAGGCGGCCGCAGAAGTTGTGGCGCCGCGAGCAAGCGGAGGAATGATCGTATGAGACGCAATTCAATGGAACCGGCACCCGGAACGCTCGCGAATGCGCTTGCTGCGCTCGCCGATGACACGGCAGGCGCCGAGGCGCCCGAGCGCGTCGAGAACGCGGCGATCGAGGCATTCCGCGCAGCCCACGCCAGGCCAAAGCCCGCGGCGGTTTTCTCGGCGAACGTGGTCGCGCCGCGCGCGTGGCGACGACCGGTGTGGCTGACCGCGGCAGCGGCGGCGGTGCTCGTGGCCGTGCTCGGGATCGCGAACGTGCTCACGTCCCGGAATTCTGTGCGACAGCCCGCCGGCGAACCGGCGGTCGTCGCGCACAATCCGGCGCCGATCATCGAAGCGCCCACTCTCGTACCGGTACCTCCGGACACCGTCCCGACCGTTCGGTCCGCGCAGCCGCCGCGCGATGCGGCGTGGCGCGGCGGACGGGTTGGAAGGATTCAGCCGGTCCGGGCGACCGTTCCCGCGCCGGTTGCGGTGGACGAGCCCGGTCCGATCGAGGTCACGACGGACTATTACGCGCTCGTGGCGGGCGGGGATCTTGCGCCCGTCGACGGCGGGCAGGTCGTGCGGATGCGGGTTCCGCGCGCTTCGCTGGCAACACTCGGTTTTCACATGGACGCGGACCGCGATGACGACCAGGTCACGGCGGACATTGTCGTAGGCAACGACGGAATCGCACGCGCCATTCGGTTTGTTCAGACAATCGACACAGCTACAGCAAAGAGGTAAGAGGCAATGAATCTTCGATCAATGTATGCATTCTGTCTTGCGGGGGCGATCGCGAGCACGGCTCAGGGAGTTCTCGCGCAGGGACCAAAGATCATGACGCCCGCCGAGGGCATGGTGTGGGTCCAGGACGGCGGCGCCGACAGCGCGGGCAAGTCGCACGCGACGTTCATCGCGACCGAGATGGCGTTCGACGGCAAGACCGTGAAGGGCGCGCCGTATTCGGCCGAATCGGTCACCGAATCGGTCCAGACGCTTGCGGACGGGAACCGGATCACGAGCTCGACGCACAGCGTCGTGTATCGGGACAGCGAGGGCCGCACGCGCCGCGAGCAGACGGTCGGCGGGATCGGTCCGTGGGCCGCGTCCGGGTCGGCCGACAAGATCGTGATCATCAACGATCCGGTGGCCGGGGTTCACTTCATCATGAATCCGGACGACAAGACCGCCACGTCGATGCCGACGCCCAGGATGATCTACTCGCGCGAAACAAAGGGCGACAAGGACGTCGTGGTCGTCACGGCCTCGAGCGGAAGCACCGTGTCGACGGTCGACGTCAAGGGACCGCGTGTGGAGTCGCGAAAGGTGGTCGTCGGACCTGACGGCGACGCCGAAGTGTTCGAGCTGCCCGCGCCTCCGCCGGGAGCACCCGGCGCACCGGCAATCGGCCCGATGCAGACCATGCGGCTTGAAGTGGCGGACTCCAAGGACGCAAAGAAGGAGTCGCTCGGCAAGCGGAACATCGAAGGAGTCGAGTGCGAGGGCACACGATCGACGATCACGATCGCGGCCGGCGAAATCGGCAACGAGCGCGCGATCGAGGTTGTCACCGAGCAGTGGTACTCGCCCGAACTGCAGACGGTCGTGATGCGCAAGCACACCGACCCGAGGTTCGGCGAGACGACGTTCCGCCTGACGAACGTCAAGCGCGAAGAGCCCGACAAGTCGTTGTTCGAGGTTCCCGCCGACTTCAAGGTTGATAACGGCGGACCGGTCCGGCTTCGAATGAAGCAGAAGTCCGAGTAGCCGCGTTGTCGGTTGCTGGAGCGAAAGCGCCGTCGCGCCCTTCGGGCTTGCCGGCGCACTCCAAACGGCGCGACGGCGCTTTGACACCCACCTGGTCATAAATATTATTTTGTTGACGCATCCACGGTCCCACTTTAGGATCCTCGCCACGATGAATCGCCAGACCACCTGCATGTGTATGTGCTGTTGCGAGATGCGGGGCATGAAGCCCGGCTCGCCGACGGAGGTACGCGTGTAGGCACAGGTTCACGGCTCAGCAAGAGCAACCGAGTGTTACTGAACACCCACCACCGGCAGGCAGCCGGGGTGGGTGTTTCTGTTTGTTGGGACATCACTTTGCACGGGTCCCGGCGGCGCGGCGGCGGTCGCAGTCAGGCCGGGAGGAGACACGACGATGGAATTCAAGCAACTGGAGATGCTGGTGGCGCTGGCAGAGGAGGGAACGGTTCAGAAGGCGGCCGACCGCGTGTTTCGCACGCAGCCCGCGGTGAGCATCGCCATGCGAAAGCTCGAGGACGAGCTCGGGACCAAGATCCTCGATCGTGGCGCGCGTCGGACGTCGCCGCTCACAGAGGCGGGACGCCTGCTCTACGACTACGCGACCGAGTTGCTGCGCGTCCGGGAACAGGCCTTCGCGAACATCCGTGGCCAGGACGAGGTGCTTGGCGGAAGCGGGAGCGGAGCCGTTACCCGCATCGCGTAACGGCAAACAGGCGGACCTCGCCAAAGCCTTCGAAGGTGTCGACGCCGTGTTCTTCGAAGTCGATGCCGGAACCGGCGACGATGTCCTTGACGGTGCCCGACACGAGCAACTCGCCGATTGCCGCGCGAGAGGCCACGTTCGAGCAGATCTCGACGGCTGTGCCCGAGACACCGTCCTCGAGAAGGTCGCACTCGCCGGTATGCAGTCCGGCCGCGACCTCGACGTCGAGCCGCCGCGCGATCCCAAGGATCGCCCACGCGCAACGGATCGCGCGCGCCGGTCCGTCGAACGTCGCCGTGATCGAGGCGTCGGTCATGGCGGTGGGGCGGCCGCGGAACAGCTCGATCTCCTTCTTGACGTGCGACAGGAAGCGGAACAGCAGCCCGCGCCCGGCCGATGCGGCACTGTCCGGACTAGGTGCTGGCGCACCAATAAGCCGTGCAGTGAGAACGGTTGCGAGGACGCGGTCGTACTCCTGCGCGTGGCGCGCGCCCGTCAGGAACTCCTCGATCTCGTCGAGGATCGCGTCCTGGTCTCCGATGAAGGGAAGATGGTCGCGGCCGGGGAGCTCGACGAACTTGGCGCCAGGGATGTGGCTGGCGACGTAGCGGCCCTCCTCGACCTTCAGACACGCGTCGCCGGTGCGGTGGATGACGAGCGTCGGAACGCGAACGCTGCGGAGCACGGGACGCACGTCGATCTCCGCGTTCATCCTTGTCAGCGCGACCGCGGCGGCAGGGCTCGCGCCCATGCGCAGGTATGCGGCCCACCACGATCGGAACTCGGGATCGTCGGCGCGGCTCGGCGCGCGCGTCTCGACGCCGAGCGGGCCGCCCCATCCGTTGCGGATCTCCTCGAGAAACGCTTCGCGCTCGTCGGCGTCGGGGCCCCACGGGTAGTCCTTGTCGCGGAGCCGGCGGGCATAGGTGCCGATCATCACGAGCGCGGTGGTCTTTTCGGGGTAGGTTGCGGCGAAGAGCGAGCACAGCGGGCCGCCTTCCGACACGCCGATCAGCGCGGCGTGTTCCGACCCGACGGCGTCCATGACGGCCCGCACGTCGTCCATGCGCTGTTCGAGCGAGGGCAGTTCATTCGGCGACACGCGGTCGGAGAGGCCGGTGCCGCGCTTGTCGAAGAGGATCAGGCGCGAGAACGAGGCGAGCCGCGACAGAAACCGCGCGAACTCCATGTTCTTCCAGTAGTACTCGAGGTGCGACACCCAGCCCATCACGAACACGAGATCGATCGGGCCCTCCCCGACGACCTGGTAGGCGATGTTCACATCGCCGCTGCGCGCATACTTGATCTCAGGCGGCCGCTTGACGATGAAGCGCGGGCGATCGCCGGACTCTTCGAGCGCCTGTGGTGGCGGAGGCGGCAGGGCTGTCGCCGTGGTGTCGCCTGTGACGCGGACGGGCACGGCGAATCGATAGCCCCGCCGCGGAACGGTGTCGATGTATCCGCCGCCGTCCGGGCGCTCGCCAAGCACCTTTCGAAGCAGCGAGACGTTCACGGCGAGGTTGGCCTCTTCGACGAACGTGTCCGGCCAGATCGCTTCGAGGAGCCATTCCTTTTCGAGGACGAGCGAGCTGTTCTGGACGAATGCGAGCAGCGTGTCGAATGCCTTTGGCGTGAGCGACACGACCTCGTCGCCGCGGAGCAGGACACGCTGGTCCTCGTCGACCCGAAAGTCCCCGAACTCGTAGGTCCTGCCTGTTCGCTGCATCCTGGTGGTTCCTAGAACTCGTTTAGGATCTTTTTAGGGATCGCTAAAGAGTTAAACGGTGCCCGGCGCCTACCCTGATCGTGGTTCGGAGGCAGCAGGTCGCCCGAGGCCGGTTGGGTGAGCCGATTATAGGTTTCGCTCCGACGGGTCACAAGGACGGCCTCTCGCCGCCGGCACCGATTGAAACACTGCGACGCTCATCCGGAGGGCCTGATGATGGCGACCGGGGGAGGGCCGTACGGGATATGTCTGTCCGCAGACCTTCGCGATGGCGTTGGGGGGATCCAGTGCAGCGGGAAGGAAATCGGCTGGCAGACACAACCGTGCGTCCGCCCGGGGTCGCCATCATCAGTCCCTTTCGACGCGGGCGTCCGCTCCGGACATCACCCCCCAACGCCGGACGGCCGGCTCCGCACCGTCCAAAGGAGACTCCGATGAACTACGTACCACACTCGAGACGCAGCCGCGTTCGCCTTGCGACGCTGGCCGTGGCGGCGATCGGTCTGATCTCGGCATATCTTCCCGAGTTCGAACTGTTCCGCGTCCACGCACTGTCGCCGTTTCCGATCAGTTCGAGCCCGATCGTGCTCAACAGCACCGACCGGTTTCTGTGGGTCTGCAACCCCGACAACGACTCGGTCTCGGTCATCGACACGCTCAACGACAACAACCGGAAGGTTGCCGAGATTACGGTCGGCGACGAACCGCAGAGCGTGACGCTCAATGGCGACAACTCCAAGGCCTACGTGGCCAACGCCGCGAGCGGCACCGTCAGCGTGATCTCGACGAACTCGTTCACCGTGACGCGCAACATCAAGGTCGGAGCCGAGCCGTGGGCCGTCGCGCTGACGCCGAACGGCTCAAAGCTCTACGTCGCCAACTCGTCGTCGAACAGCGTGTCGGTCATCGACACATCGACCGACACGGTCGCAAAGACGATCGAGAGCGTCGGCACCGACCCGCGCGCGATCGCCATCACGAACGACGGCGATTTTGACGACGACGACGAGAAGGTCTACGTCACGAACTTCCTGGCGCAGTACCGGATCGGGCAGATCCGGCCTGGCGAGGACGCCGGAAAAGTCGGGCTCGTCTACGTGATCCGCACAGATCGTGACGCGGTCTTCACGACGATCGAGCTGCAGCCGCTCGCCGACACGGGATTCAAGTCCGATGGCGACGCGATCAACAAGCTCGCGCCGACGGGCACCGCGTCCGTCGTGACCGGGGCGTTCCCGAACATCCTCGCGGGGCTCGCGATCTACGGCGACCGGCTCTACGTGCCCGCGACGGGGTCATCGCCGAACGGACCCGTGAAGTTCAACGTGAACGTCCAGAGTCTCGTCTCGGTCGTCGACACGACCCAGGATCGCGACTCGGGCCAGACGGTCAATCTGAACAAGGGCATCCAGTTCGAGCCCGATTTCGACGACGCGCAGGACCGGCCGTTGAAGCGGTTCGTGACGAACCCGTACTTCATCGCGTTCCGGCACAGTGCGAACTCGGGATACGTGATCTCGGCGGCGTCGGACATGGCCGTCAAGGTGGATCTGGATTCGACCGGCAAGCCGACGATCAACGCGCCAACCGCCGCCAATCAGCCGGACAACGTGGTTCGCATTCTCGCCGGCAAGAACCCGCGTGCGATGGTCATCAACTCGACCGACACCCGTGGATACATCTGGAACTACGTCTCGCGCGACGTAACGGTCGTCAACCTCGATCTCGACATCGTCCAGGCGACGGTGGACACGGCGTCGCAGCCGTCCGACACGGTGGGCATCGAAGTGCAGCGGGGCAAGGAACTGTTCAATACCTCGATCGGGCCGGTCACGTTCAACGAGGACATTCACGCAAACGAAGGCCTGATGGCGGACCGCGGCTGGTGCGCGTGCGCAAGCTGCCATCCGAACGGCCTGACCGACGCGGTCGTCTGGATGTTCCCGTCCGGACCGCGCTTCTCGACGCCACTCAACGGCACGTTCTCCAAGTCGGGTCCCGACAGCCAGCGCGCGCTGAACTGGTCGGCGATCTTTGACGAGGTCTCGGACTTTGAGCTGAACACGCGCGGTGTCGCCGGCGGACGCGGGCTGATCCTGCTGCCCGACGGCAAACCGGATCCGAACGTGAAGGCGTTCGACCCTGCCTCCGCGGGTCGAAGCGCCGATCGCGATTCGATCGCCACGTACGTGGCACGGGGGATTCGGTCGCCCATCTCCCCGATCGACGACAACGACGCGCTCGCGCTCAAGGGCCGCAAGGTGTTCCAGAAGGCGGGGTGCGTGACGTGCCACAGCGGGTCGCAGTGGACGACGAGCGCAGTCCTGTTCACGGCGCCGCCTCCGACGGCAGAGCTCAACGTCGAGCAGGGAGTGGCGCAGCTGACGGGTCAGCTCAGACAGGTCGGCACGTTCGCCGCGGCGGACAAGTTCGAGCTGATCGGAACGGGCGCGAACATCAGCAAGCAGTCGCTCGGGCAGCTCGGGTTCAACGTGCCGTCGCTGCTCGGGGTGTTCGACTTTGCGCCGTACCTGCACAACGGCACGGTGATCTCGCTCGACGACGTGCTGAACAATCCGGCGCACGTCGGAACGTCGCCGTTGCTGCAGAAGGCAAAGAAGCGCGAGGCGCTGATTCGCTTCCTGCGATCGATCGACGAGTCGACGCCGCCGTTCAACTAGCTGGAGAAGAATCAGCGCAAAGACGCAGAGACGCAAAGCCGCAGAGAAGTCATGGTTCTTCTTTGCGACTTTGCGTCTTTGCGGTTGGTTTCAGTCCCGATTGCGTCAGCACATCCGGATCGACCGAGCGCACGTGCAGGTCGCGCTGAGGGAACGGGATCTCGATGCCGTTTGCGTCGAACGCCCGAACGATGGCGCGCATCACGTCGCTGCGCAGCACGATCCACAAATCCTGGTCCGGGGCCCAGAATCGCAGCTCAAAGTTGAGCGAGCTGTCGCCGAACCCGATGAAGAGCGCCTGGGGCGCGGGATCCTTTATCACGTCGGGGTGCTCGCCGGCGGCTTCGCACAGGAGCGAGATCACCCTCTCGGTATTCGTGCCGTACGCGACGCCGACGGGCACGTCGACGCGGCGCCGTTGCGCGGAGAGCGTCCAGTTGATCAGCTGGTTCGCCACGAGGTTGCCGTTCGGCACGATGACCTCGGCGCCTTCGAACGTCTGGAGCGTGCTCGACCGCACGCCCATGTTCGAGACCTTGCCCTTGACGCCGGGCAGTTCGACGACGTCGCCGATGTGAATCGGCCGCTCGAACTGCAGGATGATGCCCGAGACGAAGTTGTTGACGACGTTCTGGAGACCGAAGCCGATGCCAACACCGAGGGCGCCGGTCAGCACGGTCAGCTTGCTCAGCTCCACGCCTGCGGCGCCGAGTGCGAGCAGGAACACGCCAAAGAGCACGAGGTAGTGAAACGCATTGGCGATGGCGTCCGGGAGGCCCCGGCTCATGTTCATTCGCTCGAGCAGTTCTTCCTTGAGAACGAATCGAACGGCGTTCGCGACGCCGATACCGAACACGAGGACCAAGAGCGCTTCGAGAATGCTCCCGACGGTGAAGGCAACGGTCCCGACGCCGATCTCGAACGCCCAGATCCATTGGACCCACTCGCCAACCTGCTTGTCGATCGTGAAGGTGTGAAGGACTCCGGCGAACCACAGAAAGAGACCCAGGCTGAAGAGGACGCGGCGCGTCCAGCGCACGAGGCCGGCCCCTCGCAACCGGACGGTTGCAAGGCTCCGGATTCCGGGCAGGCGTGTTGCAAGTTTGACGATGTACGCAAGTCCAAGAAACAGCGTCATGGCGCCGCTGAACTGGCGCGCGCTCTCGAGGACGCCGTCGCTCAGGACCATCGACAGCAGAACGTAACCGAACGTGTTTGCAACGAGCGCGAATGTAAGCAGGATCGCGCCGAGCCGCATCATGGTCATTCCAAACGTGCGCAGTCCGTCGGTCCGCGCCGGGATGCGGGTGCGCGCGCCGAGCCACCACATGGCCACGGCGCCGGTTGCGTCCATGATTGCTATGACGACCCGGTCGACACCCGGTTGCGTTGCAGCCAGGTCGAACATGGAATTTGCAGCATAGAACGCGAGAAGCACCGTAAGGTGGAGCCTCGCCGACATGACCGTAAGGCGCGGGAGCAGGATGAGGACGAGAGTGAGTATCACCAGCTTCTGAATGCTGGAGATCAGCAGCGGCGCCTGGGCGGTGAACGCCGACACGAACGCGACGGAGCAGAAGACGCCGAACAGGATGAAGTTCACTGCCGATCTGCGTTTGTTGCTGAAGCCCTCTTCGCTGTCGGTGTCAGTCGCTCGGCGCAGAAACAGCATCGCCGCGATGAAGATCAGCAGCGAGAACGTCATCGTGACGAGGTAGTTGCGGCTGTTGAGGACGTGCGCACCCGCGGCCGAGAACTTCGACCCGAGCGACGAGACGGATTGCCCCGGCGGGGCAGACTGCGAGAACGCGCGCCAGATCGGGACGCTGTCCTTGAGCATCAACCGGTCCTGGAAGCCGTCGACAGCCTGGGTCAGGCGCGCCGTGGTTCCCGACGCTATCGTGTTGATCTTTGCGATCTGGCCTTCGAGCACCAGAACCCGCTTTGCGTTCGCCTGGACCTGGGTGTTCAGAATCTCGAGCGCGTCGAGGTCCTGGCTGACACGATCGAGAAGCTCGGGCGGGGCCTCCTGCGTGACAAGCTGGTCGTGCGTCGCCTGCCACTTGAGGCGGTCAGCCGTGAGCGTGGACAGTTGAACCTGAAGCTCCTCGTCCCGCCGGGCAAGTGCGACCTGGAGCTTCAGCACCACGCCGGCCTTTGTCTGCCAGACACTGGCCGACTCGCGAAGGTCGGGCAGGCTCGGCGAGCTGTAGAGAAGTTCGTCGACCTGTTGGGCGCCCGCGTTGATCGTCTCTTCGAGCGCCGTGATCTGCGCGTCGGTTGTTATGGCTTCCACACTCGTCGCGAGCGATTGTTGCGTGGCCGCGATCCAGTCGTTGAGCTCGAGCAGCCGCTCGGGGACCTCGGTGAGCGGCACGGGAGCCGTCTCGGGACTCGCCTCCAGAGGTGGCGCTTCGGGCGCCTCGGTCTCGACCGGCGCCGGGGCAGGCGCGGGGGCCGGCGTCGGCTCCGGCTGCTTCCGGGGCAGACGACGCGCCTGACCGAGGGAAACGCCAACCGACAGGCTCGCGACGATCCAGCCAAGAAGTACGGCGCGTCCGATAACGTTACGCGTTATTCTCGTCAACGTGCGCATTTTCAGTTCATGGCGCTGACGGCGTGAACAGCGCCGGGTCCAGGGTCATGCCCGTCTTGATCTCCGTGTATTCCTCTTTCGTCTCGAGCTTGCCGTCGACGGAGAAGAGCACTTCCGCGGCGACCCATCCGCCTCCGGCCTTCACGTACTTGTCAAAGACCACGTCGGATGTGTGCGCGCCGTCCGCCCCCTCGGGGCGGAGCATCCGCACGAAGATCAACCGTTCCTTCTCGATCCAGAACTGAGGGCTCTTCAGGTCGCCGTCCTTTGCGCCGACGACATAGACGGGCGTGCCGTTGTACGTCGTCTCGCGGATGATCGACAGGTCGATCTTGAGCTTCTCGAGCCGGTCGATCGTCGTTGCGGGCGGCTGGCAGTAGATGTCGAACCCGAGCACGAGCAGTGGGTGGATCAGCGGCCGCGAGGCGACCTGCTTCCCCTTGTCGTACCGGTACACCGTGTCGTTCGCGAACACGATGCTCTTGCCGTCGGCCAGCGGCTCGATGTCGATGCGCAACTTGCCAGGACAGGCGAGCGACTCGTGCCAGATCTCGGCGGTCTCCGAACCGTCGGCGCCATACGTTGTCGTCTTCTGCCGGAACGTGAGCGTCTCGTACCATTTTCCGACGTACTGGTCGTGCATCGCGGTCACGAGCGCGCGGCCGTCGGGAACAGGCGCGGCCGCCGCAATCGAAAGCAGCAGTGTCGCAATCAGGCTTTTCAGCATAGTGCGCGCGAGTGTAGCGCAACATCCGAGGAATCTCACCCTGCGTATCGCGTGTCATTGACTGGTCATCGTGCGGCGCGTAGGGTGGGGCGAACTTGCGAACCTATCTCGTCAAAGCCCTCAAGGTCGTACTGTGGACCCCGGTCGTGCTCGCGATTCTCATTGCGGCGATGTGGGCGACCGCGGCGCTGGCAATCGACGTCCGGATCTCGTGGCTCGGGACGCCGCTCGCGATCGTATTTGCGCTCGCCGTCGTCGCGGTGTTCGTGTTCGTCAGGCCGTGGCGGCGCGCGTTTCTCGGCTTTGCGCTGCTGTTCCTGATCGTGCTCGGCTGGTGGTTCACGCTGCAACCGACGAACAACCGGGACTGGGCTCCGGACGTTGCCGAGCTGCCCGGTATCACGATCGACGGCGATATCGTGACGATCAGGAACGTCCGCAACTTCGAGTACCGGTCAGAGACCGATTTCACGCCGCGATACGACACTCGAACGTACGACCTGTCCAAGCTGAGGACGCTCGACTTCTTCTGCTCGTACTGGGCAGGGCCGTCGATCGCGCACACGTTTCTGAGCTTCGGGTTCGACGACGGGCAGCAATTGGTTCTCTCAGTCGAGACGCGAAAGGTGAAGGGCGAGTCGTACTCGGCCGTGATGGGGTTCTTCCGGCAGTACGAGCTCATCTACATCTTCGCCGACGAGCGCGACATCGTGCGCGTCCGGACGAATTTCCGCGGCGAGCACGTCTACATGTTCCGCACGCGCGCATCGGGCGAGAAGCTGCGGTCGGCGCTCGTGAAGTTCCTCAGGCGCGCCGAGCATCTCGATACGAATCCCGCGTGGTACAACGCGCTCACCGACAACTGCACGAACAACCTGTTCGCGATCGGATCGGTGCCGCCGGCAAGCATCGTGTTCAGGCCGCGGATCCTGCTGACGGGCTATGCGGACGAGTATCTGTACCACCAGGGAAGCCTTGCGACGCAGGTGCCGTTCGACGAGCTGAAAGCGGAGAGCCTGATCGACGCCAAGGCGATCGCGGCGGGCGACTCGCCGGATTTTTCGAAACTGATCCGGGTTGGGGAGATCATCCCGCAGTAGCGGGGAGATTTGCCGCAGATGAACGCGGATCAACGCGAATCAGGCATCACCCCAAAGCGATCGGCACATCCTGAGGCCCAGTACCGCCACCGGTAGGTGGCGGGTAGAGAGCACGGTTTGCGCGGCGCTCATCTGTAAGGTACCTTCTCGCGCGACGTATGGATCAGCTCTCGACCAAGCAGCGCGCGCACCTCAGATCGCTCGCGCATCACCTGAAGCCCCTCCTGCACGTCGGCAAGGAGGGCGCGACCGAATCACTCGCGCACACGGTTTCAGAAGCGTTCAACACCCGCGAACTGCTGAAGCTCAAGGTCCTCGACACCGCGCCCGAAAGCGCGCGCGACATCGCCGCGGCGCTTGTCGCCCAGGTCGACGGTGCGCACCTCGTGCAGGTTATCGGCAGGACCGTGATCGTGTACCGGCGCCACCCCGACAAGCCGTCGATCAAACTTCCGTAGCGCTGCCGGCCGACGCGCCGATTTTCCTCGTGTTGCCCATCGCGATGCGGGCGTATGCTGAGGTTCAGGCGCCGATGGGAGGTGAGTCCCATGAACCGAGTGAATCTCCGTTCGATCGCCCTGCGGTCGCTGATCGTGTCAGTTCTCGCGACAGC
>JBGAKX010000209.1:0-5823 GCA_044224215.1 Blastocatellia bacterium
GTCCTCGGCGCCGCACTGTTCTTCCTGTCGCCGACGCTCATATCGGTCGTCTACCCGACTCATCCGGAAGCGATCGAGCCCCTGCGCGTCTTCGGTCTTCTGACGCCGCTATTCGCGGTCAATTTCGTGCTTCTTCAGGCGTTCTACGGTCTCGATCGCATCCGGCTGATGGTCGTGGCGAACAACCTGGTGGAACCGCTTGCCCGGCTCGTGGCGCTTGTTTCGCTGTTCGGTCTCGGCCTGGCCGGGTACTACGCGCTGCCGTTCTCGTACCTCATCGCACTCGTGGTCAGTTCGATCTTTGCCATCGTCTTCTTCAGACGCTTCTTCTGGCGCCAGCTTTCCGGAATCCGTGCCGACTACCGGGTACGCGAGACACTCGCGTTCACGATTCCCGTCACGCTCAACGATCTCGCCACGCGCTCGTTCCGCTCGCTCAACATCTTCTTTCTCGCACCCTTTCTGAGCAGCACGCAGCTCGGCGTGTTCAGCGTGGCACTCAAGCTCACGAGTGTCGTTCTGTTCTTCTCGGGCTCGCTCACGGGAGCGTTCCGGCCGCGCATCGCGCGGCTGCTGGCCGCCGGCGACATCACGGAGCTCGAACGCGAGACACGTGCCTACAACCGCTGGATTCTGACGTTTGCGCTCCTGCCGTTCGGCTTGCTCGTGCTGTTTCCCGTTCCCATTCTCAACGCGCTCGGCTGGCAGTACGTTCCGGTTGCCGGCGCAATGCGCTGGTTCGCCGCAGGGCTGCTGATCGCGCAGTCATCCGGACCGCTGATGGCGCTGCTGCTTATGTCAGGTCGGTCCAAGGCTCCGCTTGCCTTCTTTGTCGTTGGCGGCGGCTGTTACACGCTGCTCTCGGTCTGGGCCGTGCCGCGATACGGCGTCGAAGGCGTCGCAATGGCGGCGTTCGTCGCTATCGTCGTGTTCATTCCCATGCTTGCCGTGTACGTGCAGCGCCAGCTCGGGATCAGCATGTACAGCCGCACGGTATGGAAACCCATCGTCGCGGGTCTCGCGGCGTTTCCCGCGGGCTACCTTGTGTCACGCGTCGTTCCCGAGCTGCGCTATGTCGATGCAGCGGCTATCGTCGGAGTGACGGCTGCCGTCTACGGTGCGGTGCTCTACGTTCTCGGCGCGGAGCGCGAAGAGCGTGAGCTCCTCGACCACCTGCTTGGCCGCAAGTCCAAACTGCTCAAGAAGATCAAAAAGGTTCTGCGCTAGACGTCTGACGATGCGACCGCGTGCGGTTGCGGGCTCAACCGAACTTTGCGCCCTTGCCGAGCGAGCTTCTGAGCAGCGCGATCTGGCCCGCGTGATATGCGTTGTGCGCCGAAATGAGCGCCGACGCGGTGCCGAGCGTATTGAACGCCGGATGCTCGATCTGACGGCTCGGCGCACGCTCCATGTCCTCGTACGTCAGCGTTCCGAGCGCGGCTCGCACGCGATCGCGAAGCAGACCGAGCATCTCGAGCATCTCTCCCATGTTTGCGTCGCTGAAATCCGCGCGACCATCGGAGCCACGGCCGTACTTCTTGAGGTGGTCGGTCGAGAACGGATGGTCCTGGTCGAAGTACAGGTGCAGAAGTGTGCTCTCGGCGACGGCGATGTGCCCGAGGTACCAGACGAGCGGCTTGAGCGGCTCGATCCGTACGTGTGCATCCTCATCCGAAAAGTCTTCCGTCAGGCTTGCGAGCATCCGACGACCGAGTTCGTAGTTCCGGACCAGTTGCCGTCCAAAGTCGGTCTTCGAGCTGGGTGAGGACATGCGGTCTCCTTGAATCTGTTGATGATGGCGGCACGCTGGCTGTCAGCCGATCGTTCCTGCGCCACGGCCGGCGAAGCCGGAATGCAGGCGCTCGGCCGCGGCGTGCAGAGTTTCGTCCTTTTTGCAGAACGTGAATCGAACCTGCGACTTGCCGAGCTCGGGGCGGCTGTAGAAGCTCGAACCGGGCACTACCGCGACGCCGACCTCCTGCACGATGAATCGCGTAAACTCGAGATCATCGGCAAAGCCGAACCCCGAGATGTCCGTCATGATGTAGTAGGCCCCGCGTGGGCGGTAGCAGCGAAAACCCGCCGATTCCAGAACCGGAAGCAGCATGTCGCGCCGGCGGACGTAGTCGCGCCGCAGGTTGTCGTAGTACTCGCGGGGCATCTGCAAGGCTGTCGCGCCAGCGTCCTGGAGTGGGGCGGCCGCGCCAACCGTCAGAAAGTCATGAACCTTGCGAATCGCGTTCGTCAGATCAGGCGGCGCGATCACATAGCCTACGCGCCACCCGGTCACCGAGTACGTCTTTGACAGACTGTTGATCGTGACGGTGCGTTCGCGCATGTCAGGCAGCGTGGCAATCGCGATGTGTTCGGCACCGTCGTACAGCAGTTGCTCGTAGATCTCGTCGGTCACGGCAATGGCGTCGAATTCGCGGCACAGGTCCGCGATCTGCTGCAACTGCTCACGCGTGAACACGTTGCCGGTCGGATTCCCGGGGTTGCAGATGATGATCGCCTTTGTACGGTCGCTGAATGCCGCGCGCAGCTCGTCGGGATCGAATCCCCAGTCCGGCGGTCGCAGCGGGACATAGCGCGGTGTTGCGCCCGACAGGATGACGTCCGGGCCGTAGTTCTCGTAGAACGGCTCGAAGATCACCACTTCGTCGCCCGGATTGATGATGGCGAGCATCGTCGCGATCATTCCCTCCGTGGAGCCGCAGGTCACCGTGATCTCGCGCTCCGGATCGATGTCGAATCCGAGGTACCACGCCGTCTTCTGCGCGATCGCATCCCGAAACCGTTTTGCACCCCACGTGATCGCATACTGATTGATGTCGGCAAACAGAGCGTCGGACGCCGCCCGCTTCAACTCGTCGGGGCACGGGAAATCCGGGAAACCCTGCGACAGGTTCACCGCACCGTGCGCGGCTGCCAGCCTGGTCATCTCGCGAATCACCGACTCGGTGAATCTCGCCGCCTTTGTCGAAATTCTTGTCTTCATGGGGTTTGGTGCCGCTCCCGTCGACCTGGACACGGCGCGCTTCGTAGACTACCCCCCGGACCAACCGCCTTGCAACGACGTCAGCGGACGACCGATACTCCCGCAACTCTCGGCCGGAGGTCCATATGTTGACATCCCTTGCACGCGTCGCAGGCGGAGTGCTCCTGCTTTCCTGTTGTGCGATCCCTGCGTACGCCCAGGCGCCCGCACGCCATCCCATGACGCTCGACGACGTCTTTGCGATCAAGGACCTCGAGGATCCGCAGATCTCGCCCGACGGCGCGTGGGTCGCGTACACGGTCTCGTCGAGCGATGTGAAGACGGACAAGAGCGACTCGGATGTCTGGATGGTCTCGTGGGACGGATCCCGGACGGTGCGTTTGACAAACAGCAAGGCGTCGGAATCGATGCCGCGCTGGAGTCCGGATGGCCGCTATCTCGCGTTTCTGTCAGGCCGCGACGACGACAAGGATCACGCGCAAGTCTGGCTTCTCAATCGGCTCGGCGGCGACGCAGCCCGGCTTACCGACGTGAAGGGGGACGTCGAGGACTACGACTGGTCACCGGATGGCTCGAGGCTGGTGATCGTCGTGCGCGATCCGGACCCGAACGATGAGGAGGAGGCAACGGCCGCCGGCGACAAGAAGACGCCGGGCGACAAGTCGGCCAAGCCGGACGACAAAGAGACGCCAAAGCCGATCGTGCTCGATCGCTTTCAGTTCAAGGAGGACGAGACCGGGTACCTCGACGCGCGGCGGAACCACCTCTACCTCGTCGACGTCGCCGCGAAGAGCGTGGAGCAGCTGACGTCGGGCGCGACGGACGAGATCCTGCCGTCGTGGTCGCCTGACGGCAGCGCGATCGCCTTCGTCACAAAGCGCGGACCCGATCCCGACCGTACCGACAACTGGGACATCTACGCGATCGAGCCGCGAAAGGGCGCGGCGGCGAGGCAGGTCACGACGTTCGAAGGCGCCGATTGCGACCCCTACTGGGAGTCGCGTCCGTCGTGGAGCCCGGACGGCAAACTGATCGCGTACCCGCGGGGCGGGCCGTTGAAGTTGATCGGCTACAACATGCATACGCTGGCAGTCGTTCCCTCGGCTGGCGGCGCAGAGCGCGATGTCACACCCGGACTCGACCGGAACGCAGGATCGCCATTGTGGACCGCGGACGGAAAGACGCTCTACTTCCTGCTCGAGGACGATCGCGCGATCCAGCTTGCACGCGTTGCGCTGGCCGGCGGGCCGGTCGATCGAATCGTCACGGGCGAACGCCACCTGACGCGGTTCGACATGGGCAAGGATGGTCGGATTGCCGCGCTCGTCTCGACGCCGCTCGAACCGGCGGAGATTTTTGCGGTGGAAGGTGCGAAGCTTCGGGCGCTCTCATCGCAGAACAAGGCGCTCATGGATTCGCTGGCGCTGCAGCCAACCGAGTCGACGAGCTTCAAGAGCAAGGACGGCACCGAGATCCATGGTTTTCTTGTAAGACCCGTCGGATCCGAGGCCGGCAGGCGCCAGCCGACAATCCTGAGGATCCACGGCGGTCCCGTGTGGGAGTTCTACTTCGAGTTCAGACGCGACTGGCAACTTTTTGCTGCACAGGGGTTTGCGGTCGTTGCGTGCAATCCGCGCGGGAGTTCGGGCCGAGGCCTGGACTTTGCGAAGGCGATTTACGCCGACTGGGGCAACCGCGACGCGCAGGACGTGCTTGCGGCCGTCGACGACGCGGTTGCAAAGGACGTCGCGGATCCCGACAAGCTCGGCATTGGCGGATGGAGCTATGGCGGAATGCTGACGAACTACGTCATCGCTCAGGACCCGCGGTTCAAGGCGGCGGCGAGCGGGGCGAGCGCGTCGAACATCCTTGCGTGCTACGGAACGGATCAGTATGTCCGCGATTACGAGCACGAGCTCGGCACGCCGTGGGCCAACTTTGACGCGTATGTGAAGGTTTCGTTTCCGTTCCTGCACGCGGACCGGATCGTGACGCCGACGCTGTTCCTGTGCGGCGAGAAGGACTTCAACGTGCCTCTGCTGAACTCGGAGCAGATGTACCAGGCGTTGCGGAGCCTCGGGCGCGACACCCAGCTCGTCATCTACCCGGGAGAATTCCACGACATCAGTACGCCGAGCTATCTGAAGGACCGGCTCGAGCGGTATCTGGCGTGGTATCGAAAGTACCTGATGCCTCATTAGTCGCCAGAGAACCGATCCCGGAAGGGATCTGTCCTATGGAACATGGTGGCCGAGCATGGAACGGCACGCGGCGATATGCGCCGGCGTCGTCCCACAACACCCACCGACCACGCGCGCTCCGGCATCAACAATCCGTCGCGCCCATCGCGCAAACCGCTCGGGTCCGTACGCGTACGATCCGTCATCGCGCGGCAGTCCCGCACTCGGTTTCGCAAAGACCGGTACCGGGCCGAATCGCACGAGCCGTTCGACGACGGCAAGCGTTGTTCGCGGACCGTCACAGCAGTTCACACCAATGAGGTCGATCCCGAGCGCGCAGACCTCGTCCGCAAACATCTCGGGACTCGAGCCGTCGCGGGCCCGCAGCTCCGCGTCGAACGTCATGCTCACGATGAGCGGAACGCCCGCCCGAACCTGGTTTGCTGCCGCGACGGCGTTTCGCGCGTCCTCGATCGACATCATCGTTTCAACGAGGATTGCGTCGACGCCGGCCGCGACAAGACTCTCGATCTGCTCGCGGTACATTGCTTCTGCGCTTGTCGCGGCGGAGTCGCGTCCGGCAGCCGCGGGACCGACATCGCCGGCGATGAGCGTACCGGACGGCGATGCGCCACGGGCAGCCTC
>JBGAKX010000026.1:0-41000 GCA_044224215.1 Blastocatellia bacterium
CTCGGCTCTGCTTCCGCGATGCACAACTCACAGCGGGTTCGGCTCGCCCGGCAGGATGATCCGCGGCTTCAAAAGCCCCGTCTCCGCATCGAACCGCGCGATGCCGACAAGCGCCCCACCCGCATCGACAAGCGCGACCGGATCGCCATCACCCAACTCCACATCGACTCCCGGCAACGGCATCCCGTGCCTCGCCCGCGCCTCGCCCGCATCGTCGAGCCGGATGACCGGAAGCTCGGCCACAAGGTCCGCCGGCGGCACGATGCGCTCGGCGACGTGACCCTCGAGCGCCTCGAGCGTGACCGCGTCGTCGATTGAAAAGCGCCCGACCCTGGTGCGCCGGAGCGTTGCGAGATGCGCGCCACACCCGAGCCGTACGCCGACGTCATGAGCAAGCGTC
This sequence comes from Blastocatellia bacterium, assembly GCA_044224215.1. Taxonomy (GTDB): domain Bacteria; phylum Acidobacteriota; class Blastocatellia; order UBA7656; family JADIYM01; genus DAOMFM01. Next base: position 401 of record JBGAKX010000026.1, read on the forward strand.
CGCACGTACGTTCCCGCCGAGCACACGACCCGCACGCGCACGTCGACGCTGCCGTCCTCGTTGCGCGCAAACTGATCGTTGACTTCAATGTGTTCGTCGGCGAGCCACATCTCTGCGCGCACACGGACCGGTTTTCGCTCGATCTCGCGTCCGGCCCGGGCGTGCTTGTACAGCGCCCGACCCCCGACCTTCTTGGCAGAGTACATCGGCGGCAGTTGATCCTGCTCGCCGCTGAACTCCGACAGCACGCGACATATCAGGGCCGCGTCGTCGGGTATCAGCTCGGATGCCGCCGGCTCGCCCACGCGTTCGCCGGTCCCGTCCTGCGTGTCCGTCGCCCACCCAAGGCGGATCGTCGCGAGGTACTCCTTGTCGCATCCGACGAGCAGCTGCGACAACCTCGTTGCCGCGCCGACGCAGACGACGAGCACTCCCGTCGCAAATGGATCGAGCGTACCCGTATGCCCGACGCGGCGTGTCCCCGCGAGTCGGCGCACCTTGCCGACCACGTCGTGCGACGTCCAGCCCTCAGGCTTGTCGATGATCAGAGCTCCCTGCATCCGTGTGATTCGCACCGGGCGCGAATCGCGCGCGCTAGAACGGCCAGTACGCCCGCGCTCCGACGTGGACGCGGTAGATGTCGCGCGTCGACGCGATGATCAGGTTGCCGCTGTCGTCAAAGCAGAGCCCGACGAGCGAGGCTCCGGCGACCGCCATCGAGATCTGACCATCGGGCGTGATGCGAAACACGCCGCGGCGGGCGCGATGGCTCGCAACCACGAACAGGTTGCCGTCCGAGTCGAATGCCAGCCCCTGCGGGCGCCCGAGCCCCGTAAAGTAGTTCGTCACCGAGCCGTCGTTGCCGACGCGGTAGACCGAGTCATAACTCGACGCCGTCGGACCCGTGACGTACAGACCGCCGTCGGGCCCGAATGCCAGATGGTACGCGGCCATCGACGGTTCGAGCGTGGCGAACGACGTTTCATCACCGATCTCGGAGACCTGGAAGATCGTGCCCGACCGGTCGCCGACGAACATCCGGCCCTGCGTGTCGAACGCGATCCCCGTCGCGACGCCGAGGTTGCGCGCAAACGGCTCGGCCTCCTTGAACGGCGACACGCGATACACCGTCCCGTCGTACCGACTCGTGACAAACAGCTGGCCATCCGGATCGAACGCGATGCCCGTCGGGTTCATCAGGTCCGAGAGAAACGGCTGCGTTCCGCCACCGGGCGTGATCTTGTAGACGCTGACCGATACCTCCTGGCCGCGCGATCCGGACATCGTGGTGAAGATCGTGCCGTTGTCGTGGTCGAATGCGGGGTTTGCAACCGGATGGAGGCCGTCGGCCAGCTTTTCGGCGGTGTGGAACGTCACCGAGTCGCTCACGGCGCCGCCCTGCTCGATCCGCAATTCGACCTGACCGTGCGGTCCCACCGGAACAGGTGCGACCACACGCGCAGCAGAGGCACTCTCGATGCGCGACGGCACCCCGTCGAACGTGACCGCGATGTCCTGCCACGATCGGGGCTCGATCCCCTCACACGCAAGAATGATCTCGCCGCCTTCTACGCCCGCCGGAGGGTCGACCTTCGCAATCACGGGTTGTGTCATACCGGGTGAAGTAAATCACAGAGCCGACGACGGTCGCCAGAGTCCTCGCCTCGCAGCCGCCACCGCATCATTCAAGCGGACCGAGTACCCGCTTGCCGGTGAAGATGCGGACCACAACCGCAAAAATGAATCCCGCCGACCAGCCGAACATGAGGATTCCGTTGACGGCTTCCATCGGGCCGAGGTCACGCCACTCGGCCGGCAGCATCACATCGCCGTATCCAAGGGCCGTGTACGTCGACAGTGAGTAATAAAGCGACGTCTCGATGTTGGGGAAGCAACCGAGCGCGAGGTACGTGACCGCCCACACGAGCCCCTGAAGGCAATGCTGGACGATGATGACGACGGCGACGCGCATGAACACGCGGAACGAGTACAAATCGCCTTCTGCGTCGACCTTGTCCTCGATCCGGCTCAGCGCTCGAAACAGATATACGAGCGCGCCCGCCTGCATCGCAACGCAAATAGTGATCGGGATGAGGGATGTCGCCAGTTGCCTCAGCATTCACTCAGTCCGCAGTAATCGGCGTTCGGCTCCCTGTCTCCTGGTCCTTGTACTGGAGTTGATACAGCCTGAAGTACAGCCCGCGCAACGCAAGCAGCTCCTGATGTGTGCCCGACTCGCGCAACTCGCCCTTGTGAAGGACGATGATCTTGTCGACGCTCTGGATCGTCGACAGCCGGTGCGCGATGATCACGCTGGTGCGCCCCTGCATCAGCCGCGTCACCGCATCCCGGATCAGCATCTCGGTCTCGCTGTCGATCGACGACGTGGCTTCGTCGAGAATCAGAATCGGCGGGTCGTACGCGAGCGCGCGCGCGAAGGAAATCAGCTGCTTCTGACCGACCGAAAGGCCCGCGCCGCGCTCGTGGATCCTTGTTTCGTAGCCGTCGGGGAGCCGGCGGATGAACTCGTCCGCGTGGACCTCCCGTGCCGCCTGCTCGACGCGACCGGCGTCGATGTCCGGATTGCCGAGTGTGACGTTGAACTGCACGCTCCCCGAGAACAGGTACACGTCCTGCAGCACGATCGAGAAGTTTCGCCTGAGCGACTGCAGGTCATAGTCGCGGACGTCCACGCCGTCGAGCAGGATCCGGCCCTTCTGGATGTCATAGAACCTGAGCAGCAGGTTCGTGAGCGTCGTCTTTCCGGCGCCCGTGTGGCCCACGATGCCGACCGACTGGCCAGGCTCGACCACGAACGAGACGTCCTTGAGAACCCACTCCTCGTCCTTGTAGGCGAACCACACGTTGCGGAACTCGATACGGCCGCGCGACCTGAGCCCGCCCTCTGTCGCGGCGGTCAGCGACGCCGCGGCAGGGGTCAGGATCTCGGGCTGTTCGTCGAGCAGCCGGAAGATGCGCTCGGACGCAGCCATCGCGCCCTGCAGGATGTTGTACTTGTCCGAAAGATCCCGGATCGGCTGGTAGAACCGCTGCGCGTACTGGATGAACGCGATGAGCGCGCCGATCGTCGTGAATCCGGCGAGCACGCGGCTGCCGCCGTACCAGATGATCAGCGCGATGCCGCACGACGAGATGATCTCGATCGCCGGAAAGAACACGGCGTAGTAGAAGATCGTCTCGATGTTCGCGACGCGGTGCTCGTCGTTGATGGTGTCGAAGCGTTCGCGCTCGATCTTCTCGCGGCCGAACAGCTGCACGACCGCCATCCCGGTGACGTGCTCCTGCAGAAACGCGTTGATCCGGGCGATCCGCGTGCGCACTTTGCGAAATCCCTCGCGCGCGCCGCGACGGAACCACGCCGTGACCATCAGCATTCCGGGAAGGATCACGAGCGCAACGCACGCCAGCCGCCAGTCGTACACGAACAGCACGATCGTGATTCCGGCAAGCGTGAACACGTCCCCAAAGATCGCCACAAACCCCGACGTGAACAGCTCGTTGAGCGCGTCGACGTCGCTCGTCAACCGCGTGATGAGCCGGCCGACCGGATTCTTGTCGTAGTGCGCGACGTCGATGCGCTGCAGGTGGCCGAAGATCTCTCGGCGCAGGTCGAACTGCACGTACTGACCGAGCATCTGCATCAGGTAGGTCTGCGCGGCCGTCAGGCCAAAACTCGCAAACAGCAAACCGACGTACAGCGCCGCAATGATGTTCAGGTGGTACGCGTCGCCGGAAGGAATGTACAAGTCCACCGCGCGGGCGGTCAGCAGGGGGCCCGCGAGCTCAACGACCGAGCTGACGATCAGCAGCCCGATCGCGAGGACGACGCGCCAGCGGTACGGGCCGAGATACCGGGCGAGTCGGCGCGCAAGACGGCTGTCGTACGCCTTGCCGATCGCCTCCTCTTCCTGAGGATTTTTTGTCGTCTCGTCACTCATTTCAAAGTCGCGAATCCGCGCAGATCGCGCGTATCAGCTTGCAGCCAGCTCTTCCTCGAGCAGCTGCCGCTCGTGGAGGTCGGCGTACAGACCACCGAGCTCGAGCAACTCGTCGTGCGTGCCGCGCTCGGCGATGCGGCCGCCGTCGAGCACGACGATCAGGTCGGCATCCTTCACCGTGGACACGCGGTGCGACACGATCAGGCTCGTTCGGTCCGCCATGATGCCGCGCAACCGCTTGAGGATTCGCTCCTCCGTGTACGTGTCCACGGCCGACAGCGCGTCGTCGAGGATCAGGATGCGGGGCATGCGGATCAGCGCGCGAGCGATCGCCGTCCGCTGTTTCTGGCCTCCGGAGAGCGTGATGCCGCGCTCGCCGACCATCGTGTCAAAGCCCTTTGGGAAGCCGCTCACGTCGCGCGCGAGACCCGCCTGTTCGGCGGCAAGCTCGACGGCGACCCGTCCGGCGTCGGGGACGCCGAATGCGATGTTGTCGGCGATGGTGTCCGAGAACAGGAACGTCTCCTGCTGTACGTAGCCAATCGCCGAGCGGAGCGATTCGACCGTGATCTCGTGGATGGGCCGGCCGTCGATCAGGACCATGCCGGGCGCAGCGTCGAGCAGGCGCGGCACCAGATTCACGAGCGTCGACTTCCCCGATCCGGTCCGGCCCACGATCGCGACCGTCATGCCGGGCTCAATCTTGAGGTTGATGTCGGAGAGCACCGGACCGGTCGCGCCGGGATACGTGAACGACAGGTTGCGCAGCTCGATGCCGCCGACCACATCGGCGTCGACGGCGTTCGCCGAGTCCACGATGTCGGGCTGCGTGTTCAGAATGCTGTTGATGCGCCCCATCGAGGCCATGCCGCGCTGGTAGAGGTTGATCACCCATCCAAGCGCGATGGTCGGCCAGATCAGGTACGTCAGGTAAAAGTTGAACTCGACGAACTGGCCAAGGCTGATCTCGCCCGACATCACCTTTGACCCGCCGTACCACAGGACCGCCGCAAACCCAAGTCCCGTAAAGGTTTGCAGACATGGATAGAACAGCGACTGGAGAATGGCGATGGCGCGGTTGCGTTCGACGAAGTTGCGGTTGAACTCGGCGAACGCCTCGGCCTCGGTCTCCTCGCGTGCGTACGCGCGGATCACGCGCACACCCGAAAGGTTCTCCTGCGCGCGCGCCGTGATCGAAGAGAACTCTTCCTGGACCTTCTCAAAGCGGTCGTGGATTCGCTTGGCAAAGAACTTCGTCGCCACCGAGACGAGCGGCAGCGTGCACAGCGACAGCAGCGTCAGCGACACGCTCACACGCAACATGAGCGGGAAGACCGCGAGGATCACGACGAACGTCCCGAGCGCGTACATCAACGCCGGTCCGACCATCATACGGATCGCGCCGATGTCGTTCGTCGCGCGTGCCATGAGGTCGCCCGTCCGAGTGGTGCCATAGAACGACGTCGACAGCCGTTCGAGGTGCTGGAAGAAGTCGTTCCTGAGGTCGTACTCGATGTCGCGCGACATGCCGATAAGGATCCAGCGCTGCAGGTACAGAAACATGCCCTGGACGAGGACGACCGTCAGGAAGAGCCCCCCGTAGACGTACAGCCCGTGGTGCATGACGCCGCCCGCGGTCTCGGTCGACTGGCGCAGGTCGTCGATCGCCGTCTTGATAATCGTCGGGCCAATCGCCTTCACGACGTACGACGAGATGACTGCGAGGCCGCCAAGGACCAGTGCGCGCTTGTAGTTACGATAGTACCCGAGCGTGCGCTGAAAGTTCGTCTTGGTCGCGTCGGTCATACGAAACGGCAAGTATAGCAGAGGGTCCAGCGCAGCATGGCAACCGGGATCGGGGGGCCATATACTCCGCGGACCACGCCCTCTGGAGAACGCGCATGCACCGCAAACCGCTTGCCGCCCTGGCCGTCATAATCTGCCTGCTGCCACTCGGAGCGCCGCGCGTCTGCGCGCGCGACGGCAAGACGTCGCTGCTGGATGACAAGGTTGTCGACGCGATCGCCGGCCAGGCCTCCGGCACGACGGCAAAGGCAACCGTCGTCGCGCTCGCGACGCATCACCGGGTCCAGGCCACGGCCGGATTTCACGATGCCGCGGAGTTCGTCGCGGAGCGCGCACGCGCGTACGGTCTCGAAGACGTTCACATCGAGTCGTTCCCGGCCGACGGGTCCACGATGTACGGCACGTTCCGGGCGTACTACGGATGGGAGGCCGAATCGGCCGAAATTTCCGAGGTGTCGCCGCACGCACGGAACATCGCCTCGTATCCCGAGCTGCGCGTTGCGCTCGCCGACTACAGCAACGCTGCGGACGTGACCGCGACTCTTGTCGACGTCGGCAGCGGCACGTCGGACGCGGATTATGCCGGCAAGGACGTCAAGGGAGCGATCGTCCTTGCGGGCGGCGGTGTCGCAGCCGTGCATGCGCAGGCGGTCGACAAGCGCGGCGCGGCGGGCGTGCTCAGCTACCAGCCGAACCAGACGACCGGCTGGAGCGGCGACTACAAGGACCTCGTCCGTTGGGGACACCTGTCGCCCTACAACCTGAAGAACACGTTTGCGTTCATGATCTCGCTCGGAACGGCGCGCGAGTTCTCGGCGCGCCTCGCGGCGGGCGAAGCAATTCGTTTGCACGCCGTCGTGCGGGCGCGCATGAAACCGTCTGCATTCGAAGTGGTGTCGGCCGTGATCCCGGGCATCGATCCGAGTGCGGGCGAGATCGTCTACAGCTGCCACCTGTGCCACCAGAGTCCCGGCGCGAACGACAATGCGAGCGGCGCCGCCACGATTCTCGAGGATGCCCGGATCCTGTCCACTCTGATCAAAAGCGGCGCGGTGCCGCGCCCGCGCCGCACGATCCGGTTTCTATGGCCGCCAGAGATTGCAGGCACGGCGTGCTACCTTGCGCGTCACCCGGAAGTCGTCGCGCGCATGCGCGCGGCGATTCACATGGACATGGTGGGCGGCGACTTTGCAAAGACAAAGGCCGTGTTTCACCTCACGCATACGCCGGCGTCGCTGCCGAGCGCGGTGAACGACGTGGCCGCGGTGTTTGGCGACTACGTCATCAACGGCAGTCTGCGGGCGGCGGCCACCGGCGATGCGGCGACCGCGCTCTATGCGCCCGATGGTTCAAAGGAGCCGCTCGTCGCGGATCACGCGCCGTTCTCGCTGGGGAGCGATCACGATGTCTACGAGGAAGGGAGCTTCCGCATTCCGACGATCTACCTGAACGACTGGCCCGATGTGTTCATCCACACGAACGGCGACGTGCCCGAGAATCTCGACGCGACAAAGCTGCGTCGCGTCGCGGTGATTGGTGCATTGGCGGGGTATTTCTTAGCAAGCGCCGGGCCCGATGACGCGCGCCGGCTTGCCATGGAAGTGTTTGCGCGCGGCGCCGAGCGTCAGGGAGCCGCGCTCCAGCGCGCGATCGCTTATGGGAATTCGGGCAGCGTGACGGTGCAGCGGTTCGAGGATGCGCGTGCGATCGTGAAGGAGGCCGGCCGGCAGGAGCGCGAGACGCTTGCGAGCGTGACGCGTTTCGCGGAGGGCGATTCGGCGGTCGCGTCGTACGTGGACCACCTGATCGAAGAGGTCGCCGAGCGGACCGAGGCCGACGTGCGGCTGGTGCAGCGGATGGTCCCGATTCCGGCCGACGTGGTCCCCGTTGACGAGGCCGCGGGTCTGGTGCCCGTGCGCAGTCCAAGCGTCGTCGGTCCGATGAGCGTGTACTACTTCGATTACCTGGCAGACAAGCTGGGAGCGCCGGTCGACGGCAACGAGCTGGTTCAGTACGAGACGCTGAACCTGGTGGACGGCAAACGGTCGGTGCGCGACATCCAGGTCGTGTTGAACGCGGCGTACGGGTCGGTCGGGACGGACGAGGTCCTCGCGTACATCCGGGCGCTGGAGAAGGCGGGGGTGGTGACGGTGCAGCGCTCGAAGTGATGTTCACGCAAAGACGCAAAGACGCAGAGAGCATACTTTGCGTCTTTGCGTCTCTGCGTGAGGCTCCGTCCCCTCAACTCCGCCAATGCAACGCCGTCGGCTCGGAGATCGGATGCTTCATCGGCTCGCCCGTCCGCCGCGACTCCAGCAGCGCCGACTTCAACGCGAAGTACCACTTCGCCGGCCGGTCCGCGTCGTCGATCAGCATCAGCGACGGACTGTTCTTCAGCCCCTCCGCCTGCTTGATCATCGTCAGCTGGTCCTGCCGCAGAAACTTCTTTGCAAACACGCGAAACACCGACAGCACGAACGGCACGCTTCGAAAGATGTTCCACGCGGCCACAAAGTCGATTCGCGAGCTCGACGCCGTGACCGGCGTGACCGTCGCCCGGCTCGTGAACCAGTAATCGCCGCAGCGGATCTGTTCCGTCCGGATGTTTGGCAATTCAAACTCGATCGTCGTTGTGATCGGTTGGCCATACACGCCGAGCAGCTTGTATGGCGCGCTGTTCGCCGAGGGCGCGTGGGGCCGGATGCGGAATCCGCGCTCGATTGGCTCGAAGATCTTCTCTTTCGCGTGGATGCTCGTCCGGCCGCGCCACCACCACGACTGATGCACGAACGGCCCGTGAGCGGGGTCCATCAACCCGATGATTCCATGATCGATATTGCACGGCAGGTCCGCCCACAGGTGCGTCATGCGGTACCTGTCGCTGTGCACGGGAAGCGCCGGCGCCGGAGGCGGTGCAGCGTCTCCCGTCTTCTCGGGCACAAAGACCCAGACGTATCCGTCGCGCTCCTCGGTCAGAAAACTGCCCGCGCGGATGCGGTCGATCTTCAGCTTCTGCCCCTCCACGAGCGACGGAATCTCGCAGCAGGCACCCGAATGAGGATCGAACTTCCAGCCGTGGTAGCAGCACTCGACGTGCGTTCCGTCGAACCGGCCGTCCGAGAGCGGGATTCCGCGGTGCGGGCAGTTGTCGCGCATCGCCCACGCGCGTCCCGCCGCGTCGCGCCCGCACACGAGCGGCATGCCAAGCAGCAATGCCCGCGCCATCCGGTTGCCGCGAATCTCGGCGCTCCGCATCGCCGGATACCAGAATCCGTCGAGGAGGATCGCGTCGGGCGTATGGCTGCCAGATGAAGTGTCGGCGGACATTTGCGAGTTTCTACTGTCTGCGATTCGGGCGTGTCAATCGTTCGGCCCGGGGCCATCGGTGACGCGCGTGTAGATCTCGCGCTTCGGGATGCCGAGTTCGCGCGCCGTCTGCTTGATCGCGTCCATGCGCGCAAGGCCCTGCGCCTCGAGCTCCGCAACGCGCTCCCGAGCATCGACGACCGTCGCGCCGGACGCTGCGTCGCGCGCACCGGAGACCAGCACCACGAACTCCCCGCGCATGCGCTCGGGCGCGAGCGACGCAAGAACCTCTGACAGCGGTCCCCGAAGGAACTCCTCGTGCAGTTTTGTGAGCTCGCGTGCGACGACCGCCTCGCGGTCGCCGTACGCCTCGAGCATCTCGGCGAGCGTGCGGCCGATGCGGTGCGGCGCTTCGTAGAACACGAGCGTTGCGCGCTCGCTGGCGAGCTCGGCGAGCCGCGCCGCGCGAGCGCCCTGTTTCGGCGGCAGAAAACCGACGAACAGAAATGAATCGGTCGCGAGCCCCGACGCCGACAACGCCGTGACGACGGCCGACGGTCCCGGCACCGGAACGACGCGAATCCCGTGGCGCGCAGCGCCTGCGACGAGACGGTGCCCGGGATCCGAGATTGCGGGAGTGCCCGCGTCGGACACGAGCGCGACCGATTCGCCCGCCGACAGCCGCTCGATCAGCTGCGCCGTGCGCAGCGCCTCGTTGTGTTCGTGATAGCTGACCGTCGGAGTTCCGATGGCAAAGTGCGTCAGCAGCGCGCGCGTGTGGCGCGTGTCCTCGCACGCCACGACGGCGACCTCCTTCAGGACGCGCAGCGCGCGCACCGTGATGTCCTCGAGATTGCCGATCGGCGTCGCGACGACGTAGAGCGTCCCGCTCACGTTTCGCTTCCAAAGAGCGACCCGGGACGGTACCGCTCGCGCTTTCGGTAGTCTTCGACGACGTGCTGAACCCGGTTGATGTTCTCTTTCGGGTTGTGGATGTCGTAACGGGCGCCGTCGCGCAGCGTGATCCTGAGCGACGGCATCATGAAGAGGTAGTAGATCGAGCGAAACTGGCGGACTGTCGCGATCTGTTCGAGATCGATCGAGAACGCCGAAGACTTTGAAAAGCGAGACGGAGTCCACGTCAGCCGGTAGTTGGTGAGCACGAGCGTGCCCGAGTCCCACGCGCCGCATTCGGCCTTTGTTCGCAGCACTTCGAACTCGCCCGGATAGTCGAGAGACTGCTCGGTCATTGTGACGATGCTCCGTGCCATCCGGCGCTCCCGGCGCCCGTTCGAGCTGCCAGCATAACGGCGGATGTTACCACATGGACGGCCGCCCGCCGGTCGCGAGCCGCGTGCTATAGTCCCAGGGCGCATGAGCGGGCGACCGTACATACTGGTGAAGGACGAAAGGGCGCTCGCGTTATGCCTCGACGAGCTCGCAGGCGAGCACGCAATCGGGGTCGACACCGAGACGACCGGGCTCGATCCGTTCACGAGCCGCATCCGGCTTCTGCAGCTCGCGTCGGCCGACAGGGCGTACATCGTCGACTGTTTTGCGTTCGACGCGCTGTCCAACGCGCGCCTCGTGGCGCTGCTCGAGGCGGACCGTCCCGTCAAGGTGCTGCACAACGCAAAGTTCGACGCGCGCATGCTTGCGCACCACGCGGGAATCCGGCCGCGCGGGCTGTTCGATACATATCTCGCCAGCAAGCTGCTGACGGCGGGACAGTTCAATCTGTCGCATTCGCTGAAGGGCGCGGCCGAGCGATATCTCGACCGCGTGGTGGACAAGACCGAACAGAGGAGCGACTGGTCCGGCGAGCTCTCGAACTCGCAGCTCGAGTACGCCGCGGAGGACGCGAGCATTCTCGTGCCGCTGCGAGCAGCGATGGTCGAGCAGATCAAGACGGCAGGTCTTGTCGAGGTCGCAAAGATCGAGTTCGATTGCGCGCCGGCGGTCGCGCGAATGGAGAACGCGGGGATCTACATCGACCGCGAACGATGGCTGGCGCTGTGCGAGACCAACGACCGGGCGCACACGGTGATTCGCAACCACCTGATGGAGGACTTTGCGACGGCCATGCCCCAGATGACGCTGTTCGGGGAAGCCGAGATCAATCTCGACTCGCCGTCGCAGGTCCAGGCAGCGCTCCACAACCTCGGCATTCCCGTCGAGGGTACGCGCGCATTCGAACTTCAGCATTTTGCGCGCGACCACGCGGTCGTCGCGCGACTGCTTGAGTACCGCGGCGTGACGAAGCAGATGACTGCGTACGGACGAACGATGCTGGATCACATCCATCCGGTCACTGGACGGGTTCACCCGAGCTTTGTGCAGATTGGCGCGCCGTCGGGCCGCTTCGCATGCATGGACCCGAGCGTTCAGCAGATACCGAACGCTCCCGAGTATAGGGACTGCATACGCGCACCCGAGGGGCGCAAGCTGGTCGTTGCCGACTATTCCCAGATCGAACTGAGGATACTCGCCGACTGGTCTCAGGACGCCGCGCTGCTGAAGGCGTTCCAGTCGGGCGAGGATCTGCACAAGGTCACGGCGAGTCAGATGTTCAACGTGCCGCTCGACGAGGTGTCCAAGCAGCAGCGGTCGGCGGCAAAGGCGCTTAATTACGGATTGTTGTACGGAATGGGCGCGCAGGGTCTTGCCGGACGGGTCGAGTCGAGCGTGGCCGAGGCCGAGCAGTTGATCCGGAAGTACTTCCACGCGTACCAGGGAGTGGAGCGCTGGCTGCGAGAGGCCGGTGAGCGCGCGGTCCGCGACCGGCAGACGCGGACGCGTGCGGGACGGCTGGTGCGGTTCGAGTTCGACGAATCGGATCGATCGCAGGCGGGCGGCATCGGGCGACTGGGCAAGAACGTTCCGATCCAGGGCACGAGCGCGGACATCACCAAGCGGGCGATGGCACAACTCGACGCGTCGCTTGCGGATATTGATGCCGTGATGGTGAACACGATCCACGACGAGCTGGTGGTCGAGTGCGGCGCGGATGTCGCCGACGAGGCGCGCGACCGTGTCGAGCGGGCGATGACGCAGGCGGGTCGCGAGTACATCAAGAGCATCCCGGTGGTCGTGGATACGACCGTCGCGGATTCGTGGGTGAAGTAGTCGCGAGGCAGAGCCGGTCCCGTCAGGGATCGGGGTAACCGGGCGGCGTGCACGCCGTGAAGCTCGCCCGATCGGTCACAGTGCAACGCAGAGCCGATCGCGTCAGGGATCGGGGTAACCGGGCGGCGTGCACACCGTGAAGCTCGCCCGATCGGTCACAGTGCAACGCAGAGCCGATCCCGTCAGGGATCGGGGGAACCGGGCGGCGTGCACGCCGTGAAGTTTCCCCGATCGCTTACGCGATCGGCTCTGCGTCCGAACGAAACCTTGCGATGACGCCACTCGACAATAGCGCGTGAAGCTACGCGCCCTCATCGACCGCATCCGACTTCCCGCGACCCGGTTCTGCTGTGACTGCGGCGAACCGATCCGTCACGACACCCTATCCCGGTGGGGCGGACCGCGATGCCTCGGATGCCGCGCGATCGCCGGCGCGCGCCCGCGCCTGATCGCGACACTCCTCGTAACCGCCTGTTTCGGGTTGGGTTACCGTTTCGGCGGCACCCGCTCGCCCGCCCCACCGTCGCCGGTCGTGGTTGCGTCCAATCGCGCACCGTCGACATCCAAGCCCGCGCCCACTCCTTCACCGGCACCCCAACTCCACCCATGCGGCGCCCGCACAAAGCGCGGCACCAAGTGCAAACGGCTCGTCAGCGGCGACGGCTACTGCTGGCAGCACGCGACTCGAAAATGACGCTCACGGAACCGCGAGCGGCTTCTGCGGGGGCGGCGTGCGGCCGCCAACCCGCGACGGGTCAAGCGCCGACGCAACCACATCCCTTGCAGAATCAGCGAGTTCGCGAGCCAGGTGCCGGATTTCCGTCGCGTCGGTCTCGGCGCCGCGCGCCACGACAGGGATCGGCGGATGGTAGATGATCCGGATTCGCCCGAACGGCCGCGGAATGATCTTGCCGGCAGGCCAGATGTCGTGCGCATCGGCGATCGTAACAGGCACGACCGAGGCGCCGGAAAACAGCGCCAGACGGAACGCGCCTGCCTTGAACGGCATCAGCTTGCCCGTCGTCGTTCGACCGCCCTCGGGAAAGATCATCAGCGCGCGCCCCGACGCGAGGTGGCAGCGGGCTTCGCGCATCGCGCCCTTGTCGTGCCCCTCGAGACGCACCGGAAACGCCCCGAACGCCCTCAGCAGATTGCTGATCGGCCCGAACCTGAACAGGGCGTCCCACGCCATGTAGTAGATCCGGCGCTCGATCGGCAGCGAGATCCACATCGGGTCGAGGTAGGTGACGTGGTTTGGCGTGAAAATGACCGGCCCGTCCACGGGCACGTTCTCGACGCCGACGAACTCAAGCCGGTAGCAGAAGTTGCTCCACGCGGCGCACAGCGGGCGCATGGTTCGTATCAGCGCGTCGGACATCGGCGCCGGTATTGTCCTTGCCTGTCCGCCCGAGCGCAAGGTGATCAAGAATGTCGCCGATCAATGGAGAAACCGCCCCCGCATCCTGTAGAATCCACCCTTTCGGGCGCCCGTCGCCCTCACTACATGGAGTGAACTGAGAGGCCAATGCAGGAAGTTACCGATCGTCTGCCCATTAATATTGAAGAGGAGATGAAGCGTAGTTACCTCGACTACGCGATGTCGGTCATCATCGGCCGCGCCCTGCCGGACGTCCGTGACGGACTGAAACCGGTGCACCGGCGCATCCTGTGGGCGATGCACGAAAGCGGCCTGCAGCCGAACCGGCCGTACCGCAAGTCCGCCACGGTTGTCGGCGACGTGCTCGGCAGATACCACCCCCACGGCGACTCGAGCGTGTACGACGCCATGGTCCGCCTGGTCCAGCACTTCTCGATGCGCGAGCCGCTCGTCGACGGTCAGGGCAACTTTGGCAGTGTCGACGGCGATGCGGCCGCTGCGTACCGGTATACCGAGGCGCGCCTGACGCGTATCGCCACCGAGATGATGGCGGACATCGAGAAGGAGACCGTCGACTTCCAGCCGAACTTTGACGAGTCGCGCGAGGAGCCAAAGGTCCTTCCAACGCGGTTTCCCAACCTCCTCGTCAACGGATCCGGCGGAATTGCGGTTGGCATGGCGACCAACATCCCGCCGCACAACCTGCACGAGATCGTCGAAGCGACGATCAGGATCATCGAGAATCCCGAAGTCACCACGGCCGAGCTGATCAAGATCGTTCCCGGACCGGATTTTCCGACGGGCGGTTTCATCTATGGACGGCGCGGAATTCGCGACGCCTACGAGACCGGACGCGGGTCGATCCTCATGCGTGCCAAGGCAGCCATCGACCGGATCGGCAAGCACCACGATCGCGAGGCGATCGTCGTCACCGAGATCCCGTACCAGGTCAACAAGGCTCGCCTGATCGAACTGATCGCGTCGCTCGTCAACGAGAAGAAGCTGGAGGGCGTCTCGGACCTGCGCGACGAATCCGACCGGGACGGGATGCGCATCGTCATCGAGCTCAAGCGCGATGCGATCGCCCAGGTCGTGATCAACAAGCTGTACAAGATGACGCCGATGCAGACCAGCTTTGGCGTCATCAACCTGTCGATCGTCAACGGGCAGCCGCAGATCCTGCCGCTCAAGGAGACGCTGGGACACTTCGTTGAACACCGGCGCGAAGTCGTCACGAGGCGAACACAGTTCGAGCTCGCAAAGGCTGAGGCTCGCGCCCACATCCTGGAAGGCCTCAAGAAGGCGATCGACAACCTGGACGCGGTGATCAAGCTGATCCGCGCGTCAAAGAGCGTCGACGTCGCCAAGGCCGGGTTGATCGAGAAGTTCGAGCTGTCCGAGCGCCAGGCCAAGGCCATCCTCGAGATGCAGCTGCAGCGACTGACGGGCCTCGAGCGACAGAAGCTGATCGACGAGTACGAAGAGCTGATCAAGCTGATCGCGGAGCTTGGCGAGATCCTCGCCAGCGACGTCAAGTTGCGTCGCGTCATCGTCTCGGAGCTGCGCGACGTTCAGAAGGAGTTCGGCACCGCTCGTCGCACCGAGATTCTCGACGAGGCAGCCGACTTCCGGCTCGAAGACCTGATCGCCGACGAGGACGTGGCGATCACCGTGACGCACAACGGCTACATCAAGCGCACGCCGGTCTCGACCTTCCGCGAGCAGCGTCGGGGCGGCATTGGCCGCAAGGGCGCCGCGCTCAGAACCGAAGACGTCGTCGACCACATCTTCGTCGCGTCGACGCACAGCTACCTGATGATCCTGACGAACCGCGGCCAGGTCTACAAGGTGAAGGTGCACGAGATCCCCGACGCAGAGCCGGGTGCCCGCGGCAAGGCCATCGTGAACCTGATCCAGCTGCCGCAGGATCAGAAGGTTGCGGGCTTCATCCCGGTGCGCGAGTTCGCCGCCGGACGGTTTGTCGTGATGGTGTCGCGCAAGGGCGTCATCAAGAAGACCGAGCTGTCGTCATTCGCGAACATCCGCAGCGCGGGCATCATCGCGATGGGTGTCGACGAGGACGACGAGTTGATCGCGGTTGCAGTGACCGACGGCACGCAGAAGATCTTTCTTGCCACGCACAAGGGCATGGCGATCGTGTTCGAGGAGTCCGACGTGCGTGACATGGGACGCCAGGCGCGCGGCGTGCGGGGCATCAAGCTGGCAGCAGGGGATTACGTCGTGTCGGCGGCAGTGATGCGCGGAAACGAGCAGGTGCTTTCGATCGCCGAGGGCGGCTACGGCAAGCGCACCGACGTGACGTCGTATCGGTTCCAGACGCGCGGCGGCAAGGGCGTCATCAACATGAAGACGACCGAAAAGACCGGCAAGGTCGTCGGCGCGTTCCCGGTGTCGGACGAGAGCAAGATCCTCGTGATCACCGAGAAGGGCAAGCTGATCCGCACCGCCTGCGACAGCATCCGTCAGACGGGTCGATCCGCGCAGGGCGTCAAGATCGTCGACACCGGAGATGGCGACCGCGTCGCCAGTGTGTCGCTGATCGAGCGCGAGGACGCGGACATCGACGGCAAGTCGTAACACCAAGCGGGGGAGGACAACAGACGTGGAGGGGGACGGAGACGAGTGAGACTGTGTGACGGCGACCTTGCGTCCGTACAAAGTCCCCTTGTCCCGCTTCTTACCTTGTTGTGTGCGCTCCTGGCGGCGTCGTTCGCCGGGTGTGCCGCGCGTGGCCTACCACCGGCCGAGCGCGCGCGCTTGGCGTGGGACGAACAGAACTACCCGGTGGCGGCCGAGGCGTACGAGGAGTTCCTTGCGTCGGCTCCGCAGGGCCACGACGCCGAGGAAGCCGAGTTCCTGCTCGCGGACATCTACAACCACAACCTGAAGCAGTTCGACCGCGCGCGCGATCATTACACGGCGTTTCTCGAGCGCTATCCGTCCTCACCGCACGCGTACGAGGCGCGCGAGCGGCTTGCCGAGGTCTATGTCGAGCTGAAGAACCTGCCCGAAGCTGTCGCACAGTACGAGTTGCTCTCGCAGGAGTTCCCGGACTCGCCCGACCATCGAAAAACGCGCGCCACGATTGCCGATCTCTACTTTGACCGGAACGAATTCGACCAGGCCGAGATCGAGTACGGCCGCGTGCTCGAGAACGCGCCCTACGACCCGCTCACCGAGCACGCCCTGCTGAGGCTCGCGTCCATCTACCACCTGGTGCGCAACCAGGACGAGAAGTCGCTGGCGGTCTACGATCGGGTTGCCGATTCGACGAACGACGCGGCGGTGCGCCGCAGCGCGCTGTACAGCCTGAGCGAGGCATACGCGCGGCTGTTCCGGTTTGACGAGGCGATCGCGACGCTGAAGCGGATCACCGAGCCTGACGAGGCCGGCTATGTCGCGACGCGAATCGACGAGCTCGAGCGCCAGAAGAAGGAGCACGCCGCGGCGCCTCCCGAGATCGACTGGTCAAAGGGCAAGGGCGAGGGACGGTAGCACCGTCCAGACTTTTTCGCCGAACGCCGCGTCTGAACCCCAGATTCTGGAGGTTCGACGATGGGCAGTCACGATGTCGGTCACCTGCTGAGACGCACGGGCTTTGGACCGTCGCCGCACGAGTTCGAGGCCTTTGCATCGCTCGGTTTCGAGCGCGCGGTGGACCGGCTCGTCGACGGGCTATCACAGCCGCCGGCGCCCGACCCGGCCGGGTTCAATCCGTACCTGCCTGGAGCGATCACGTCGGGTTGGATGGAGCGCATGCGATCGTCCGAAACACCGCTCGCCGAGAAGCTTGCGCTGTTCTGGCACGGCCACTTTGCAACGTCGTTGCGCAAGGTCGATGATCCCCGACTCATGTGGCGCCAGGTGGCCACGTTCCGGACACTCGGTGGCGGAAGGTTCTCGGCGCTCGTCGGCGCGGTCAGTCGCGACCCGGCGATGATTCGATGGCTCGACGGAAACTCGAATCGCAAGGGCGCGCCGAACGAAAACTTTGCGCGCGAGTTGATGGAGTTGTTCACGATCGGTCGCGGGAACTACTCGGAGCGGGACGTTCGCGAAGCGGCGCGGGCATTCACCGGATGGGGCGCCGAGACGACGGGATTCGTGCTGCGCTCCGAGTACCACGATACGGGACCGAAGACCGTCCTCGGCGAATCCGGCAACTTTGACGGCGACGACGTCGTGCGGATCATCACGGGCCGCCCCGAGTGCGCGCGATTCATATCGGCAAAGCTGATCGCGTGGTTCTCGCACCCGGATCCGTCGGATTCAGAGATTGCCGCCGCCGCGAGCGTGTTTGCGCGTTCGGGGGGAAAGATCGCAGACGTCGTGCGCCACATCCTGCTCGCGCCTGCGTTCCGATCCGCGGCGTCCTACAGATCGCTGGTCAAGAGCCCCGTCGAGTACGTTGTGGGAGCGATCAAGGTCGCGGGGCTCGCGTCGGTGCCGGCGTGGACCGTCGAGATGCCCGGAAAGATGGGTCAGACGTTGTTTGCGCCGCCGACGGTCAAGGGATGGGACGGGGGCAGGGCGTGGCTCGCGGCCGGCGCCATGCTCGAGCGGTTCCGATTTGCGGCGCGGATTGCGCCGGATGCACGCGACGCCGGCGGGACGATTGCGCTCGGATTCGATGGCGTCGTCCCTCCCGGCGTCGCGGCCGTCATCGATCGCGTGACGGGCGCGGACCGCGTCGCGCTCGCATTGTCGTCGCCCGAGTTTCAGTTGAACTGATTGAACGAGATCCAGCCATGACACACACCATCGAACGACGCGACTTCGTCAGGGGACTGTTTGCCCTGCCGGCGTTCGCAGTCATCGCATCGACTGCACGTCCGCTGTTCGGCGCCGAATCCGCCGCACGGACGCTCGTCGTCGTGCACCTGGCAGGCGGAAACGACGGACTGAATACCGTCATCCCGATCCACGACCCGAACTACGCTCGCCTTCGGCCCGCACTTTCGCTCGCCGCGCGCGACACGCTTGCGATCGACGGCCAGATGGCGTTGCACCCGGGTCTCGGCGGGTTCAAGAAGCTGTACGACTCTGGTCAGCTCGCAATCGTGCAGGGTGTCGGCTATCCGAGTCCTGACTTCTCGCACTTTCGGGCGACGGAGATCTGGGAGGCGGGCGATCCAAACGGGGGAGTATCGGGATGGATCGGGCGCTTTCTGGATGAGACGCGCGAGCGGCGCGGGCTCAGAGCCGTCGCGCTCAGCAACGAGCAACCGCCGCTCGCGCTTGCCTCGTCGTCGTCGCCGCCGGTCACCATCGATGATCCGCGCGACTTCACGCTCCCGGCGAACGCCGGAATGCTGCGCACGATGTACGCCGACTCGGCACGACAGGGCGGCACACGCGCCGTCGTCGGCGAGGCCGGGCTCGAGACGTTCGACGCCGCGTCAAAGATCTCGAATCTGCGCCAGGGGTCGAGCGCCGGCTATCCTCCGGGAGAGTTGTCCACGGATCTGCGCCGCACTGCCGAGCTGATCGGATCGGGCATCGGCATCGAGGTCGTGCACCTGTCGTTCGGCGGGTTCGATACCCACGTGAACCAGCTCGGGAAACACAACCAGCTGCTTACGCAGCTCGGAAACGCGTTCGCCGCGTTCCAGGAGGACCTCCGTCGGCGCGGATTGTCGAAGCAGGTCGCGAGCGTGATCTTCTCCGAATTCGGCCGGCGGCCCGCCGAGAACTTCGGCGGCGGCACGGATCACGGATCCGCAGGCCCCGTGTTCGTCATCGCCGACGGCGTTCGCGCCGGCCTGCACGGACAGGCGCCATCGCTCGCGTCGCTCGACAACGGCAACCTCGTGTTCACGACCGACTTCCGGTCGATCTACGCGGGACTCGTTCGTGATTGCCTGAGGGCGGATCCCCGTGCGGTCGTGCCCGGCGCCGTGCCGCTCGCGCTGTTCTGAGGCCCCCTTACTGTAAACCGTTATGATCAAACGACTTGTGATATCGCTTCTCGCCGCGCTCGTGCTGTCGCCGGTCGCGGGATTTGGCGTGCAACGCCTTGCAAACCGGTTCGATCGCCTGGGCGGGGACATGCCGCGGCCGGCGCAGATCTGGCGTGTCACGAGCCTCTCGCTCGATCAGCGCAAGAAGCTCGCCGAGCTGCAATTTGCGCTGATGCGTGAGTTTCGCGATACGCGTGACGCCGCCGGGGACCGCCGCCAGGTGTTCGCTCGACTGAGGGACGTGCAGACGCAGGTGAAGTCGATCGTCACGCCTGCGCAGCTCGACGAGGCGCGTGCAAAGCCGGACGGACCGCTCGCTCCGGAGGAGTGGATCTACTACCCGATCACGGCGCTGACGGGTCTTGCGCCCGAACGCCGCGCCAAACTCGACACCGTATTCGCGTCGCTCGCCCCCGAGATTCGCGCGGGTGCCGGACAGTTCAGGGATCGCGACGTCGCGGACGACCCGGGCGACGGCGCGCGCGAACGCCGGCTCGCGTTGTTCGAGGTGGTAGGCGCGTTGCTGACCGAGGACCAGATGATCGCGGTGAAGCAGTTTCTTCCGAAGGGTGTACGGTCGGCCGGTCTGCGCGAGCGCGTGGTCTACCGGTTGCCGACGCTGACGCTCGAGCAGGAGGCCCAGGCGCGCGCGATCTTTGCAGCGCTCGACGACGAGACGGCGGCGGACCGCGCCCGCCAGAAGGCGCTTCAGAACGAGTTGAAGGATGGAACGTCGGGCGATCGCCAGGCGATGCGTGACGAGCGGCGCCAGGTCGAGGAGCGGATTTCGAAGCGAGAGACGGCGGCGTACGCGGAGCTCGAGAAGGTGCTCACGCCGGAGCAGCAGAAGCAGCTCGCGTCCGAGCGGCCCGGGCCGCCGCAGCCGATCGTGTTCAGGCCGGAGGCGATCCGGAGCCTGAACCTGACCGCGGACCAGCAGGCGACGCTGCGTGCGGCCTTTGGCACGTTCATGCGCGAGACGGTCGACGAGCGGCAGGATGCGGGCGCGCTGCGCGAGAAGATCAAGGGGAGCGATCCGCAGTCGCTCGAGATGGCAGGCGTCCGGGACGAGCTGCGCAAGGCGTCGGTCGTGCTCGAGGCCGGCCGGGATCGATTGACGCGACTGGTCGCCGACACGCTGACGGGAGAGCAGCTGGCCGAGCTCGTCCGGCGGGCGAGTGTGAAGAAGTCGTAGGAGCGGTCGTCGGGGACTTCGAATTGGCTCGTGAAAAGGCCGCGAAAGCGTGCTTCGCCCGGGCACCCCGAAGGGGTGCGGGACAATAGCCGGGGGTCGAGGAGCGCGCAGCGCGACGACGACCCCCGGTCGCCACGCGAGTATCGTCCCGACCCTGTAAGGGTCGGGCAGCCACGCGCAGGACGACCCCTACAGGGTCGTCAGGTCTTTCATAAGGAATCGGGGTCATCGTCGCTTCGCTCCTCGACCCCCGGCTATTATTCGCGACCGCTTCGCGGTCAATGGCGGCCCGATCAAGCGGCGAGGCTTACAAGAACCCCAGATCCTCGAACGACCCCCCAAGCACCGGCTCGGGATCCGTATCCATCCAGTGCCTGAGCACCGTCGCATAGACCGCCCGGAAGTCGATCTCATGAATCAGGTTGTAGTTATCGTCGAGGTCCGTGAGACTCGGATGATCGCCGAAGATCCCGCCGCGAACTGCGTTTCCAAGCACGAACAGCGGCGCGGCCGTCCCGTGATCCGTTCCAAAGCTCTCGTTGTCGTTCACGCGCCGCCCGAACTCCGAAAACGTCATGACGAGCAGGTCGTCGCCCCGGCCGTGCGCAACCATGTCCTGGTAGAACGCCGACAGTCCGTCCGACAGGTAGGTCAGCAGCCGCTGATGGTCCGGTTTCTGGTTGGCGTGGGTGTCGAACGATCCGAAGCTCGTGTAGTAGATGTCGGTGCCCAGGTCGGTCGCGCTGAGCTGAGCGATCTTGAGCAGGCTCTGGCTGAACGGGTCGGCGGCGTACGTCGCGCCGGGCACGTAGTTCGTCGCCGCCTGTGACACCGTCGCCGAAGACGACGATGCGGCAAGGCCCGTGTTCGCGATGAAATCGAGCGTCGTACGGCCGTCGCGCACGTCGTCGTAGAGTCCCCCGAATGCAGTGTTCCTTGCGGCGACGTCCTCGGGGTGCACCGGGTCGGTGCCGATCGCGTAGTTCTCGAATGACTCGATCGACGCGACACCCGTCGACACCGCCGTCGACAACGTCACGGGAGTCTCGTAACCGATCGAGATCGCGTCGAGTTGCATTCCCTGGGGCGTGCCCGCGCTCGACTCGTCGAGGTACCGTCCGAGCCAGCCCGTCGACGAAATCGTGTCGGGCGCCGCCGTCTGCCAAATCTCGGTCGACCGGAAGTGCGACAGGTCGGGGTTCGGATAGCCGACGCCCTGCACGATCGCAAGGCGGTTCTGGTCGTACAGCGTCTTGAGCCCGAGGAGATTGGGATGCAGACCGACCGTCTCGTTCAGTTCGAGTACCGTGTTTCGCGGGACGCCGATTCTGGGCCGCAGGCTGTAGTACCTCTGATCCGCGTACGGCACGACGGTATTGAGCCCGTCGTTGCCGCCAGCCATCTCGACGATGACGAGCAGCTTTCGTCCCGGCGTCGCTGCGCGCACGATCGACGAACTGTTTCCGAGCAGGATCCTCGGCGCGATGAGCCCAGCACCGACAAAGGTGACGCCGCGGCGGATGAACTGTCGTCTGGTCTGTGCCACCTGCGCCTCCTTAGTGAGAGATGTCGACCGGGTCCGACTGGCCACGATCCGGGTTCTGAACAACCAGCGTCGCGGACCGTCCAACCGGCAGCAGCGCGCCGAGCGTGACGCCTCCGGGCGTGCTGATGACCTTCTTTCCCACGATCCACTTCGTCGGCTTCTTTGCCGAAAGAACGAAGACCTCGGTGCCCGAGATCTCGTCGCCGGTGACTCGCACCGTGGCGCCAGGCTGGATGTTCGACCCGGACGCTCCGAGCACGAGCTTGCCGTTCTTGAGCAGGGGCGCCACGATGACGGGCCTCACGACACCTGCGTCGGGCCCCTTCAGGTTCGCCTGGTACTCGGCCGTCGACAGCAACAGCGCCAGAAGCCCGCGCACCTTCGAGTCGATGGACTCGGTCGTGAGCACGAATTCGCCGAGCGAACCGTCCCGTTGCGTTCGCAGGTAGTCGACCAATCGGCGGCGCGCGGCCGTTCCCACGTCGAGCGGCCCGAGCAACGATGCGAGCGCGTCGACGACCTGCTCGGCCGTGGTCGCGTTCGCCCGGGCGAGGAGCGTCGCGACGTCGACAAGCTGGTATCCGGGACCGCGAATGGTCGCGACGCTGTTCGTGAAGTTGTAACGGGCAATGAGCGTGGATGTGTTGATCCACTTGCGACCGCCGTCCCAACCCTTGACGTTCGGGGGGAAGAACAGCGTCTGGCCCATGATGAACGTGTTGTAGATGAAGAACCGGAAATCACGATACTCGACGATGTCGCGCGACGCCTCGAGCGACCTCAGCGTGCCGACGTACATCTCGAGCGGGCTCTTGATCTGCTCGTCGGTTGCGGTCGGCGCATAGAACTCGTCGGAGAGAAACAGCTCGCGAAGCATCTCGCGGATCGAATGGCTGTTCGCGGCATATGCCGCGACCATACGGTCGCGGACCGCGACGGGCGGTTCGCCGGCGGCAAAGAAGCGCCACAGCTTCCGCGCGATGAACGGCGCGCACGCCGGCGAGTCAGCCAGGATCGTGCAGACGTCGAGCCCGTCCTCGATTCCGCGTCCCGCCGGGATCGAGTGGCCGAGGACGGTCTTTGCGTCGGTGTCGTGGATGCCGGCGATGAAGGCGAATGCGGTGCCCCGGTAGCTCCAGCCGGTGAAGCATCGGGCGACCTCGCGGATGTCCTCCTGCGTGTAGTTGCCGATGCCGAGCGAGAACAGCTCCATCACCTCGCGCGCGTAGTTCTCGTTCGGGGCCTCCTTGACCGAGAACGCGTTGTCGAGCCAGAACAGCATTGCCGGGTCGCGCGAGATCTCGACGAGCAACGTGCGGAAATCGCCGATGCCGCGCTGCCTCAGCAGCTGGTTCTGCGAGTACATGAAGCCGGTGTCGTTGACCTTTGCGAACGACGTCGCAAAGTGACCGTGCCAGAACAGCGTCAGCTTCTCTTCGAGCGGCCGCGCGGTGTACAGCATCCTGTACACCCACCAGTAGTACAGGTTGAAAATGTCGTCGAGATCGAGGTTGAGTTGCGTAAGCCGCGTCTCGAGCGCCGAATTATCGATCGACTCGAAATCGACAAGCCGCGAGACCGCATCCTGCTGGCCGAGCGCCACGCATTCCTCCACCTCCGCGGCGGTCGGGCCAAAACCCGCCCGACGAAGCAGATAGGCCGCGTTGGAGGTGGTCCACGGAACGGCCACGCTGGGCTCCTCCTCGGACTGTTCGCGCCGATGACGTCGCGCGCTGGGCGCGAGGCATTACTCGATGATCGTGTGATCGGCCTCGCGAAGATCGAATGCGTTGAGCGCCGCGATGGCAGCCGTCAGCTGCTGCACCTCGGTACGGAACGTGTCCGCGTCCTCGCCGTCGCCTTCGATCGGAGTCGCTCCCAGCCTTTCGGCAATCGGTTTGACCGCATGCACGACCGCGTCGAGTCGCGACGCGCGAGAGATCAGCCCAAGGGCGATGACGAACTGGGCGTTGACGCGCTCGGGGGTCTCTCCGTGCTGCAGCGGCATCGCCGAGCCGGTGGCTACCGCGCTGGCTGCGCGGAGAAGCAGCTTCTGGATATTCGCGGTATCCTGCGAAACGCTGTTGCTCATCAATCCTCCTGCGGCGGGGGCGCGGGGCGTTGTTCGCTGAGTATACGGAAACGCGGAATCCGCGACAACCGGTACGCGTTGGCGGTATTGAAGCCTTGTGGCGCCTCGGTGTACCGCAGAGCGCGCCTTTGCTAGTATCGGGCACACAGCGTTGACGGCGTCACGGCAGGTCTGAGATGCGCAACGCTGCCCGCACAAACCCGGCTGGACGAGCGCAGCGACTCTTCGGAGCAGTCGCGCAGAGGGACACAATGGACGAGACTCCCCTCCTCAAGGACCGCTATCGAATCGACCGCAGGATTGGAAAGGGCGGCATGGGCGCCGTCTACCTTGCGACCGACACGACGTTCAACAGTACCGTCGCAATCAAGGAGACCATCGTCGAGGGTCCGGAGGTAAGAATTGCCTTTGAGCGCGAGGCGAAGATCCTGAACCAGCTCAGGCACGCCTCGCTGCCCGTGGTGATGGACTACTTCTCGGTCGAGGACAAGCAGTACCTCGTAATGCAGTACATCCCCGGCGACGACCTGATGGCGCTGCTGGCCAAGAACGGTCTCAGGCCCTTTCCGGTCGAGACAGTCATCGGATGGGGCTATCAACTGCTCGCGGCGCTCGAGTTCCTCCATGGACACGAACCCCCGATCATTCACCGGGACATCAAGCCGCAGAACATGAAGCTGACGCCCCGCGGCGAGATCGTCCTGCTCGATTTCGGTCTCGCCAAGGGTCTCGGCACGGGGAAGACGCAGTCGGGCGTCGGCAGCATCATGGGATACACGCCGAACTACGCGCCGTTCGAGCAGATGGAAGGCAGCGGCACGTGTCCCCAGAGCGACATCTTTGCGCTTGGCGCGACGCTCTACAATCTTGTGACCGGCACCAAGCCCCTCGACGTCATGTCGCGCGTCGGGGCCGTGATGTACAACAAGGCGGACCCTCTTCCACGTGCAGACGCACTGAACTCCGATGTGCCGGTTGCCGTGGCTGACGTGCTGGAGAAGGCGCTTGCGGTCGCGGTTGAAGACAGGTACCAGACCGCACCTGAGATGGCCGACGCGTTGCGGGCTGCGATGAGCGGGGTGCCGGCGTCATCGTCGCCGTCGCGTATCGAGTCGGTCGATGACGAAGCCGCGACGATGATGCAGAACACATCGTCGGGGGATTCCAAGGCCGGCGCGGCCTCCGTTGTGGAATCGACGCTGACGCCGGGCTCGTACTCGGCGTCGGACGCAGCGGCAGACGGTGGCAGCACGACGGAATCGGAACCCGCGGTCACCGCCACGCGCGGCTCGACGGTTGCGCCAATGGGATCCGCGGCCGCGCGGTCATTCGCGCCGCGCTGGCTCCTGATGGGCGCTGCGGCGTTGTTCCTCGTGTTTGGCGGGTACTGGTTGTGGACGCACCCTCAAACGACCGATAAGGACGCGGGAAATGTGGTGAAAGCCCTGCCGGCGACGGTTTCATTCCCGTTTACCGCGGCCGCGCTCGACCCGAGCGGGCACGTGACGAAATCCAAGGCGACAGCCGAGTGCTTTGTCCCTGACATCGGTGGCGATGCGGTCATCCAGATGGTCGCCATCCCGGCCGGCAAGTTCCTCATGGGAGCCCCGCAGACCGAAGCAGGCCGTGGCAACGACGAACCGCAACCGCAAGAAGAGCAGGTGGCCGCCTTCTACATTAGCCGGCGCGAGATCACACAGAAGGAATGGCGTCTCGTCGCGACGACGTTGCCCCAGGTAGCGATTCCGCTGCCCGCCGACCCATCGACGTTCAAGGGAGACGCTCGACCCGTCGAGAATGTCTCGTGGCTCGAGACAGAGGAGTTCGCGGCACGAATAACCAAGCGCACAGGCCGCAGCTTTGCACTCCCGTCGCGAGTTCAGTGGGAATATTCCTGCCGCGCGGGAACGGCCAGTCCATTCTACTTTGGCGAGACGATCACTCCTGATGTTGCCAACTACAATGCCGAAGTCGGCTACGGCAAGGGGCCTGCAGATGGCAAGCCGACTGAGACGACCGATGTCGGGAAGTTTTCTTCCGCGAACCAGTTCGGACTCGACGACATGCATGGAAACGTATGGGAGTGGTGTGAAGACGAGTACGCACCTGATGAATCACAGCGATCGTCGTCTGGCACGACCGGGACCGGACTGACGCGCCGCGCGCTCCGTGGCGGTTCGTTTACGTCACTCGCGGTCGACTGCCGGTCGGCGTCCCGGTACGCACTTCAAGAGACGCAGCGCCAGCCGGATGTCGGGTTCCGGCTGGTCATGAACCCGTCGACTCCGAAGTAGGCGTCCGACGGGTTGCGGAGCGGTCACGCAAGACCGGCCGCACTGCGGACGAGGTCGCGCTTGAGCGTGACATAGCTCTGCTCGCCGCCAAGCGCTCGCCGCATCACGCGGCGCACGCCGCCGTGCACGCGCGAGAACTGGATCGCCCGGTCGACAAACGTCCCGCCAAGGAACCGGCCCCTGTAGAACCGGTTGTAGTACCGCGATGCGGCCGCGAGGTCCTCGCCGAAATCCGCTCGCCACGCACGGGCATACTCTGCAGTATCGCCGCCCGCGACGATAGTTCGCGCGAACAGCTCGCCCGAGCGGATGGCGTAGTAGATCCCCTCACCGGTGATCGGGTCCACAAACCCGGCGGCGTCGCCGATCAGCGCCCAATCGGGACCCGTCGTTACGAGCTCCGGCCATGCCTCGGGCGTAAGCATAGGCACCTTGGCCCCAAAGAATGCGAGGTCCCCAACCGGTGTCGCGCCGCCGTAATAGTCGGCCATCACGTCGTGCAGTCGACTCTTCAACTCGGCCGCGGGGCGTTCGTTCAGGCGGTTGAACGTCCCGAAGTTGATGTGATCGGTGCGCGGAAATCTCCAGATGTATCCCGAGAAATCGGCCGGAAAGTCGATCAGCACGGATCCGGGATCCGGATCGGCAGTGTTGACCGGGCCGTTGTACCCGACGGTGAGCGCGACGTCCTGCGGCCGGAACCTGCCGGCGAGCTCGCGCCGGACGATGCTGCCCGCGCCGTCAGCGCCGACGAGCAGGTCGGCATGCCACGCACCCGATCTGGTGCCGAGAAGCCATCCGCCGCCGTCGCGACGTTCGAACTTCGTCACCGCTTCGGCGACGAGCTCGGCGCCAGCAGAGCGCGCATTGGCGAGCATCAGCCCGTTGAGCCGTTCGCGCGCGTACACGCGGAACGGGCGGTCGAGCACGAGGTCGAGCCTTGCACGTGACGGGCCGACGAGCGTGATGCGCTCGATCTCGCGCGACGGCCACGCGGGGTTGTCGAGCAGAAAGCCGTACCGTTCGAGCGCGCGCGAGGTCACGCCACCGCCGCATGGCTTCTCCCACGCGCCTTTCGGATCGAAGAGCGTTATCGCGAAACCCGCGCTGGCGAGATGTTCGGCGGCGAACGCCCCGGCCGGTCCCGCGCCGACGATCGCAATGCGCGATCCGCTGGCGTAACGCGCGGGCACGGTCAGTCGCCGGCCGACACGGGTACGACGACTCGCCCTTCGATTCGGACGAGCCCGGCCGCGACAAGTCGGACCGCCTCGGGGTATGCAAGATGCTCTTCGCGAAGTATCCGCTCGGACAGCGTCTCCTCGGTATCGGACGGATCGACCGGGACGGCGTGCTGCAGGATGATCGGGCCGTGGTCGAGCTCTTCGTCGACAAAGTGGACGGTGCAGCCCGACAGACGGACGCCGTATTCGAGCGCCTGGCCCTGTGCGCCGAGACCGGGAAAGGCCGGGAGCAGCGACGGGTGGATGTTCAGGATGGCGTTCGGATATGTCTGGATGAACCAGTGGCTCAGCAACCTCATGTAGCCGGCGAGGCAGACCAGGTCGACGCCGCGTTCCGACAGGGCTTCGTGCATGCGGCGATCGTGTTCTTCGCGGGTCGCGCCGCGGTGGTCGATCGTGATGGCTTCGACTCCGCGTTCACGTGCGCGCTCGAGACCTGCGGCGTTCGGAACGTTGCTGATGACGAGGCCGGCGCGTGCGTCGATTCGACCGTCGGCGACGGCGTCGAGAATCGCCTCCATGTTCGAGCCGCGGCCCGAGATGAGAATGCCGAGCGTTCGCATGAGGGGAGCATCGTAGCGACCGGCGGACGGAATGGGCAAGGTGAGCGTAAGGTCTCACGCAAAGCCGCAGAGAAACGCAAAGACGCACAGTCCAGAATGGATGAGTCTCTTAGCGGCTTTGCGTTTCCTTGCGTCTTTGCGCTTGATTCCTGCTTCACCTCCCGGCCAAACAACCGTACTATGCCGCCATCATGCCCAGAACAGCCCTCTGCCTCGTCCTTCTCCTGGCGATGGTCTGCCTTGCGAGCGCCGATGTCGCGGACCCGCGCCCGCTTGCCGAGATCGCTCCGGCATCGACCTACGTCACGCCGCCATTGCCGCCCGGACAGCTGTCCGACCGCATCGTGTCGTACACGATCAAGGCGACGCTCGACCCCGCCACAGACCAGAAGACCGTCACGGGCACCGAACGGCTGACATGGCGCAACCCGAGCGA
Source organism: Blastocatellia bacterium (assembly GCA_044224215.1). GTDB lineage: Bacteria > Acidobacteriota > Blastocatellia > UBA7656 > JADIYM01 > DAOMFM01. Next base: position 29,327 of record JBGAKX010000026.1, read on the forward strand.
CGTCCCTGTCTCGGAGCTTCAGTTCCACCTCTACCTGAACGCGTTCCGCGACGACAAGTCGTCGTTCATGAAGGAGTCCGGCGGACAGCTCCGCGGCGACGAATTCGTCGAAGGCGGCTATGGCAACATCGAAGTCACGTCGATGAAGACCGCAGCAGGCGAAGACCTGCTGCCGCAGCTCGAGTTCATCCACCCCGACGACGACAACGCGAACGATCGTACGGTCGCACGCGTTCCGCTCGCGACGCCGGTCGCGCCGGGCGCGACGATCGAGCTCGCGATTGACTTCAAGGACAAGATGCCGAAGATCTTTGCCCGCACGGGATACCACGACAACTACTTCCTCGTCGGGCAGTGGTACCCCAAGATCGGCGTGTTCGAACCGCGCGGCATGCGCGGCCGCGCCGAGCCCGGCTGGAACTGCCATCAGTTTCACGCCAACTCGGAGTTCTACGCCGATTTCGGGACGTTCGACGTCGAGATCACCGCGCCGGCCGACTTTGTTGTTGGTGCGACGGGCGAACTGGTGGACACCACGCCCGCAGAGAACGGAATGTCCACCCGCCACTTCAAGCAGGACGACGTGCACGACTTCGCGTGGGTCGCCGATGACAAGATGCTCGACGGGCACCGTACCTACAGCGAACAGGGATTCCAGACCGTTGAGATCCGGGCGCTCGTGCAGCCCGAACATGCCGCGACGATGGACCGCCAGCTCGACATCGCGGAGAAGTCGATTCGGTGGTTCAACGAAAACATCGGGCCGTACCCCTACAAGACGCTCACCGTCGTCGATCCCGAGGAAGGCGCCATGGGCTCGGGCGGCATGGAGTATCCGACGTTCATCACGGGCGGGTTTATGTCCACATCGCCCGGCACGGCGCCGGGACCGCGCGACCCGATGCTCGAGACCGTCATCTTCCATGAATACGGCCACCAGTACTGGTACGGGATGGTCGGCTCGAACGAATTCGAGGAGTCGTGGATGGACGAGGGCATCAACACGTACACCGAGATGCTCGGCATGGAGCAGGTGTGGCCCGATCACGACAGACTCTACTTTGCATTCGGCGGCAAGAACATCTGCGAGATTCCGCTGCCGAGCCTCGAATCGGGCCGCGAAAACCGCGGAGCAGCGCTGCCCGGCGCCACGCGCCGCGGTCCGATAATCAACGCGTCGTGGAAGTTCAAGGGCGATTACGGCTATGGCGAGAACTCGTACTATCGGCCGGGAATTGCGCTCAAGACGCTCGAGGGCTATCTCGGCCGTGAGACGATGGCGCGCGTCATGCGCACCTACTTTGAACGATGGAAGTTCAAGCATCCAACGTCGCAGGACTTCTTTGACGTCGCGTCCGAAGTGTCCGGCCAGGACCTGACCGGGTTCTTTGACCAGTATTTCCGCGCCGACCGCGTGCTCGACTACGCGATTCAATCGGTCAAGCCGGTCGGCGAGGACAAGCTCACCACCGAGTTCATCATCCAGCGGAACGGCGACGCGGTGCTCCCGGTGCACGCCGTCGTCACGCGCGAGGATGGTTCGACCGCGGAGTTCAATTGGGACGGCGCTGCGGCACAGCAACTGTTCACGGTCGACAGCGCGAGTCCCATCGTGCGTGTCGTTATAGATCCCGAGAACAAGGTCTGGCTCGACGCGAACATCACGAACAACTCGTGGGTGAGGAACACCGCGCGCTCCGGTTCCGCGCGGATCGCGACACAAATCGGACTGCTCTTTGAGCACATCCTCGTCGTTCTTTCGGGAGCGGTTTAGGGAAGGCGGACAAACGAATGCTGCACGATTTCATCAACGGACTTCGCGCGTCGTTTCGGACGCCTTCGATAAAGACCGTCGCCTGGTGCTTTGCGATCTGTCTCGTGTTTGCGGGACTGTTCGCGCTCGTCGTGTTCGGCTTCGTGGCCAGGAGCGTCGACGGGTCGGCGATATCCGAATCCCTGCGCAACGGGATCGATATCGACTGGACCATCGATACGCTCGGCTCGGACGGCTTCGGTGCGTCGTTCCGCATGCTCGCAACGCTCGCGGTCGCGCTGGTCCCGGCGTACCTGGTCGTGAGCGTGTTTCTGTCGGGCGGAATCGTTTCGAGCGTACGTCGGGCCCTTGGCTACGACGACGACACGACCCGCGTGTCGTTCTTCACGCTGTGCGCTTGGTATCTCGGCCCGATGGCCCGCGTCGCGATTCTCGAGGTCGTAGTGCTTCTCGCGGTCACCGTGGGCGTAGCCATCGGAGCGAGGAGCGGAGGTCCGACCACGCGCGAAAACGTGCTCGCGTGGGTGTGGCTCTTTGGATCCGCGTACGCGCTGACGCTCGTTGCGTCGTTGTTCGACTACGCTCGCATTGAGGTCGTCGCGGCGGGACGGCGGTCTGCGTTTTCGGCGCTGGGCTCGGCGTGCAGGCTCGCCGGACGGAAGCCGTTGGGAGTCGCCGTGCTTGCTCTACTGAACATGGCATTGTCGCTTGGCGTGTGGGGCGGATTCGTGTGGCTGCACTCCAATGTCAACATGACGACGGCCGGAGGCGTCGCTGCAGGGGTCCTGGTTGGGCAGATTGGAATCATCGGCCGGTTCTGGACGCGCATCGTCGCGTACGCAAGCGAGACGTCGTTGCACGCACGAGGCGCGGTAGTACCTGCACCCGTCGAGGTTCAGGCCGACCCGGTCGAAATGGCCGAAGGGATCGCCTAGAAGCCGATCTTCCGCATCACCGCGCGGGGAAGGTTGCGGATCACCAGCATCACGAACCGCCATACCGGCGGAGCGTAGACGACTGGTGTCTTCCGGTCGATGGCGCGCAGCACGGTCTTTGCGACGTCGTCGGGGTCCCCCGCAAACGGCGGTTCGGGCAGCTCGGCCGTCATGCTGGTGCGCACGAATCCGGGCTTGACCAGCACGGTGGCGAGCCCTTCCGCCCGAAACTTGTGGTCGAGCCCGTTCAGGTAGTGGCTCAGCCCGGCCTTGGCCGCGCCATAGATGATCACCGGTTTCCGCGACGCGTCGCCGGCGACCGAACTGAAGACGCACAACGTGCCGCCGCCGTGTGCAAGCAGCGCGGTCCGGGCCGCCTCGCAGAAATGGATCGTGTTCGTAAAGTCGGTCGTCAGCACGCGGTCGCGCAGCGCGGCGTCGCGCTCGAGCGCGTCCTGCGTGGCAAAGATGCCTGCCGTGACGACCACCGTGTCGAACGCGCCATCGAGCTGGCGGGCGGCGTCGGCGAGAGCGGGCTCGAACGTGTCGGCGTTCAACAGGTCGCACGAAACGGTCGACACGTGCGGGGCACCGGCGGCTTCGAGGTCCGCGGCGCTACGGCGGAGTTCTTCGGGATCACGCCCGAGCAGCACGAGCCGGTCGCCGCGCGCCGCCATCAACCGCGCGAGCGAGCGTCCCATCCCTCGCGTGGCGCCAAGAAAGACGACCTTCACGCGGCGTCTCCAAACAGGCGGACCGACTGCGCGCTTCGAATGGTGCGTTCCGGGTCCCATCGATCGCGCACCGCCGCGAACTCGGCGAGCCGCGGCTCCATCGCGCGGAAGTGCTCCGCCCTCGTGAACGCGTCCTTGGCAAGATAGATTCGGCCGCCCGTCGACGCGACAAAGTCGTTGAGCGCATCGACGAGACGCTGCGTCGTCCGCTCGCTGACCGGATAGTCCATCGTGAACGTGATGCCCGGCCGTGGAAACGAGAGCAACCCCTCGCCCTCGACACCAAAGTCTTTTACGACAACGAGATAGGGCGACGAATCGTGGCTGCGGGCAATGCGGATCAGCGTGCGGAACGCTTCGGCGCCGCACGCACTCGGCAGGACACACTGGTACTGGGTCATGCCGCGGCGTCCGTACACGCGATTCCAGTCGCGCACGGCGTCGAGCGGATAGAAAAACGGCTGCGGATGGACGATCGCCGTCCGCGCGTCGATGCCGTTCGCCAGGTAATAGGCGCGGTTGAACACGCGCATCAGCGGACCGCCGAGCACCCAGTTCGGCATGTCGAAAGGAACGCCGACCGAACCTGGCCACTCGAATGCTCTGATGCCCGCCTCGTCGGGTGTTGCCCAGCGACCCTTGACCAGGATTCCGCGGCCGTCGTCGCGCAGGAAATCCGCCCACGCCACCGTGTACGGCCACTCGCGGCCTGCGGCGCGCAGTCGTTCGACGAGCGTCTCGATATCCGGCGCCGTTTCGACACCCGCGAGAATCCACGGGGACGGAACGCGCTGCATCCGCACCGCGACTTCGAGAATGTGGCCTGTCAGCCCCATGCCGCCCTGGGTCGCGCGGAACAGTTCCGGTTCGGAGTCGGCGCCGACGTCGAGGATCTCCCCGCTTCCGGTCCGCAACCTGAGCGCTTCCAGATGCCGGCCAAATGTGCCCGCGCTGTGGTGGTTCTTGCCGTGGACATCGGCTGCAACCATTCCGCCGAGCGTCACGAACTGCGTCCCCGGCGTCACGGGGGTGAACCAGCCGCGCGTGAGCAGCAGCCGGTTGAGCGCGTGGAGCGAGAGCCCGGCCTCGGCGCGCAGCAGGCCCGTCGACGGGTCGAACGCGAGGATTCGGTCTGCAAGACGCGATCCGGCAACGAGGCGTTCCGATGACGACGGCAGCGACGCGTCGCCATATGAACGGCCCAGACCGCGTGTCAGCGACGCGAATCTGGTGCTGCGCACGAGGTCTTCCGAGACGATCTCGCGTCCCTCAACGACAGGCGAGCGGCCCCAGCCGGCAATCCGGCCGAGCGGGACGGTCGCGCCGCGTGCATCGAGGGTTGGCGGCGCCGTGATCACGGCTGGTTCTCGACCTCGCGTACAAAGACGATGTAATCGACAGTGATCGGGGAGCCGCCCTCTTCGCGGACGAGCTGCAGGACCTGGCCGCGATGGTGCGCCCCGTGCGTCAGCAGGTGCGTGAGGATCTCGCGAAGTGGAGTATTGAAGGCGACGCCTTTGCTGTTCCGGTACGAAATGACTCCGGTCATATCGGCGTCGGTCGCGCCAGCGAGGAAGCGGTGCCACGCGGCGCGATTCTCGGCAAGCAGTGCTTCGCACGACTCGACAGTGGCCGGCGGCCAGAATTCGGTCGTCGAGTCGTCGCCGAGGATCCGTTCGAGCCACGCCTTCTCGGCGACGAGGAGGTGCGCGAGCGGCCCGATGGCCTTTGCCCGGCCCGCAGGCACGGTGCGCACCGCTTCGATCGCCCTCCGGTTGGCCCATTCGTCGTACGTCAGAAAATGGCGCAACGTCGTGAGCATGCCGCTAAACCCTCCGGGTGTTGTCGTCCGGATAAGGATACTCGATGTGCCGCGCCGCATTGCGCGCAACCGCGTCGCCCCAGTACCGAGCCACGACGCGGAGCGCCATGTCGATTCCGGCCGACACGCCGGCCGACGTGATCACGCGGCCGTCGACGACGACGTGCTCGTCGGTGACGACTTCGACGTCGGGAAACGAATCGCGCATCCACTCGAGCGACATGTAGTGTGTCGTGGCGCGCCGGCCGTCGAGAAGCCCGGTCTTTCCGAGCAGCATCGCGCCCGTGCACACGGACGCGAGCGTTTCGACACCTCGTCCGCGGTCCGCGATCCAGGCAAGAAGCCGTTCATTGGTCAACGCGGCCCGTGTTCCCCAGCCGCCCGGCACGACGAGAATGTCGAGCGCCGGGCACTCGTCGATCGAGCAGTCTGGTGTAACGCGCATCCCGCCCGTCGTCGTGATGGTGTTCGCGTGTTCGGCGACGAGAAGCACCTCGAACGGTGACGGCGCGTCGCGATCGAACGTCTCGCCGAGTCGCGTGACCGAGAAGACTTCGAACGGCCCGCAGAAATCGAGCACCTCGACGCTGTCGAACACGAGGATTCCTACGCGCTTGCGGTCCACGGCAGGAATCAGTCGGCCGCGCGATCGCGGAGCGTCACGTCGCGATCACCCGCGACGACGCGACCGATCCGGTAATGGCTCTGACCGATCGAGTCGAGATGCGTCTCGATCGCCGCTGCCGGCGCTCCGTCGGACGCGACGACGACCATGCCGACGCCCATGTTCAGGGCGCGATACGCCTCGTCGCGATCGAGGTTTCCGAGCCGGACGAGCAGCGGGAACAGCGCAGGCATCGGCCAGGATCCGAGATCGACCTCGAGCGCGGTCCCTTCAGGCAGAATGCGCGGCACGTTGTCGACGAGCCCGCCGCCGGTGATGTGCGCGAGGCCCTTGATGTGACCGCTCTCGAGCAGCCCGTCGAGCGGCTTCAGGTAGCTGAGGTGCGGCTTGAGCAGTTCGGCGCCGACCGTGTTCCCGCCGAGCTCGTCGGGCCGCGAGTCCGGCGTGTACCCGCCGATCTCGAACAGCAGCTTTCGCGCGAGGCTGTACCCGTTCGTGTGGAGCCCGACCGACGGCAACGCAATCGCAACGTCGCCCGGTGCGATCGACGCGCCCGTGATGACGTGTTTGCGGTCCACGACGCCGACGATGAATCCGGCGATGTCGTATTCGCCCTTTGCATAGAAACCGGGCATCTCGGCCGTCTCGCCGCCGATCAGCGCGCAGCCGTTCTCGCGGCAGCCGCGGGCGACGCCTTCGACGACGCCGACGACGACATCGGGCTCGAGCCCGCCCGTTGCAAAGTAGTCGAGAAAGAACAGCGGCCTCGCACCCTGGACGAGAATGTCGTTGACGCAGTGGCAGACCAGATCGTAGCCGACGGTGTCATGAACGCCGGTCATGAAGGCCACGCGCAGCTTTGTGCCGACGCCGTCGGCCGATGACACAAGCACCGGCTCCTCGATCGAGCCGAAATCGGCCTTGAACAACGCGCCAAAGCTGCCGATCTCGGTCAGCACGTTCGGCGTGAACGTCGCCTTTGCGAGACCCGTGATGCGCTTGACGGCGCTTGTTGCGGCATCGATGTCGACACCCGCGTCCTTGTACGAGACCTGTTGTGGTTTGTCGCTCATGAAGTCGATTCGGCGCGCTGCGAACACACGAGGCCGGGCGGGATCTACACGCCGAGCGGCTCCTTCTCGCGCTCCGTCTTCGCGTCGCTTGTGACGGGGATCGGATAGCGGTTCGTGTAACAGGCCGTGCAGTACATCGTGTCGCGTGGATCGCCGCATGCGGCCAGCAGCCCTTCGAGGCTGAGGTAGCCCAGGCTGTCGGCGCCCACGAATTCGCGGATCTCCTCGACCGTGCGCGATGACGCGATCAGCTGTTCGCGGTTTGGCGTGTCGACGCCAAAAAAGCACGGGGCGACGGTCGGCGGACAGCTGATCCTGAGGTGCACCTCGGTCGCGCCAGCCTGACGGACCATGTTGACGATCTTCCGCGACGTCGTGCCGCGAACGATCGAGTCGTCGATCAACACGACACGCCGGCCGGCGATGAGGTCCTCGATCGGGTTCAGCTTGACCTTGACTCCGAAGTTGCGGATCGACTGCTTGGGCTCAATGAACGTGCGCCCGACGTAGTGGTTTCGCACGAGTCCGAAGCGGAACTTCAGCCCCGATTCGGCGGCATACCCGATCGCAGCGGCAACGCCCGAGTCCGGAACGGGGACGACGATGTCGGCGTGCACCGGATGCTCGCGCGCGAGCGCCTTGCCCATCTTGTGACGACTCTTGTTGACCGAGCGGCCGAAGACCATCGAATCGGGACGGGCAAAGTACACGTGCTCAAAGACGCAGTGCGACGGGCGCTCGACCTTGTTGAGCGGAAAGTGCGACTGCAGGTTCTCGCGGTCGTTGCGGTCGATGACGAGGACTTCGCCGGGTTCGACGTCGCGCACGTACTCGGCGTCGATCAGGTCGAACGCGCACGTCTCGGATGCGACCACCCACGCACCGTCGAGCACGCCGAGCGCCAGCGGGCGGAACCCGCGCGGGTCGCGCACCACGATCAGCTGCGTCGGCGTCAGAAAGATCATCGAGTATGCGCCTTCGATCGACCGGAACGTCTCGATGATGGCGTCGACGAGCGTCTCTTCGCGGGACCGCGCGATCTGGTGCAGAACGACTTCCGTGTCGCTTGTCGACGAGAAGATCGCGCCCTCGAGCTCCAGTTTCTGACGCGCCTGCAACGCATACGGCAGGTTGCCGTTGTGGCACACCGCGATCTGGCCGCGATGGCAGTCGATGACGAACGGTTGCGCTTCGCGCAACGAGACTTCGCCTGCGGTCGAGTAGCGGACGTGGCCGATGCCGGCGTCGCCAGCGAGCTTTGTCAGGGCGTCGACATGGAAGATGTCGCTGACGTGCCCCATCCCGCGCAGGGAGCGAAGAGCGGTGCCGTCGGAGGTCACGATGCCGGCCGACTCCTGTCCACGATGCTGAAGCGCGTAGAGGCCGAGGTACGTAAGTCGCGCCGCTTCCGAGTGGCCAATCACCCCGAAAACGCCGCACTCCTCGCGCAGCTTGTCGAGCATAGAGTTCCTCGAAGCCTCCCCGTCTGAATACGCCGACAGTCGTGTGGATTGAGCGGCAGCTTACCACCAATCCCGGGACGAACAAACAATTGTACCGGACGGCGTACCGGTCTCGCGCCGCATGACTGTTGCGAATGTGTGGTGATTTTGGATCTGCGGAAATCCGCTCCATCCGCGTTTATTCGCGGCCCTTCTTCCTCGACCGCCCATATCGCCACACGAGCCACGCGCACGCCACGAACAGCGCGAGCCCCACACCCGCAGCAAGCCAGCCATACAACGCACTCGACGCGTCCGCCGTTGCCGGCGCGGCCGCCGGCGTTTCGGAACGCGCCCGAACCGTCAACACCAGCGGCTGCGACTGCGCGACGGCGTACCGCTCGATTGACGGATCAAAGTAGTCGAGCCGCGCCGATCCCAGCTCGATCCGTCCCTCGCGCCGGGGGACGACATCGATCGTCCACGTCGCCGAACCCGGGGCGTCCGCGCTCGACAGTCCGAGATCGACGGTCACGCGGCGCGCCTCGAGGATCTTCGCGTCGTTGTTCGGATCGATCGCCGGACCGCCGGTGGTCTCGAGGTTTCCGTCGCCCGTGAGCACGACTTCGACGCGCGCTGCGTCGCCGATCTGCACCTCCGGGGTCGTCACCTTCGCCGTCAGCGAGAATCGCCCGACCGCCCCCGAAAACCCCGCCGGCATTCCCGCGTCGGGAACGGGCACAACCGCGATCGACGCCGCGTCCGCGGTCTTGCGGACCGTGACGGATGTCGCGTCAAGTTGTTCCATCGATTCGGGATAGACGACCATCGAATAGGTCGGAGGCTCCACGCGCAGGACGCCCGCGCGGATCGGGAAGAGGCGAAAGCTTCGAAGCCGAACGCGTCCGGTGTCGGGATGCGGCGGCGGATCGTCGGATGCGTCGATCTCGCTTGCCCAGAAACCCTCGAATCGCGGTGCAGTAACGAGCTGCAGGTCCCGGATCGGCGGCAACGCCCGGTCGGCGGGTGGTTCGGGCGCTTGTGCCGGGGGCGCAGGTGCAACCGTCGAATCCACCGGTTCAGGCCTGCGATCGTCGCGTTCGAGCGAGTACGACACCGTCACACGCTGGCCGACGTACACGCGTGATGCCGACGCGCTCGTCGTGACGCGCAGCACCGGCTCGGTCGGCGACGCCAACGCGACTGCGGCGGCCGCAAGCGCACTGGCAGCGACCAATCGAATGCGCACAGGTCCTGGTCCCGACACGCGACGATGCTCGCGACTCCGTGTGTGAATTGCAAGCAGGCACGCTCGAACCGGCGCAACGCAGCGGGAGGCGGACTTCGGCGGGCCCCGCGTTTCGTGTATATTCTCGGGCTTTCGGGCAGACCACAGGAGGCAGCAATGGCGGGCGCCACAATCGACAAGATCGTCAGCTTGTGCAAGCGACGGGGATTCCTGTTCCAGGGGAGCGAGCTCTACGGCGGCCTGCAGGGCACATGGGACTACGGTCCGATGGGCGTCGAGCTGAAGAACAACGTCAAGCGCGTCTGGTGGCGTTCGAATGTCTACGAGCGCGACGACATGGAAGGCCTCGACGCCGCCATCCTCATGAACAGGCTCGTCCTGAAATACTCGGGGCACGAGGACACGTTCTCGGATCCGCTCGTCGACTGCCGGAAGTGCAAGAAGCGGTTTCGCGCCGACCAGGTCGACGCCACCGAGAAGTGCGCGGAGGGTGGCGTCCACGACTTCACCGAGCCGCGCGCGTTCAACCTGATGTTCAAGACGACGGTCGGGCCCGTCGAGGAGGGCGGCGACGTCGCGTACCTGCGGCCCGAGACGGCGCAGGGCATCTTCGTGAACTTCAAGAACGTGCTCGATTCGACGAATCGCAAGCTCCCGTTCGGCATTGCCCAGATCGGGAAGGCCTACCGCAACGAGATCACGCCCAAGAACTTCATCTTCCGGGTCCGCGAATTCGAACAGATGGAGATCGAGTACTTCGTCATGCCCGGCGAAGACGACGCGTGGCACGAGCGATGGATTGCCGATCGGATCGGCTGGTACCACCGGTTCGGCATCAAGCCCGAGAACCTGCGGGCGTATGTTCAATCGAAAGAAGAACTTGCGCATTATGCCAAGGCGACGACCGACCTGCTGTACCGGTTCTTCCCCGAGCGCGAGGACGTGGACAAGCAGTACGAAGAGGTCGAGGGGATCGCCAACCGCAAGGACTTTGACCTGACGTGCCACACCAAGGGCGGCAAGCTCGTGCTCAAGGACGGGACCGAGATCCCGAACGAGCACGCGGTCATGAAGCAGACGTATTTCGACGTCGCGTCGAACCAGCACCTGACACCGTACGTGATCGAACCGTCGGGCGGCGTCGACCGGATCACGCTCGCATTCCTGATGGACTCGTACGAAGAGCAGACGCTCGAGGGCGGCAAACAGCGGACGGTGTTGCACTTGCACCCGGAGCTTGCGCCGGTCAAGGTCGCGGTCATCCCGCTTGCGCGCAACAAATCCGAATTGGTCGACCTCGCAAAACGTATCAAGAGCGACCTTCAGGCCTCTGGTCAGCTGAGGACGATGTTCGACGACAGCGGCAACATCGGGAAGTGCTACGCGCGACAGGACGAGATCGGCACGCCGTTCTGCGTCACGGTCGACCACCAGTCGCTCGAGGATCAGGCCGTTACTGTCCGGCATCGAGACACAATGGAGCAGGACCGGCTGCCGCTCGCCGGGCTCAAGACGTATTTTTTCGAAAAACTCGGACTGTGAGGCGCGCCGGAAGCATCATCCTTTCTGTAGCCACACATCACGACCAGGAGACGAGACAGATGCGACGAAGCTTGGGAATTGCAACGACGGCCCTCATTGCGGGAATCGTCTGGTTTCTGGCGCCTGCGGCGCCGTCGTCCATGGCAGCGGCAGCGACTGCCCAGTCGGCCGCGCGGATCTTTGCCTCGAAGTGCGCCGGGTGCCACGCGCCCGACGGCACGGGCAATATCGCCGGGACGCCGAACTTCACCGATGCGGCCTGGCAGGCAGGCGTTACGGATGAGCAGCTCACGGCTTCGATCACGAACGGCAAGGGCAAGGTGATGCCGGCGTGGGGCAAGACGCTCTCCTCGGACCAGATCAAGGGTCTCGTGGCGCATATCCGAAGCCTGAAGAAGTAGTTCGCCCTTGGAGTGCGCCGGCAAGCGGAGCGCGACGGCGCTTTGTCCGGTGGCCACGGACGTTGGAAAGCGCCGTC